>PMIH01000233.1 GCA_003158255.1 Rhodocyclaceae bacterium
CGAGGAAAGCCCGCCTGAAGGACATGGGTCGTTCGACTTCGTGCTCGAGTGGCGCGGCCTGTTCCCCACGCGAGAGGCGCTCGAACAGAAGATCGGCGAGCGGCTGGCGTGGTCGGTGGAGCCGTCGTTCAGGGAGACGGCCCAGGGCTGGACCCTGGCCTTCGACCCGGCCGATCTGGCCGCCATGAAGAAGGTCTTGGACGGCGACTTCTGGAACGACTGGCTTGCCACGACCTGCCCGGCGCTGGTGGTGCGAGGCATCGAGAGCAAGGCGGCGGACGGCAAACTGCTGCAGGCGATGGCCGAACGCAGGCCAAACACGGAACTGCTCTCGCTCGCAGCGGGGCATGTGGTTCACCACGACCAACCCGAAAAGTTCAACACGGCGGTTCGGCGCTTCATCGAGAAGCTCGACTAAGCGCTCTGACCGCGGAGCGCGAACTCAGGCGGTTAGCAGGCCGCTCACCGAAGAGGTGAAGGCGTTTCTGCAAGACCCTCAGAAATTCGTTAGGAGAAGAGATCAGTGATTACCCAGACCATTTTTCGCAAGATCGCGCTTTCGTTGCCCGAGGCCAAAGAGCAAGACTTTCGCGGCCGTCCTTCGTTCCGCGTTGGAGGCAAGATGTTCGCCACCCTCCACGCGGACGAGGGCCGTGCGGTTGTCAAGCTACCGCTCGCGGATCAGCGCGCTCTCGTCAAGTCGGACCCACAGAAATACTCTCTCATGCCGTTCTCGTATATGGGATTCACAAACGTCCACCTGCGGCACGTCAATGCGGGCGAGGTGCGAGAGCTTGTCGACCACGCATGGCGCGGAGTTGCCCTGAAACGCACGGTCGCCCGCTATGACAAGGCCAGCAAATGAACGGTCCTGCGTTGCACACCCTCGGCCATATATTCATTGTTGCGTGTCCCCACTTGAACATTGAAGAAGATATTGAAGAACGATTCGCACGATTTCGCGCAGTTCATGAAGCGGCGCGAAGAAGCGTCACTCGCTTTCGTGAACGGTGATATGGGCCCACTCGACCACATTGCAATTCGAGTTTCCCCCGCGACTATTTTGAGAGACGGCTTTCGGGCGTCGCGTTGAGGGCAACGAAGGGCAGCGAAGGGCAGCAGAGGGCACTTTACTGACCCCGCGAAAAGTCAGTCGTCGTGGTACGCCGCGTATGACTGACTTGCCACCCTGTAGCCGTGCCACCACGGCCGACTTTCGCTGCAAGATACGATTCCGTCTCGGTGACTGATCCGCGTCGGCGATAGCCGGCGTGTTGCAGGTCTACGTTCGCAAGCGAACAGACCGCGCACTGAATTGCGCCGAATGTCCGACACATGGTCAGAACCAAGGGAACTCGTATGACGTGGCTACTGTGGGTCGGTCTGGCTCTATGCATGCTGGCGGTCGCTGCTGTCGGATTCTCTGCTTATGGGGCCAAACGGTGGGCCGATAGCACGCTGACGCTGATCCGGACGCTCGACGCGGCCCAAGTGGACGCGAGGGTCGATCCGCCACGCCCGACTCGCTACGATTCGCGCGAGCTCGAAGGCTTGCCCGCGCCGGTGCAACGCTACTTCCGTGCGGTGCTGAAGGATGGCCAACCCATCATCACTGCCGTCACGATCGACATGGCAGGCACCTTCAACATGTCCGCGACTGGTAAGCAATGGAAGCCGTTCACGTCGCGGCAGCGGGTCGTTACTCGTCGTCCGGGCTTCCTCTGGGATGCCAAAATAGCGATGCTGCCGGGCTTGCCGGTGCGCGTGGTCGATAGCTACATCGCTGGCAATGGCCTGCTGCGCGCGGCGATCCTGGGCTTGTTCACTGTGGCCGAAATCAACGGTGGCGGCGAGATTGCGCGCGGCGAATTCATGCGCTACTTCGCTGAAACGCTCTGGTACCCGACCGCGCTATTGCCCAGCCAGGGTGTGCGCTGGGATGCGGTCGACGACCGTTCGGCGAATGCGACCATCGTGGATGGCCCGCTCACGCTGACCTTGCTGTTCAGGTTCAACGACGCCGGCCTGATCGACTCGTTCCGCGCCGAGGCGCGGGGTGGCATGGTCGGCAAGGAAATGGTCATGGCCCCTTGGGAAGGAAACTGGTCCAACTACCAGGCGCGCGACGGAATGACCGTGCCCTTCACTGGCGAGGTGGCATGGATGCGGCCCGAGGGGCGGAGGGCGTACTTCGTTGGCACCGTTACCGCGCTGACCTACGAGTTCTCGCCGTGAGATCGCGCGTGGCGGTCACAGCGTGGTTGTATGCGCGCTAGCGTACAGACTCGATGGGCAAGTCTGCGTAGCTTGAACCATGAAGGGTCGATGCGCCGAATCAGGCACACCAAGTCAATACGTGTTGGCTGCAAGGTTGTTCGCTCCCTCCTGAGAAACAAATCCAACTAGGAGAAACGCAATGAAATACGCAAATCTGACAGCCGTGACTTTGTTGATGCTCGCATTGGGCGCTTGCACGGGTCCGGCAGGTCCACGTGGAGACACCGGTGCCACGGGCAATACAGGCAACACGGGCAATACCGGATACACCGGAGCCAAGGGCACCACAGGTGCCACGGGTAACCAGGGCAATACGGGTACTACCGGCGCAACAGGTGGTCAAGGTGCTATGGGCAGCACGGGCACGACGGGCGACACTGGCGCCACAGGTGGCCAGGGTGCAACGGGCGATACCGGCGCGACGGGCAGTACGGGTGCGAAGGGCAGGACCGGCGCAACCGGGGCCACTAATACGGGCGCCACGACGGTGATCGTTCAGCCCAAGTAGTGGTGACCTGCCCCGAGTACGGGGGCATAGTCAAAAAGAGGGGACGTGTTCGTCCCCTTTCTTCATTTGCGCTAGCGCCTCGGCAGCCGCCTCGCCGCTGCGCGCTTGAGCTTGCGCAGGAATTCCGGGTAGTCGAGGCCGTGACGGCGTTTCAGGCCTAGTGCGGACTTTTCCAGCAGGGCCCAATGCGGCGGAAAATTGGCGTCGGTGAAGGCGAAGGCGATGTGGTTCTCGTCGCCGGCGACGCGCACGAGGATGACGCGTTCATCGAAGACGTCGCGCAGCATGGCGAGGTGCGGCCGCCAGTTGTCCTCGGCGCCGGCGAGGTTCGCGACCAGCAGGCCGTGTGGGCGCAAGCGGCGCCGGGCGGCGTCGAAGAAGGCGGGGTCGCTCAGGCTCGGTGCGATGCCGTCGCGGTCGAAGCCGTCCAGCAGCAGCACGTCAGTATCGGCCTGGGCGGCCGGCAGGTAGTCGGCGGCGTCGGCGTGGACGATGGCGAGGCGTTCGTCGGTCGTGACGCCGAACTGTGTGCTCATGGCGATCACGGTCGGGTCGATTTCGACGGCGGTGACGCGGGCGCGGGGCAGGTGGCGGTGGCAGAACTTGGCTAGCGAGCCGCCGCCGAGGCCGATGAGCAGGATGCGTTTCGGGTTGGGATGGAACAGCAGGAAGGCCATCATCTTGCGCGTGTAGGCGAGATCGAGTGCGTGCGGATTTTTCAGCGTCATCGCGCTCTGCACATAGCGCAGCGTGAAGTAAAGGCGGCGCACGCGGCCGTCGTCGAGGATGAAGGGCTTGGCGTAGCGGCCGGTCATAATGTCGTCGCGCAGCCGTCCGGCATCGCTGTCCGTCGGCTCCAGGACGCGGATGACGCCTTCTTCGCTGAGTATGCCGGCGGGAAGGTCCAGCCAGGAGGGTTGGGGCGCGGGGTCGTGATTCATGGGCTAAGGATACTGCGGGCCAATTGTTTGCCGCCAGATTCCTTTGGTCCTGAAACTGGCTACACCGATAAGCCTATGCGCGATACCGCACAGAACAGTCCATGCACATGGCCTAGCCTGATGTCTGGAGCGCGCTGGATATCAATCGTTGCCGTCCCGGCTAGGGCCTATGGTCACTGCTCGGCGCGAAAGTCCGCTTCTTTTCCATTCAATTCAGCAAAGGAACAGCCATGAATATCAAATTCTCCAAGGCCCTGATCGTAGCGGGCGCAATGCTCATGCCGGTGTATTCGTATGCTGCGGACACGACGACAGATACCCCCGTGGAATATATGGACGATGCGACGATCACCACAAAAGTGAAGGCGAGTTTTGCTGAAGACGCGCTGGTCAAGGGTCGGAATATCAGTGTACGCACCGACAAAGGTGTCGTGGATTTGACCGGAGCCGTCAATAGTGCGAATGAGTCGGATCGCGCTACAGCCTTGGCGACCAAGGTAAAGGCAGTCAAGGCGGTACACAATAACTTGAAGGTCAATCCCAAGTAATTGGGCACCGGGTTATTGCTTGAGCGAAGCTGGTTCCAAGGCAAGCGCAGTTGAGCTTGAAGCCTGGTTCGCTTGTCTTTGTTTCAAAGCGGAAGGAGACGTGTGTCATGTCACGAAGGATCAATTATCTGTTCCCGGCCTTGCTGCTGGTTCTGTATGGCTGCGGCAACCACTACATGGTACGCGACCCCGCAACCGACGCCACTTATTACACGACTGATGTCGACCGTACCGGTGAATCCGGCGCGGTCAAATTCAAGGATCGGGCAACCGGTTCGGTCGTGACGATACAGCAATCTGAAGTTCGCAAGATCAGCGAAGACGAATATGAAGCGGCAATCAAACGCGGCAAGTAGAGTTTGTTGATCTCCGAATGATCGCTGTCTGGTTGTGCCACCCATTTTGAGACGCAGACAATTCGTATTGGGTACCGCCGCGTTGGCGGCCACGACGCCCGCGCTAATGGCGTGCTCGTCCGGTGCCAGCACTGTGGAAGTCGCTCGCAATCTCCGTCGTCCTGGGGCGACGAACAGCAGCGATCATGCGTTGCTGCAGCGCGAACTGGTGCACTATGCAACGTTGGCGCCGTCGAGCCACAACACGCAGTGCTGGACGTTTCGCTTGCAGGAACGATCGATTACGATCGCTCCCGACCTCTCGCGGCAGTGTCCGGTTGTCGATCCCGACGACCATCACATGTTTGTTTCGCTGGGGTGCGCAACCGAGAACCTCGCGCACGCCGCTTTGGCCAACGGACTAGAGGCCAGCGCGAACTTCGATCCAGCCGGTTCGGGGTCGGTAGCGGTGACGCTGGAAGCGACCAAAGCATTCGCTTCGCCTTTGTTTCAGACAATTGCCGAGCGGCAGTGCACCCGTGGCGACTACGATGGCAAACCGCTGTCCACGGAGGAACTTCGCCTGCTCGAACAAGCGGGCAGCGGCAACGGCGTGCGCGTCATGCTGTTGACGGAACGATCTGCGATGGAGACGGTTCTGGAGTACGTGGTGTCGGGAAACACCGCGCAAATGAATGATCCGGCATTCATCGAGGAACTGAAGACCTGGATTCGTTTCAGTAGCGACGAGGCCATCCGAACCGGCGATGGCCTGTTCACCGGCGCTTCGGGTAACCCGGTGGTGCCGCGCTGGCTGGGCAGCTCAATGTTGGGGCTGTTCTTCAGGCCCAAGTCGGAGAATGAACGCTATGCACGGCAAATACGCAACTCGGCCGGCATTGCCGTGTTCGTGTCGGATGTCAGCGACAAGGCACATTGGGTGGAAACTGGACGCTGCTACGAGCGCTTTGCATTGCAGGCGACTGCGCTGGGCATTCGCAATGCGTTCCTGAACCAACCGGTCGAGGTGGCTTCGGTCCGACCGCAGTTCGCCACCGCAATGGGCCTGGGCGACCTGCGACCGGATCTGGTGGTGCGATTCGGCCGCGGGCCGATACTGCCATACTCCATGCGGCGACCGGTCCAGTTCGTGCTGGCCTGACTTCTTGGCCAGCCAAATGGGGGTCGCGAGATGTCAGAGCCCGATTTACTATCCCCGCAAGCATTTGCTGCCGATGCGCTCAGCGATGCGGCGCGTGAAGCGCTGCGGATATCCGAAAGCCGTTACCGTCGATTATTTGAAACCGCTCAAGACGGGATATTGCTGCTCAATGCCGATACTGCCCAGATCGAAGACGTCAACCCTACTTGATCGATATGCTTGGTTACTCCCATGCGGAGTTCCTGGGCAAGAAGCTGTGGGAAGTGGGCTCGTTCAAGGACATCGAGCAGAGCAAGGAAATGTTCGCAGAGTTGCAAACGAGCGGGTATGTGCGATACGGGGATCTTCCGCTAAGGACAAAGACAGGAGCGAAGATTGCGGTTGAATTTGTCAGCAATACTTACGACTGTGAAGGCATCAAAGTCATTCAATGCAACATTCGGAACATTACCGAGCGCAAAGCGGACCAAGCGAAGATCCAGCGACACACGCAACTCTATGCCGCGCTGAGTCAATGCAACAAGGCCATCGTGCACTGTACGAGCGAGGAAGAGTTGTTCCTGCAAGTCTGCCGCGCTGCGGTGCGGTTCGGCGGCATGAAGATGGCGTGGGTGGGTATTGTCGATAACGAGACCCACCTGGTTCGATCGGCGACCAGCTTCGGTGATCACACCGAGTACCTTGCCGGCTTGAATATCTCGGTGGCTGCCGACAGCCCGTTCGGATGCGGCCCGATCGGCACTGCCATCCGCGAGGACCAAGCGTTCTGGTGTCTGGATTTCCTGAATGAACCGGTAGCCGTGCCCTGGCCTGAGTATACGGCGCAAGCCGGCTTTGTCGGCTTGGTCTCGCTGCCGTTGCACAGGAATGATGTCGTCATCGGCGCCTTCACCCTGTATTCGGGCGAGGTCGACTCCTTCGACCAATCGGCGCGCGACCTGCTGATTGAAATGGCCGCGGACGTCAGCTTTGCGCTCGACAATTTTGCCCGCGAATCGCAGCGCAGGCAGGCGCTGGATCTGCTGGTCGCGACCGAAGAGAAGTACCGCGGCCTGGTCGAACAGGCGATCACCGGCATCTGCATCATTCAGGATGGGAAGGTCGCTTATGTGAATCCGCGCGCCGCCGAGATCATCAGTAAGGACTCGGCGGAGGGACTCATCGGCAGCGACCCGCTGCTGTGGGTCACCGAGGCCGACCGCGGCGCGGTGGCGGAGAACCTGCGCCGGCTGCTCGACGGCGGGGCACGGAGCGCAGCACTGGAATTTGCCGGCCGGCGCCGGGACGGGGTAATGATCCAGATCGGCGCGAACGCCGCTCGCGCGACACACGAGGGCCGGCCCGCAATCATTGTGATGATGCAGGATATTTCGGAGAGAAAGCGCGCCGAGGAAGAGATCCGGGGCTACGTCGAGGAACTCAAGGTCGCGTTCATGAGCACCGTCGAGGTGGCAACGATCATCAGCGAAATGCGCGATCCCTATACGGCTGGCCACGAGCGGCGAGTGGCAGAGATCGCCGTTGCCATCGGCGCCGAACTCGGTTTCGACGGGGACCGGCAGCAGGGATTGCAAGTCGCCGGCCATTTGCACGACGTCGGTAAGATCAGTATTCCGTCAGAAATCCTCTCCAAGCCCGGCAGACTAAGCGCAATCGAGTATCAGTTGGTTCAGGGGCATGCCCGATCGAGCTACGATGTACTGAGGGGCGTGGCGTTTCCCTGGCCGGTGGCCGCGGTCGCGCTACAGCACCATGAGCGCATGGATGGCAGTGGTTACCCGCAAGGTCTCAAGGGCGAGTCGATCATGTTCGAAGCCCGGATCGTGGCGGTGGCGGATGTGGTCGAAGCGATGTCCTCGCACCGCCCGTACCGGCCCGGATTGGGGATAGAGACGGCACTGGCGGAAATCGAGCATGGCAGCGGCATGTTGTACGACACGGATGTAGCAGCCGCCTGCCTGCGTCTGTTCCGGGAGAAATGCTACCAGTTGCCAGCATGACGCCACGCGCATAGCGGAGCGCCGGAACGCGCCGATCATGGCCCGATCGAGCGCGCACCCGGGAACCGGCAGGCTTACTTCCTGAATTGCGCGGTCATGTGTTCGGCGGCCGCCTTCAGGTCTGCACCAGCCTTATCCATGTTGGTCTTGAACTGCTCCCAATTGTTTTCACTGGCGGCCTTCATCTTCTCGAAGTTTTGCCACGCTTCCTCCTGCTTGGCATGCAGCAACGCCAATCCCTTTCCGTACTGGGCCTTGGCCTCCGCCTCCATTTGTCCGGCTCCGGCCTTGAACTCTTCGGTCTTGGCCTTCCAGTCGTTCAACCGCTTTTCCATGAGTTCTTGATAGTCTTCGCGCGCAGTCATGATCTTGCTCCTTCGTTGGGCTTGGTTGTCGATTCGAGCCTTCATAGATAGACCATTGCCTAGCGCATGTCAGTGCGCTGTCGCACACATACCGCCGTAGGTGGCAGTCGGACCGGAATGGAATGTTCGATGTCGCACAGACTGTGCGGCGCGTGCGCGGATACTTCGACCTGATGCGGACTTCCAGCTCCCGTCAATTGGCTGGCCGCAGCAGGGTCCGATGCTTGTTCAATGGGCACGTAGCAAACCTTACCTGGGGAATCAGAGAATATGAACATGAAATCCAAGGCCTATCTCGTCGGTGGCGGCATCGGATCCCTGGCTGCCGCTGCTTTCATGATCCGCGACGGCAATCTGCCCGGCGGCAACATCTCGATCCTCGAAGCGGCACCCATCATGGGCGGAAGCCTGGACGGCGCCGGGGACCCGACTGGCGGGTATTCGATGCGTGGCGGGCGCATGGTGACGACCGACAACTATGAATGCACTTGGGATCTTTACAAGTCGATTCCGTCCCTGATCAACCAAGGCAAGACCGTGTTCGAGGAAACGCTGGATTTCAACGAGAGGCACAAGTCGAATGCCATGGCGCGGCTTGTCGACAAGCGTCGCGCCAAGGTGCCGGTGACTTCGATGGGTTTCTCAATGAGGGATCGAACGGAATTGCTGAAGCTCAGCAATGCCGACGAAGAGACGATGGCCGCCAGTTGCATCACCGACTGGCTTTCGCCCGAATTCTTCGAGACTGAGTTCTGG
>PMIH01000269.1 GCA_003158255.1 Rhodocyclaceae bacterium
ATGTGCAGCGAGCCGGTGATGCGCGCGCCCTTGAGCGGCTGGCTCTTGGCGAACTCCTCGCGGATCGCCATCAGGCCGGGCATCTCGGTCTCGGCGATGCGGATTTCCTTGCGGCCCCAATCTGCGAGGGCCATGTCGGCAACAACGTAGTCTTGCTTGGATTCAGTCACGGCGTTCATGTTCTCTCCTTGAACTTGTGACCGGAAAGGAGGCAAGGAAACGGACTTGCATGCTCACCTTTCCGGTACGGGTTAGGCGAGCGCAGTTCTGGACAAATCCGAGCCTGGGGACCCCTATCGATCCTCGCAGCGCTCCTCGGCTGCCGCGATTATACCGCCCCGGCCGTGGCTAGAACAACGGCCGGTCGTGACCGCTCCAGAGTGTGTGCAGATCTTCGATGCCCCAGACGGCCGGATCCTCGTGGGAAAGGATCTCGTCGCCGTCTTCGGCCAGATCGACGATCTTCACCGGAACGCGATGCCCCTTGGCGATGGCGAAGAACACCTTCACCCGCGGCGTCAGCAGCGCGTTTTCGTTCTGGTCGACGACAACGCCGAGATAGCCGGATTTCAGGCGTACCAGCGTGCCCATCGGGTAGATGCCGACCGTACGGACGAAGGCGTGGAAGACGCTGGTGTCGTACTGGCTGCGGCTCCATTCCGCCATCTTGCGCAGGGCGTAGGCGGGCGGCCAGGCATCCTTGTAGGGACGGTTCGAGGTGGTCGCATCGTAGACGTCGCAGACTGCTGCCATCCGGGCGTGCAGATCGATGCTCTCTCCCGCCAGACGGTCCGGGTAGCCGCTGCCATCGGCGCGTTCGTGGTGATGTCGGGCAACATTAAGCGCGATCTCGCTGGCCTTGCCCTTCAGCAGCAGGCGGTGCCCGTAGGGAGCGTGCTCGCGCAGGCGATCGAATTCCTCGTCGGTCAGGCGGCCCTTCTTGTTCAGCAGTTCGAGTTCGACGCCGACCTTGCCGATGTCATGCAGCAGGCCGGCCAGGCCGAGCTCCGGCAGCAAACCCGCTTCGAGGCCGAGTTGCCTGCCGAGGCCCACCATCAGCGCGCCGACCGATACGGAATGCATGTAAGTGTAGGTGTCCTGCCGGCGCAACCGCAGCAGGGCGGACAACACGCCCGGATTGCGCTCGACGGAGGCGGCGATCTGGTTGGCGACCGGCAGCAGCGTGTCGGTCTGAATCGCCTTGCCCATCCGGGCCTCCTGGAAAATGCTGCCGACTTCCGCCACGGCACGGGCGCAGACCTCGGCTGCCTTCGCCACCTCGGCTTCGCTGCTTCTGCGCTGCGGCGGCGCGGCCGTAGTGGCGCTGAGTTGCAGGTCGAGTTCGACTTCGGCAGCCGCTTCCTGTTCGGTAACGCCGCCGGCGACGTCGATGCCCATGGCGGTATCGATCCAGGCCTCGCAAATGCCGCTGGCGCGAATCTTCTGGAGCGACTGGGTGTCCTCGATCTTGAACGAAGCGCGCCAGAATGGGTGGTCGAGCCAGGCACCGCCCAACTCGTGCAAGTACATGCCGACCCGCAGGTCGTTGACGGAAATCCGCTTCAGCATGGCCGGATGATAACCGGGTCATATGTGTGGCGGCATAGGCCGCCACACATTATTGCGGTCTACAGTCCGGCCTCGTCCCGAAGTACGGCGGCCTTGTTGATGGCTTCCCAGGTGAATTCCGGCTCGTCGCGGCCGAAGTGGCCGTAGGCGGCGGTCTTTTCGTAGATCGGGCGGAGCAGGTCGAGCATGTTGACGATGCCCTTCGGGCGCAGGTCGAAATGCTTCTTCACCAACTCCGCGATGGTTTCGTCCGAGACCTTGCCGGTGCCGTAGGTGGTGACCCAGACGCTGGTCGGGTTGGCGACGCCGATCGCGTACGAGACCTGGATCAGGCACTTGCTGGCCAGCCCGGCGGCGACGATGTTNNNNGATCTTGCGGCCGGTCAGGCCGCAGTCGCCCTGCGGGCCGCCGACGACGAAGCGGCCGGTGGGGTTGACCAGGTACTTGATCTCGCCCTTGATCAGTTCCTTGGGCAGGATGGGCTTGATGAGTTCCTCGATGACCGCTTCGCGCAGCTTGTCCATCTCGATGTCCGGCGCATGCTGGGTGGAGAGCACGACGGTGTCGATCGCCGCCGGCACGCCGTCTTCGTAGCGGATGGTCACCTGACTCTTGGCGTCCGGACGCAGCCAGGGCAGGCGGCCGTCCTTGCGCAGCATGGCCTGGCGCTCGACCAGCCGGTGCGAGAGGTAGATCGGCAGCGGCATCAGCGTCGGCGTTTCGTCGCAGGCGTAGCCAAACATCAGGCCTTGGTCGCCGGCGCCCTGGTCGAGGTCGTTGTCGTAGGCCTTGTTGACGCCCTGGGCGATGTCCGGGCTCTGCTTGTCGTAGGCGACCAGCACGGCACAACCTTTGTAGTCGATGCCGTACTCGGTGTTGTCGTAGCCGATGCGCTTGATGGTGTTGCGCGCGACCTGGATGTAATCGACGTTGGCCGAGGTGGTAATTTCACCGGCCAGGACGACGAGGCCGGTGTTGCACAGCGTTTCGGCGGCAACGCGCGAATGCTTGTCCTGCGCCAGGATGGCGTCGAGAATGGCGTCCGAAATCTGGTCGGCGACCTTGTCCGGATGGCCTTCGGAAACCGATTCCGAGGTGAAGAAATATTGATTTGACATGACTGCTCCTTATGTACATCCCCATTGGGTCCGGCGTGACCGGCTCGGGGGTTGGAGCAGGCGACGCTTTAGCAGAATTTGTAGGCCGCCCTGCAAGTTGTCCTGATTAACTCGGCGGAAACGGCATAATTCTACTTTTTTCTCGGCCGGGGTCAAACCCGGCAGCATTATGGTTTTTCTTTTTCGCNNAATCTGGGCGCCGTGCTGGGCTGGTTAACCTGGCTTGCCTCGCCGACCTACCGGCGCCACATGCGCGAGAACATCGCCCTCGCCGGCATGGCACACGTGCGCAATGCCGCCATTGCCGAGGCGGGCAAGGGCGTTGCCGAACTGCCCAAGATCTGGCTGCGTCCCTCGGCCGAACTGGTCGACCGCGTGGCGCAGGTAACCGGTTGGGAGCTGGTGGAGGCCGCGCGCGCCGCTGGCCGCGGTGTGCTCTACCTGACGCCGCACCTCGGCTGCTTCGAAATCACCGCCCAGTATCTTGCTGCGCGACCGAGCGCCGACGGCAGCGTGCATCCCATCACCGTACTCTACCGGCGGCCGCGTCAGGACTGGCTGGCGCCGCTGATGGAACTGGGCCGTGGCGCCAACCTGAAGCTGGCGCCGACGGACCTCGGCGGCGTGCGCCGCTTGATGAAAGCGCTGAAGCAGGGGCAAGCGACCGGCTTGCTGCCGGACCAGGTGCCGGGCAGTGGCGAGGGCATCTGGGTGCCCTTCTTCGGCAAGCCGGCCTACACGATGACACTGGCGGCAAGGCTGGCGGAGGGCGGTGCCACGATATTGATGACTTACGCCGAGCGGTTGCATTACAGCGCCGGCTACCATATTCACTTCATTGCACTGTCGGCGCCGCTGGCCGGCGACCTGCCGAGCCGCGTTGCCCAGTTGAATCACGAAATCGAGGCCATCATCCGCTTGTGTCCCGAGCAGTATCTCTGGGGCTACAACCGTTACAAGAAACCCGCCGGAGCGCCGGAGCCACAATGATCAGCCGCCAACGCCCAGCGGGTTCACCATGACCCGAATCGCCCTCGCCATCCTGTGGCTGCTGCACTGGCTGCCGCTGCCCATCCTCGCCAGCCTCGGCCGCGGCCTCGGTCGACTGCTCTATCGCTTCGGCCGCGAGCGCCGGCATATCGCGCTGACCAACCTGGGACTTTGCTTTCCCGGCATGTCGGCGGCGCAAAAGTCAGCCATGGCGGTACGCCACTTCGAGGCCTTCGGCCGCAGTTTCCTCGAGCGCGGCCTGCTCTGGTGGGCGCCGGCGGAACGCATCCGCAAGCTCGGGCGGCTGACGGGCCGCGAGCATCTCGACGCGCTCTACGGCAAGCGGCCGGTGATCCTTCTGGTGCCGCATTTCGTCGGCCTCGACATGGCGTGGACGCGCATGAGCATGGAATACGACATGTCGGGCATTTACGCCAACCAGAAGAACCTGTTGTTCAACGCCGCGCTCTACAAGGGCCGCGCCCGCTTCGGCAAGTCGCTGATGCTGTCGCGCCAGGAAAGCACGCGCAAGGGCCTCAAGGCAATGAAGGCCGGCATGCCGTTCTTCTACCTGCCGGACATGGACTTCGGCGAGCGCGACACCATTTTCGTGCCTTTCTTCGGCTTTCCCGCCGCCACCATCACCGGGCTGTCGCGTCTGGCGCGCCTGGCCGGTGCGGTGGTGATACCGGTGATCGCGCACATGGAGCGCGACGGCTACCTGATCGAGATCGGTGCCCCCTGGCCCGATTTTCCCGGGTCGTCCATCGAGGCTGACACCCGGCGCATGAACGCCTACATCGAGTCCGAAGTGCTGAAGATGCCGGAGCAATATTTCTGGCTGCACCGGCGCTTCAAGACCCGGCCGCGCGGAGAAAAGAGCGTCTACAGGGCCTGAATTCGCGCCCGAGCGCCGTCCCTTATCCGCTAAGATCAGCCCATGTTCCAGAATCCTTCCGCCGAAGAAATCCGTACCCTGCTCGCTACGGTGAAAACCATCGCCGTGCTTGGTTTGTCCGACAATCCGGCGCGGCCGAGCTATCGCGTCGCCGAGGCCATGCAGGGCTTCGGCTATCGCGTCGTTCCGGTGCGGCCGGTTCAAGGCGAAGTGCTGGGCGAAAAGGCCTTTGCGTGCCTGGCCGACCTGCCGGCAGTGCCCGATCTGGTCGATGTCTTTCGGGCGCCCGAGCATGTGCCCGGCATCGTGGACGAGTGCATCGCCAGGGGTGTGAAGAGGCTGTGGTTGCAGGAGGGCGTGGTCAACGAGGCAGCCGCCGAGAAAGCACGCGCGGCGGGCATGACCGTCGTGATGGATCGTTGCATTTTCAAAGAATACGTTGCGTTGATGAAATGAAAATAAAGTTCACCAAGATGCACGGCCTCGGCAACGACTTCGTCGTGCTCGACGCCATCCACCAGCCCTTCGTGCCGACCGCG
Source organism: Rhodocyclaceae bacterium (assembly GCA_003158255.1). Lineage (GTDB taxonomy): Bacteria > Pseudomonadota > Gammaproteobacteria > Burkholderiales > Rhodocyclaceae > Fen-999. Next base: position 5,116 of record PMIH01000269.1, read on the forward strand.
GCGCAGGCGCGCTTCCTGGCCGACCGCCATTTCGGCATCGGCTGCGACCAGGTGCTGGTCGTCGAGGCGCCGACGCAGTCCGGCGTCGATTTCCGTTATCGGATTTTCAATGCCGACGGCAGCGAGGTCGAGCAATGCGGCAACGGCGCCCGCTGNNACGGTGGACATGGGCGTGCCGCGCCTGTCGCCGGACGAAGTGCCGTTCGAGAGCGACCGGCTCGACGTCGTGCAGCCGTTGCAGGTGAATGACAAATCCTTCGACATTACCGCCGTCTCGATGGGCAATCCGCATGCCGTGCAGGTGGTGGTGGATGTGGACGAATTTCCCGTCGGCAGGTACGGCCCGCTGATCGAGGCGCATCCGCGCTTTCCGCGCCGCGTGAACGCCGGCTTCATGGAAATTATCGACCGCCGCGCCATCCGGCTGCGCGTGTACGAGCGCGGCGCCGGCGAGACG
>PMIH01000061.1:0-3856 GCA_003158255.1 Rhodocyclaceae bacterium
TTCCCGGCCGGCAAGGTGAAGGACGACGAGTTCTTCGGCAAGGTCGAAACCTACCGCCAGGACGTGAAGATCCTGATTCCGATCGAAGCGAACGGTGCCGAATCCTTCACGCTCAAGGCCGTCTCGCAAGGTTGCTGGGATCAGGGTGTCTGCTATCCGCCGACGCCGCAGAAGGCAACCGTTAGCCTCCTCGCCAGTGCCATGCCGGCGGCGGCACCGATCGCCACGCCTGCTCCGCCCACCGGCAGCGGCGACGAATCGTCGAAGATCGCCAGGCTGCTCAAGACCGGCGGTTTCTGGGTCGTCATCGCCAGCTTCTTCGGCTTCGGGCTGCTGCTCTGCCTGACGCCCTGCGTCTTCCCGATGGTGCCCATCCTCTCGGGCATCATCGTCAATCACGGTCATGCCGTGACCCATGCCCGCGCCTTCATGCTCTCGCTTGCCTATGTGCTCGGCATGGCGGTCACCTACGCCGCCATCGGCGTCGCTGCCGGCTTCTCCGGCACCCTGCTCTCCAGCGCGCTGCAAAACGCCTGGGTACTCGGCGGCTTNNGGCCCCTGCGTCGCCGCGCCGCTGGCCGGCGCGCTGCTCTACATCGCCCAGACCGGCGATGCCGTACTCGGCGGTTCCGCGCTCTTCGCCATGGCGCTCGGCATGGGCGCGCCGCTGCTGCTGGTCGGCGTCTTCTCGCGCTCGCTGCTGCCCAGGACAGGCCCATGGATGGAAGCAGTGAAGAAGTTCTTCGGCGTCATCATGCTGGCCACGGCGCTGTGGCTGGTGACGCCGGTCATTCCCGTCTGGCTGCAGATGCTCGGCTGGGCGGCACTGCTGATTGTGCCGGCCATCTACCTGCACGCCCTCGATTCGCTGCCCGTGCACGCCAACAACTGGCACCGACTCTGGAAGGGCGTCGGCGTGCTCATGTTGCTCGGCGGCACGGCGATGCTGGCCGGCGTGCTCGGCGGCGCGCGCGATCCATTGCAGCCGCTCGGTTTCCTGCNNGAAGCGAGCGTCAAAGGACAACCGGCCATGCTCGACTTCTATGCCGATTGGTGCGTGTCGTGCAAGGAGATGGAGAAGTTCACTTTTTCCGACGCCCAGGTGCGGGCGAAACTCGCCGGCGTCCGGCTGCTCCAGGCCGACGTCACCGCCAACTCGGACGACGACAAGGCGCTGCTCCAGCGCTTCGGCCTCTTCGGCCCGCCCGGCATCATCTTCTTTGGCGGCGACGGCAAGGAGCGCCATGACGTGCGCGTGGTGGGCTACCAGCCGGCCAATGATTTCCTGAATACGCTCGGCCAGGCACTGCGCCCCTGATCGATACCCCCCCGGACCGGATGACGTTCAGTCGGGAACGACGGTGCGGCAGATTTTCATCGCGGGCAGCATCGATACCGGTTTGACCTCACCCGTTGGCGACGCCGCGGCACGGACAGCGACCTGGCGGCAATGTTCGATGATCTCGGGCTTCGACAATTCGCGCTCGATGACGTCAAGCGTCGCCCGGCCCACGTATTCGCTCGCGGGATCCATCGACTCCACGGCTTCGAGATAGGCCCGGCCGATCAGGCGGCCAAGCGGTTTCGGGTTGTAGAGCAGCTTCTTGATCAGGAACGGGTTGAGCGTTAGCGGGTTGTAACCGGCCGGCAGGTAACCGCGTTCGATCAACAGCCCTTCCACAGGGGTGTTCGGCTGCACACCGATGAAGAAGATGAAGGGCAGGACGTTGTCGCGACCGAACAGCGCATAGAGTTCCTTCACCTTGTCGATGGTCTTGCGCAACGTGCAGACCGTCTCGCCGGGCGCGTTCAACGGCATGTAGAGCTTGACCTTCTGGTCCCGATGACCGGCCGCCTTGAACATGCGGAAAGCGTCCATCTGCTGTTCCAGCGAATAGCCCAGCGTCAGGCCATCGATGATTTCCTGTGCGCCGGTGAAGGAGAGGTCGATGCTGGCAATGCCGGATGCCAGCATCTTGCTGGCCAGCTCCGGCGTCAGGTGATTGAGGCGCAGATAGCCCGACCAGGCGATGTCCAGCTTGCGCGCCAGCAGTTCGTCGAGAATGTGGTCGACATGCTCGACGCTGCGTTTGGTGGAGCAAAACTGGGCGTCGGTGAACCAGATGCGCCGGATGCCATAGCGTGTGCGCAGCGCCTCTACCTCGCGGGCGATTTCCACCGGGTCGCGGTAGCGCTGGTGGGCGCCCTCGATCTTGTTGTAGAGGCAGAAGTGGCACTGCAGCGGACAACCGCGTTTGGTGTGCACGCCAATGTCATTGTCCAAGTATTCCTTGAAGGCCGGGAAGATCGACTCGACGTAAGGAAAATCGACCGCCGTCAGGGTCGCCAGATCGAACTCGTGATCGCGCACTCGATGGCTGACCTGGCCCTGCGCATCCTTGTAGTAGAGATCGCCGACCGGCTCGGTGAAGCCATCGACAACCGAAAGCATGGTGTCCTCGCCCTCGCCGATGACGACCACCGTATCCGCCGGGCATTTTTCCGCCACGTACTTGCCGAAGATGGACACCGCCGTGCCACCAATGACGATGCGGCTTCCCGGCAGCAGGCGGCGCACCAGCTTCATGTAGCCGAAGTTGCGCAGACGGCTGCCGACGTAGTCTCCGATGATGCGAACCGCATCCTTGGCCGCCTTGAGCCAGCGCCAGGGATTTCTCGAATAGTCGAAATTCATCACCACATCGAGTGCATCATCCTCCGGATGCGGTCCGAACGACTGCATGTTGCGCCAGGAGAAGGCAACGATGTCTGGGCGCAGTGTCTTTAGCTGCTCGATCAACACGCGCCGGCGTTCGCGCGGAGCGACGACCGCCAGGTCAAGCAGATGCTGGCGAACGTCCGGTCGCCGTTTATGGATATAGTCGGCGACGTAGATGACGCCGCCTGGATATATCTTCCAGCACGGCAAGCGGACATAAAGCACGGTGCCCGCCACTCTAGGGGTTCGATCGTTGGTGTCCATGCGCGTTCGGCCCCAGGGCGTCGGGCCAAATGTCGGCGTTTTATAATAGGTCCATCTTACTCTATTGCGAATCCCATCATGTTCACCGGCATCGTTGCCGCCACCGGCAAAATTTCCCATCTGCAAACCCTGGAAACGGGTCTGCGCCTGACTGTCGAAGCGCCTGGTCTTGACCTCGCCGATGTGGCTGTGGGTGATTCCATCGCCCACAGCGGCGTCTGCCTGACCGTGATCGAAAAGTCGGGCGTTACGTACAAGATCGATGTCTCGCGCGAGACGCTCGACTGCACCTCGGGCCTGGATGCGCCCGGCAAGGTAAATCTCGAAAAGGCCATGCGCCTCTCGGATTTCGTCGGCGGTCATCTGGTCTCCGGCCACGTGGACGGTGTCGGCGAAGTATTGAAGTTCGACCGGATCGGCGAATCACACGAACTGGTCATTCGGGCACCCAATGAATTGGCCAAGTACATCGCCCGCAAAGGTTCGATCACNNACCCGGGTCAACCTCGAAGTAGATCTGATCGCGCGATACGTCGAGCGGATGCTTAACCCCGAGGCGCAAGCGTAGAATCGGCGCCCCCAACCGAAGAAACTCACGACCATGAGCATCAGCCCCATTCAGGACATCGTCGCCGACATGCGTGCCGGCAGGATGGTCATTCTTGTCGACGAGGAAGACCGCGAAAACGAAGGCGATCTTGTCCTCGCCTCCGAGCACGTCACGCCCGAAGCGATCAATTTCATGGTCACCCACGCCCGCGGTCTCGTCTGCCTGACACTGACGGAGACGCGTTGCCAGCAGCTGGATCTGTCGCTGATGGTGCGCAATAACCGGACGCCGCACGGCACCGCCTTCACGATGTCGATCGAGGC
>PMIH01000061.1:3925-8927 GCA_003158255.1 Rhodocyclaceae bacterium
CTGCCGCAACTGCTGGAGTTCGCCGCCAAACACAAATTGAAGATCGGCACCATCCGCGACCTGATTCACTATCGTTCCGAAAACGAGAAGCTGATCGAATGCGTGGCCGACCGGGAAGTCACCTGCGCCCACGGCTCGTTCCGCCTGCGCGCCTACGCCGACCGCACCAGCGGCGAAGTGCATCTGGCACTGTCCAAGGGTGAAATCTTCGCTGGCGAGGAGACGCTGGTACGGGTACATGAACCCATTTCGGTACTCGATTTCCTCGATTGCGCCAGCCGCCGCCATAGCTTCAGCGTGGACCAGGCCATGCGGGCGATCAGCCGGCACGATCGTGGCGTCATCGTCCTGCTCCATCGCAAAGAGGCCGGCGACGATCTGCTGGCGGCACTGAAGGACGACGACCAGAAGCCTGCGGCCAAGTGGGACCCGCGCATCTACGGCATCGGCGCCCAGATCTTGCGCGAAGTCGGTGTCGGCAAGATGCGTCTCCTGGCCTCGCCGCGCAAGATGCCGAGCATGGCCGGCTTCGGGCTGGAAGTCTGCGGTTACCTTTCGTCCGAGGAGGCACTGGCATGAGTTTCAAGCCGAATACCGCGGCGCCGGCCGCGACGGGCAAATGCGCCGATATCCGGGAGATCGAGCCGGACCTTGCCGGCGCCGGGTTGCGCATCGGCATCGTCATGGCGCGCTTCAACAAGGCCATCGGCGAAGGCCTGCTCTCGGGCTGCTGCCAGGAGTTGCGGCGCCTGGGTGTGAGCGACACGACGCTGGCCACCGTGCCCGGCGCACTGGAGATTCCGCTCGCCCTGCAAACGATGGCCCAAAGCGGCAAATTCGATGCGCTGGTCGCACTTGGCTGCGTGGTCCGCGGCGAAACGTATCACTTCGAAATCGTCGCCAACGAGTCCGCACGCGGTGTCAGCGAAGTTCAACTCGGCACCGGCGTTCCCGTCGCCAATGCGGTACTGACCACCGAGACGGACGGGCAGGCCGAGGTACGGATGCACCAGAAGGGCATGGAAGCGGCGCAATGCGCCGTCGAGATGGCCCGGCTGCTGAAGGCGGTCAAGTGACCGCCGGCAAGGCACCGCGCCACCGGGCGCGCGAATTCGTCGTCCAGGGTTTGTACCAGCACATGGTCGGCGGCCAGGATGAGGCATCTATCCGGGCGCAGGCGGAATCCGTCGCCGGCTTCGACAAGGCCGACGCCGCGTTGTACACCACACTGCTGGCGGAATGTCTCGCCAATATTCCGCCGCTACGCGAAGCGGTCGTTCCGCATGTCGACCGGCCGTGGGAAGAAGTGTCGCCAATCGAGCGTAGCATTCTTCTGCTCGGTGCCTGCGAGTTGCGCCACCACCCGGAGACGCCCTACCGCGTCGTCATCAACGAAGCCATCGAGTTGGCCAAGACCTATGGCGGCACAGATGGCCACCGCTTCGTCAACGGCGTACTCGACAAGCTTGCCCCGGATCTGCGCCCCCACGAGGCGAAGGGGCGCTAGCCCCATGCCGTCCGAGTTTGCGCTGATCGACCGCTACTTCCGCCGTCCGACGCGCCACACGGTGCTCGGCGTCGGCGACGACGGCGCCATCATCCGGCCATCACCCGGCATGGAGCTGGTGGTCTCGACCGACATGCTGGTATCCGGCACGCATTTTCTGGCCGATACCAATCCTGAGGACCTCGGCTGGAAGACGCTCGCGGTCAATGTCTCCGACATGGCCGCGATGGGCGCACAACCGCGCTGGGCGCTGTTGGCAGCCGCACTGCCAGCGGCGACTGAAAGCTGGATCGAGAGATTCGCCCGCGGCTTCTTCGCCTGCGCCGACGAGTTCGGTATCGATATCATCGGCGGCGACACCACCAAGGGGCCCCGCAATTTTTGCGTCACGATTTTCGGCGAAGTGCCGGCAGGCACGGCCCTGCTGCGCGTCGGCGCGCAGGCGGGAAATGACATCTGGGTGTCCGGCAGCCCTGGGCGCGCGGCGCTCGGACTGGCTCACCTGCAAGGCCGCCACACGCTCGAAGAACCGGCCCGTGCCGATTGCCTCGCCGCCCTGACCCGGCCACAGCCGCGAGTGGCACTGGGGCTCGCCCTGCGCGGCCTGGCCAGTGCCGCCATCGATGTTTCCGACGGGCTGCTTGCCGATCTTGGCCATATCCTCGACGAATCGAAGGTCAGCGCAACGTTGTGTATTGCCGATCTGCCGCCACCGGGAATCGAGCGCGACTGCCTCCTGGCCGGCGGCGACGACTACGAGCTAGTCTTCACCACACCCGCGCCCAGGCGCGCAGAAGTCGAGACGCTCGGCAACAAGCTTTCGCTGCCGCTCGGCCGTATCGGCACTGTCGATGGCGGCGTACCACCACGACTGACTTTGGTTGCCGTTGATGGCAGTCACATTGCTTACGGCCAGCGCGGTTACGATCATTTCGGGTAGTGTAAGAACGTGGCCAAAGCTCCCCCTCCCTCCGTCAGTTTCCTGTTCAGCCATCCCGCGCATCTGATCGCTTGCGGGCTGGGCAGCGGCCTGTCGCCTATCGCACCTGGCACTGCCGGCACGCTGTTCGCTTGGCTGAGCTACCCACTGCTGCGCAACTATTTCGTCGACGATGCCTGGTTTGCCGGCTTTCTGGTGATGATGTTCGCACTTGGCATACCGGCCTGTCACCTGACGGGGCACAAGCTCGGCGTCGTCGACCACGGCTCCATCGTCTGGGACGAAATCGTGCCCTTCTGGGCCGTCCTGCTGCTGACGCCGCTGACCGGCGTGTGGCAGCTGGCTGCCTTCCTCTGGTTTCGTTTTTACGATGTCGTCAAACCGCCGCCCGCCAACTATTTCGATAGCGAACTGAAGAACGGCTTCGGGGTCATGATGGACGATGTGGTCGCTGCCGGTTACACGGTACTGACCTTGGCGCTGTTTAAATTTCTGCTCGAACGGTTCACATGATGGATACCCAACTAGCCAGTCTTTCCCAACAGACAGGCACGACCCTGAGCCAACAGAACCTCACCCTCGCGACCGCGGAGTCTTGTACCGGAGGCTGGGTAGCTCAAGTAGTCACTCACACAGCCGGCAGTTCAACCTGGTTCGATCGCGGCTTCGTCACCTACGCGAACGACGCCAAGGTCGAAATGCTCGGCGTCAACCCGGAAACCCTTGCCGAATTCGGTGCGGTAAGTGAGGAAACCGCGGCCGAAATGTCTGCTGGCGCACTCGTAAACTCCAATGCCATGATTTCATTGGCAATTACTGGCGTCGCCGGGCCGGCCGGTGGCTCATCTGGTAAGCCAGTGGGCACCGTATGCTTCGCATGGTGCAAGTTAGGCCAGGAACCAGAAACTGAACACCAACACTTTGACGGCGATCGGCAAACAATCCGTCGTCAAGCGGTTGTGCACGCGCTCGAAGGCCTGCTGGCGCGACTGAAATAGGCGGCGCAAAAACTGTGCCATAATCCATTCAGCTTCGGAGAAACACTCATGGACGACAACAAGACCAAGGCGCTACAGGCAGCGCTGGCACAGATCGAAAAGCAGTTCGGCAAGGGCTCCATCATGAAGATGGGCGAGGGGCTTGCCACCGACGACATTCAGACCGTTTCCACCGGCTCGCTCGGGCTGGATATCGCCCTCGGCATCGGCGGCCTGCCNNCTCGACCCGAGCTATGCCGCCAAGCTGGGCGTGAACGTGCCGGATCTGCTGATTTCCCAGCCCGACACCGGCGAACAGGGACTCGAGATCACCGACATGCTGGTGCGCTCCGGCGGCGTCGACCTGATCGTGATCGATTCGGTGGCGGCGCTGACGCCCAAAGCCGAAATCGAAGGCGAGATGGGCGATCAGTTGCCGGGCCTGCAGGCCCGGCTGATGTCGCAGGCATTGCGCAAGCTCACCTCCAACATCAAGCGGACCAACACGCTGGTGATCTTCATCAACCAGATCCGCATGNNGGCAACGCGCTCAAGTTCTACGCCTCGGTGCGCATGGACATCCGCCGCACCGGCGCCATCAAGCGGGGCGACGAGGTGGTCGGCAACGAAACCAAGGTCAAGGTCGTCAAGAACAAGGTGGCCCCGCCTTTCCGCGAGGCCCATTTCGACATCCTCTACGGGGAAGGGATTTCGCGCGAAGGTGAAGTCATCGAGCTCGGGGTCGACCACAAGATCGTCGAAAAATCGGGTGCCTGGTATGCCTACAATGGCGAGAAGATCGGCCAGGGCAAAGACAACGCCCGCGAATTCCTTCGGGAACATTCGGACATTGCGATCGAAATCGAGAACAAGGTTCGCGCCGCGGTGGGCGTTGCCGCCATCGGAACCGCGCCCGGCGCAGAGTGAATGAACTAAGGCGCCGCGCCATCCGGCTGCTGGCGCGGCGCGAACACAGCCGCACCGAACTTGCCCGAAAGCTCGCTGCCCACGCTACCCAGGAAGAAATCGTCAACGTGCTTGCTCAACTGGAAACCGAGGGGCTACTCTCGGATGCCCGCGCTGCGGGCGCCTATGTGCGCGCCCATGGCGCGCGCTTCGGTGCCGCCCGCTTGCGCCAGGATCTGCGCATACGCGGCCTGGACCCCGAACTGGCCACAGCTGAAGTAAGCGAACTGGGCACCGAACTGGAACGCGCCCGCGTCGTCTGGACCAAGAAGTTCGACACCGTTCCCGCCGACGCCCGCGAATGGGCGCGCCAGGCCCGATTCCTCCAGGGGCGCGGTTTTTCCGTCGACGTCATTCGGCGGCTGCTGAAGGAAAGCAACGAGTGAGCACGCTGGCCGTCTACAACCTGCGCAAGAAGTACAAGTCGCGCACCGTCGTCAAGGACGTCTCGTTCGATGTCCAGGGCGGCGAGGTGGTCGGCCTGCTCGGCCCCAACGGCGCCGGCAAGACCACCTGTTTCTACATGATCGTCGGCCTGGTCGCCTCCGATGGCGGCGAGATCAAGCTCAAGAACGGCGAGGATGGCAAAGACAGTGAAGCCAACCTGACCCA
>PMIH01000061.1:8981-12114 GCA_003158255.1 Rhodocyclaceae bacterium
CGGGTTGAGATTGCCCGCGCACTGGCGACCAGTCCGCGCTTCATTCTTCTCGACGAACCATTCGCCGGTGTCGACCCGATTGCGGTCATCGACATCCAGAAGATCATCCGCTTCCTCAAGGACCGTGGCATCGGTGTACTCATTACCGACCACAACGTGCGCGAAACGCTCGGCATCTGCGACCGGGCGACCATCATCAACGCCGGCGAAGTGCTGGCCGCTGGACATCCGGCCGAGATCGTCGATAATGAAAGCGTGCGGAAGGTTTATTTGGGTGAACATTTCCGCATGTAGCACGGCATCTGCCGTCATATGAAACAAAGTCTCCAACTCAGGCTCTCCCAGCATCTCGCGCTGACGCCGCAATTGCAGCAGTCGATTCGGCTATTGCAGCTTTCGACGCTGGAACTCAATCAGGAAATCGAACAGGCTCTGCAGGACAATCCCTTGCTTGAACGCGAGGAGATTGCCGAATCTGCCGCCTTTTCTCCTTCGGGCGATGCGCTGTCCATGGTTCAGCAGCCGACGGAGGCTCCGCCAGCCCGCGAGACCGACGAAGGCGTCGAACTCGGTTGGGGCAGCGAAATGCCGTCCGGACACGGCTCCCGCGACCCCGAGGACGATGTCGATTCCGGAGATATCCAGGCGGCGGCAACCGGTCTGCGCGAGCACCTCGGCGCTCAATTGGCCATGACCCAGCTCAGCGAACATGAGCGCGGCGTGGTTGCCTTCCTGGTCGAGGCGCTTGATGAAGATGGCTACCTGACCCAGAGTCTCGATGAACTGTGCGACTCCATCGTCGGCGACCAGGACGTCGATCGCGAGGAACTACAGGAAGAACTCGCCATCAGCCTGCGCCACCTGCAACACCTTGACCCACCCGGGATTGGTGCTCGCAGCCCGCAGGAATGCCTCGACCTCCAGCTTCAGGTCATGCCGACGTCGGCGACACGGGACCTTGCCCGTGCCATCGTCCAGCACCATCTCGACCAGTTCGCCGCCCGCGATTTCACCAGAATCAGGAAAGCGCTTGGCTGCGAAGACGACGATTTACGGGCGGCGCAAGACCTGATCCGTTCGCTCAACCCGCGGCCGGGTGCCCAGTTTTCGCCGCTCGATACTCGTTACGTAGTCCCCGACGTTGTTGTGCGCAAAATTCGCAGCGCCTGGAAAGTAAGTCTGAATGGCGAAGCGATGCCGCGCCTGCGTATCAATCGGCTGTATGCCGATATCCTGCAACGTCAGCGCAGCGGTCGCGGTGGCTCCGTCAGCGGCCTCGCCGGCCAGTTGCAGGAAGCAAAGTGGCTGATCAAGAACGTCCAGCAACGTTTCGATACCATCCAGAGGGTCGCGCAAGCGATCGTGGATCGCCAGCGGGCATTCTTCGATCATGGCGAAGTCGCCATGCGCCCACTGACATTGCGCGAAATCGCCGACGCGGTCAGCCTGCATGAATCGACAATTTCGCGCGTCACGACGCAGAAGTACCTGGCCAGCCCGCGCGGAATATTCGAACTGAAATACTTCTTCGGCAGCCACGTCGCCACTGATACCGGCGGGGCTGCCTCTTCAACCGCGATCCGCGCCCTTATCAGGCAGCTGGTCGGCGCCGAAGACGGCCACAAGCCGCTTTCCGACGCCAGGATTGCGGAAATTCTCGGCGAACAGGGTATCGTAGTGGCGCGACGGACCGTCGCGAAATACCGCGAATCACTGAACATTCCGCCGGTCAACCTCAGAAAGGCGCTCTAAGGAGACACCATGAACCTCAACATCACCGGTCACCACGTCGAAGTCACTCCCGCGCTGCACGAGTACGTCACGGGCAAGGTCGAAAGGGTCATTCGACATTTCGACCACGTCACCAGCGTGCATGTGGTGCTTTCGGTGCAGAAGCTCAAACAAAAAGCAGAAATTACCCTTCACGTGAAAGGCAAGGATATCTATGCTGATGCCGACGACACGGATCTTTACGCCGCCATCGACGCACTGACCGACAAGCTCGACCGCCAGGTGCTTAAGCACAAAGGGAAAGTCAGCGAGCACGCGCACGACAAACTTCCAACCGCCGAATAGGCGTTTCCAGTCGCCGGGGGGAGGGGTATACTCCGCAGCGCTTCTGTTGCGGGCCACCCCCGGCCGAAGTCAGCCACAAAGTGCCGATGAACCAGATCGCCAAACTTCTGCCAGCAGAAAACGTCGTTGTCGGCCTTGAGGCCAGCAGCAAGAAGCGTGTTTTTGAACAAGCCGGCATCCTTTTTGAGAACCGGCACGGACTTGCTCGCAGCCTGGTTTATGACGCGCTGTTCGCCCGCGAGAAATTGGGCTCGACCGGCCTCGGCCAGGGCATCGCCATTCCGCACGGTCGCATCAAGGGCCTCAAGGAGGTGCGCGGCGCCTTCCTGCGCCTCGCGACACCCGTGCAGTTCGATGCCCCCGACGGCAAGCCCGTCGGTTACATATTCATTCTGCTCGTTCCCGAGGCGGCCACGGAGCACCATCTTCAGCTCCTCTCGGAACTGGCCCAGATGTTTTCCGACAAGACGTTCCGCGAACGCCTTGCCGCTGCGCCAGACGCAGCGGCCACGTATGAACTGTTCGCGCAGTGGTCGTGCGCCAGCTGATCGTCGCCCAGCTGTTCGAACGCAATCGCAGCCGGCTCCAACTGAACTGGATCTGCGGCACGCTCAATCGAGCCATTACCATCACCCGGGACGACATCTCGCCCGCCGATCTGGTCGGCCACCTGAATCTGATTCACCCGGATCGACTCCAGGTCCTCGGCTCGCCCGAGATATCGTGGGCGTCCAAACAAACACCCGAACGCGTTGCCAACCACATGCGCGAAGTCATCGCCGCCAAACCGCCGGCGTTGATCGTTGCCGACGGCTGCGAGATTCCCCCTGCCATCCAGGCCGTTTGCGAATCTTCGGATACGCCGCTGTTCGCCACGCCACAGCAGTCGGCCGCGATCATAGACTCCCTGCGGCTCTACGTTTCCAGGCAGTTGGCCGAAATGATCACCCTGCATGGGGTCTTCATGGACGTGCTGGGCATGGGCGTAATGATTACGGGCGATTCCGGTGTCGGCAAGAGCGAACTTGCACTTGAGCTGATCTCGCGCGGCCATGGC
>PMIH01000123.1 GCA_003158255.1 Rhodocyclaceae bacterium
GCTCTTCCGAGTAGCGGATCGACAAGCCCCAGGCCGAACCGTCGTCGAGCAGTCCCTCGATCTGATCGCCCAGATGGGCGTGGTTGATGACGATGTCGCGGAAGCCGGCCTTCGCCAGCCGTTCGAGATGCCAGACGATCAGCGGCTTGCCGGCGACGGGCAGCAGCGGCTTCGGCGTCCGGTCGGTGATCGGCCGCATGCGTTCGCCGCGGCCGGCAGCAAGGATCATCGCCTTCAAAATGTGTAGCCCGAGTCGGTCTGGCGTTCTTCGGCGAGGTCGAGCAGCCGCAGCAGTGGCCCGAGTTCGCGGTAGCGCTCGCAGGCGGCGCGCAGGTAACGGGCAACCAGCGGCATGTTCTTGAGGTAGCCGTCCTTACCGTCGCGATGATAGAGGCGGGCGAAAATGCCGAGCACTTTCACGTGCCGCTGCACGCCCATCCATTCGTAGTCGCGGTGGAATTCGCCGAAGTCGGCGCGCACCGGCAGGCCGGCCTTCCGCGCCTGCTGCCAGTAGCGGACGAGCCAGTCGAGCACGCGTTCCTCCGGCCAGTGGATATAGGCGTCCTTGAACAGCGAGACGAGGTCGTAAGTGATGGGGCCATAGACAGCGTCCTGGAAATCGACGATGCCCGGATTCGGCTCGGTGACCATGAGGTTGCGCGAATGGTAGTCGCGGTGGACATAGACGGCCGGCTCGGCGAGGTTCGCGGCCATGATCTTTCCGAACACCGAGGCGAGTTGTGACGACTGACTTTCGCTGAGTTCGATGCCAAGGTGTTTGGCGAGATACCAGTCGGGGAAGAGATTCAGTTCGCGTTCCAGCAGCACGCGGTCATAGGACGGCAGCTCGTTCGGCTTGCTGGCGAGCTGAATCTTGATGAGCGCGTCGCTGGCGGCGCGGTAGCGCGCGTCGGCGTTGGCGTCCGTGAGGTCGGCGAGGTAGGTCGTCGAGCCGAGGTCCGAGAGCAGCAGGTAACCGCGTTCGAGGTCGGTGGCGAACACTTCGGGCACATGCGTACCGGCATCGTGGAAAAGCTTCTGCACGTGCAGCCAGGGTTTCACGTCCTCGTGGCTGGGCGGCGCATCCATGACCACGCGGGTGTCGCCATCGTCGAACGTCGCCCTGAGGTAGCGGCGGAAACTGGCGTCGGCCGAGGCCGGAGCGAGGGAAAACGGTCGGCCTGGCATCAGCTGGCGGAGCCAGTCGTCGATCTGCTGCTGCCTTTGCTGCTCTGCTTCCACGCTGGCTGGCCCGGTCGAAATGCTAGAATCGAAATTCTATCATTGGCATGCGGCGCGCCCTGACGGGTGCCGATATCGGACGATGCACTTTCGCCTGCGCGAACAGCTGGTATTGATGTTTCTCGGGGCGCTGGCGGCATCGGCTGCGGCCCAGACACCGCCATCGAAGGCCGGCACCGGCGGCACCGAGATCATCGCCGACCATATCACCGGTCGCAGCGACGTCGAGACGGTAGCCGACGGCCACGCCGAGTTGCACCGCGACGAAACGACGGTGACGGCGGATAGCCTGATCTACCGCAACCTGGAGGATGAGGTCGAGGCGACCGGCGACGTGCGCCTGAAGCGCGACGATGATCTCGTCACCGGTCCGCATTTGCGCCTGAAGGTGCAGGACAACCTGGGCACGTTCGACGAGCCGCAGTACAGCTTTAAGCGCGTGCCGAAAGCCAGGACGCTGCTGGATCTGCCCCGCAAGCCGGTCATCGGCAGCGGTGAAGCAAGCAGCATGGAGTTCGAGGGCAACAATCTGTACCGGCTGGTCACGGCCACGTTCAGCACGTGCTCGCCGAATCGCGACTGGTATGTCTCCGCCGATGATATCCGTCTCGATTTCAACCGCGAAGTGGGTGAGGCGAATGGTGCCACTGTCGTCTTCAAGGACGTGCCCATCCTGTATTCGCCCTGGCTCAGCTTCCCCCTCAACGAACGACGAAAGTCCGGGTTTCTGGCGCCCAACTATGGCACCAGCACGACCAGTGGCCTGGAACTGACCTTTCCCTGGTACTGGAATATCGCGCCGAACATGGATGCGACGATTTCGCCGCGCGTTCTTAGCCGTCGCGGTCTGCAACTGAACACCGAATTTAACTATCTCAATTATGGCTACAACGGCCAGGCCCGCTTCGAATACCTGCCCCACGATCAGCTGACCGGCACCAACCGAAGTGCCTATGCCTTCATTCACAACCAGATCTTTTCGCCGGCGCTGACAGGCAATCTCAACCTGAACGGCGCCTCGGACGACACCTACTTCGCCGACCTTTCGTCGCGAGTCTCGATGGTTTCGCAGGCCAACTTGTTGCGGCAGGGCAGCCTGACTTACAACGGCGGCTGGTGGAATGCGAATCTGGTGGCGCAGCGCTATCAGACCTTGCAGGATCCCGCGGCCCCGGTGGGAATTCCCTACTACCGGCTGCCCCAGTTACTGGTAACCGCATTGCGCCCCGATCTGCCGGCGGGCATGAGTTTCAACTTCAATGGCGAGTATGTGAACTTCGGCCACCCGACGGCGGTCACCGGCCAGCGCCTCGTGCTGTATCCGCAAGTCTCGCTGCCGATGCAGACATCGGCGTTCTTCGTGACGCCCAAGTTGGGTCTGCACGTCACACGCTATAGCCTCGATCAGCAGGCGGCGGGCGCGCCGAACCAACTGAGTCGCGAAGTGCCGATCGCCAACATCGATTCCGGCGTCGTCTTCGAGCGCGATGCCAACTGGATGGGACGTACGCTGACGCAGACGCTGGAGCCGCGGCTCTACTATCTCTACGTGCCCTATCGCGACCAGAGCCAGATTCCGGTTTTCGATTCCGGGCTGATGGACTTCAATTTCGCGCAGATCTTCAGCGAGAATCGCTATGCCGGCAGCGATCGCATCGGCGATGCCAATCAACTAACGACGGCCGTTGTCTCGCGCCTGATCGACCCGGCCACCGGCGTCGAACTGATGCGTGGCGCCCTTGGCCAGCGTTTCTACTTCCAGGACCAGCAGGCAACGCTGCCGAGCGAGACGGTGCGTACCAACCGCAAGACCGATCTGCTGGCGGCATTTTCCGGTTTGATCGCGCCCAGGGTACACATCGATGCCGGTTTGCAATACAGCCCGTTCTTCAGTCGTACCGAGGTCTCCAATGTCGGCGTGCGTTATTCGCCCGAGTTCGGCAAGGTGCTGAATGCGGGTTACCGTTACACGCGCGACCAGATCGGCGAAGTCGACATCTCGGGCCAATGGCCGCTCTTTGGCGGCTGGTACGGCATTGGCCGCTACAACTATTCGCTCAAGGACCGGCGCCTGGTCGAGGGCATTGCCGGGCTGGAGTATGATGCCGGCTGCTGGGTCGCCCGTCTCGTGGCGCACCGCTTCGCGGCGACAACTGCGACGACCTCGACCTCGTTCTTCGTCCAGCTTGAATTGAACGGATTGGCCGGCATCGGCAACAATCCGATCGAAACGCTCAAACGCAACATTGCCGGCTACGGCGTCATCAACCAGCCGACCGCCGATCCCGTCTTCGGAGCCTATTGACCCGCCCATGAAACGATATTCGTTCATTCCCCTACTTGCGTTGCTGCTGCCGCTGACTGCCGCGGCGCAGTCGATTCCTGCCCAGCCGATCGAAGCCGACCGCATTGTTGCCGTTGTGAACAGCGAGGCCGTCACCCTCTACGAACTGCGCTCGCGCCTGGCGATGGTCGAGCGCCAGTTGCGCAGCCAGAACGTGCAACTGCCGCCGCGTGAAACGCTGGAAAAGCAGTTGCTCGAACGCATCATCGTCGATCGGGCGCAGATGCAACTGGCCAAGGAAAGCGGCCTGCAAATATCGGACAGCGAAGTCGACACCGCCCTGCGGCGCATCGCCGACGGCAATCACATGACGTTACCGGAATTCCGAAAGACGCTTGAGCGCGACAACGTCGTCTGGGGCAAGTTCCGCGAGGAAATTCGCCAGGAGATTACCATTTCCCGCCTGCGCGACCGCGAGGTCGACAGCCATCTGACCATCTCGGAAGGGGAAATCGACAACTACCTGGAAAACGCGAGCAAGGCCGACAGCAACGAGGACGTCGTCCAGGTGGCGCACATCATCGTCCGTGTGCCGGAGCAGGCGAACGCTCAGCAACTGGAACGCAGCCGGGCCCGCGCGCAGCAGGCCGTTGATCAATTGAAGAACGGCGAAGAATTCGGCCGCGTCGCGGCAGTCTTCTCCGATGCGCCAGACGGCCTTGCCGGCGGCCTCATGGAAGCCCGACCGCTCGACCGGCTGCCATCGCTTTATGCTGATATCGTGCGGAAACTGAGCCCCGGCGAAACCAGCGCTGTCGTCAGGAGTCCGGCCGGGTTCCACATCATCCGGCTGGTCGATCGTCGCGGCGGCGCCATGCAGACGCAGGCGCTGAAGCAGACCCATGCCCTGCATATCCTCATCAAGGTCAACGAACTGCTGTCCGACAGCGAAGCGCGTCAGCGCGCGCTGATCCTGAAGGAGCGGCTGGACAACGGCGCCGATTTCGCCGATCTGGCGCGGCAGCATTCCGCCGACCTGTCGGCGGCCAAGGGCGGCGATCTTGGCTGGCTCTATCAGGGCGATACGGTGCCGGAATTCGAGAAGGCCATGGATGCGCTCAAGATCGGCGAAGTTAGCGAGCCGGTGCGCTCGCCTTTTGGCTGGCACCTGATCAAGGTTCTGGAGCGACGCACCGAAGATGCTTCCAAAGAGCGCCGGCGCCAGATGGCGCGCCAGACGTTGCGCGAGCGCAAGTCCGACGAGGCCTACCAGGACTGGTTGCGCCAATTGCGCGATCGCGCCTACGTCGAGTACCGACTCGAAGAAAAGTAATGGTGCCGGTGATCGCCATCACTTCCGGCGAGCCCGCCGGCATCGGACCGGACATCTGTCTGGCGCTCGCGCAGTGGCGGCAAGAGTCAGCCGTCGCGGCACGCTGCGTCGAGGTGGTGGTGATTGGCGATCGCGATCTGCTGCATAGCCGCGCCCGCCAGCTCGGCGTCGACATCGCCGGATTGGAAATTCGCCATGTGCCGTTGCGCGTGCCATGCGTCGCCGGGAAACTGGAGACGGCCAACGCGCGCTACGTGCTCGACTTGCTCGATGTCGCCTGCGACGGCTGCACCAGCGGCGAATTCGCCGCCATGGTCACTGCGCCGGTGCACAAGGGCATTATCAATGACGCCGGTTTTCCTTTCACCGGCCACACCGAATACCTCGCCGACCGCACGCATACGCCGCGCGTGGTCATGATGCTGGCAGGCACCGGCGAACTGGCCAGCCTGCGCGTTGCGCTGGCGACCACGCACCTGCCGCTGAAGGACGTGCCGGCGGCGATTACGAAAGCCGAACTCACTACCACGATCCGCATCCTGCACCACGACCTGGTCAGCAAGTTCGGCATCGCCAAGCCGCGCATCCTGGTCGCCGGGCTCAATCCGCATGCCGGCGAGGGCGGGCACCTGGGCATGGAAGAAATCGAAGTCATCACGCCCGTGCTCGATGCGTTGCGCAATGAGGGCATGGACCTCGTCGGCCCGCTGCCTGCCGACACGCTATTTACCCGCAACGTGCTGGCCGGATCGGACGCGCAACTCGCGATGTATCACGATCAGGGCCTGGCGGTGCTGAAGTACGCCGCTTTCGAGGAAGGCATCAACATCACGCTCGGTCTGCCGGTGCTGCGCACCTCGGTCGATCACGGCACGGCGCTCGACATTGCCGGCACCGGTCGCGCCGATCCGCGCAGTCTGTTCGCGGCGGTAAACGTCGCCGCCGCAATCGTTTCGCGGCAATGAAAGGCCACCTGCCGCGCAAGCGGTTCGGGCAAAACTTTCTCGTTTGTCGCGGTACCATCGCCAAGATCGTCGACGCGATCGCGCCGCGTCGCATCGACCGTGTGGTCGAGATCGGCCCCGGCCTCGGTGCGCTGACAGAGCCGCTGCTGGAACGGCTCGATCATCTGCATGTGGTCGAGATCGACCGCGACCTCATCGCCCGCCTGCATGAGCGCTTCACGCCAGAACAGGTGACGATATACGAGGGCGACGCGCTCAAATTCGACTTCGGAACGATCGGCACCGACCTGCGCGTGGTCGGCAATCTGCCCTACAACATTTCGACGCCGCTGCTGTTCCACCTCGCCGGTTTCGCGGCTTCGGTGTGCGACATGCACTTCATGCTGCAAAAGGAAGTGGTCGACCGCATGGTCGCCGATCCCGGCACGGCCGATTTCGGGCGCTTGTCCGTGATGCTGCAATATCGTTTCGCAATGGAACGCTTGTTCATCGTGCCACCGGGTGCGTTCAATCCGGCGCCCAAGGTGGATTCGGCCATCGTGCGCCTGATGCCGAAGCCGGCGGCGGCGCTTGATGCCCGCGACGAGGCACTGCTGGCGAAGCTGGTGCTGGCGGCGTTCGGCCAGCGGCGCAAGATGTTGCGCAACAACCTGCGTGATCTGGTCGATGAGGCCGGGCTGGAGGCGGTCGGCATCAAGCCGACGGCACGTGCGGAAGAACTGGCGGTAGCCGATTACGTGCGACTGGCAAATGCGCTGACAAAGTGAAGCGGCCCGCCTGGACATTCAGCGGGCCGCTTCGCCAAGCCGGGTCGGGGGCGACCGACTTGGCCGGGGAGGGGGATGCTTACTTATTGGTCGGGCAGGTGTTCATGCCGATCATCGTGTACAGCGGGCAGAAACTGAACGCGCCCGTGGCCAGGGGCACAACGCCAATCCAGGCCCAGACCGGACCACCCATCAGAGCCCAGGCGACCAGAGCCAGACCGACAACAATGCGCAGAATGCGGTCGATACCGCCGACGTTGAGTTTCATGCGAGATTCTCCTGTGAGTGACTGGGAACGAGACCCATTTGACCACGCCCCGGGGGCGCCGTCTGTGACCTAAGTCACTTAGCTCAGATTCCGCCGATTCGCCGCAGTCCGGCCGGGTCGAGAATTTCCACCTGTTCGCGCGACAGGCGCACCAGGCCCTGCTCGGCAAAGCCTTTGAGCAGGCGACTGATGATCTCGCGCACGCTGGCGAGTTCGTCGGCCAGTTGCTGGTGGGTGGCATGCACCAGGCGGCCCTTGCCCAGCAGCAGGCCGGCCAGGCGCTGGTCGAGCTTGCGAAAGGCCACCTCCTCGATCAACTGCATGAGATCGGCAATCCGTTCCGAGAACAAGTGGAAGATGAAGTCGCGAAAGGCCGGTTCGCCGAGCAGCTCGTCGAACAGCGGGCGCGGCATCATAACCAGGGTGGTTTCGCCTTCGGCAATACCGCGGGCGTTGTAGTCGGTATGGCCGAGCAGGCAGCTCGAGGTGATGATGCAGGATTCGCCGGGCATCACGCGGTAAAGCGGCAGCTCGCGGCCGTTGGCGGCCGACTTGACGACGCGGATGTCGCCCGATATCACGAACGGAAATCCCTGGCAGACCTGATGTTCGTCGAACACCACCGTGCCGCCGGGCACCGTGATCGTCTGCGCCTGACCCAGCATTCGCTCGGCCAGCGCCGCCGGCAGCAGTGTCAGTACGGGATAGAGTTCGCTCAGGTCTTGCGTGCTCACGCGCGTATCTCCGCGACGACGGGTGCGTGGTCGGAAGGGCGTTCCAGCTTGCGCGGTGCCCGGTCGATGGCGCAAGCGGTGCAGTCGGCGGCTAGCGCTGGCGAGAGCAGGATGTGGTCGATGCGCAAGCCGTGATTCTTCTGGAAGCCGAGCATGCGGTAGTCCCACCAGCTGAACGCCTTCTCGGGTTGGTCGAAGCGGCGGAAGGCGTCGGCGAGGCCGAGCTCGGTCAGGGTGCGGAAGGCGGCACGCTCCGCGTCGGAACACAGGATTTGTCCGCGCCACGCTACCGGATCGTGTACGTCGCGATCCTCCGGAGCGATGTTGTAGTCGCCCAGCAGAGCGAGGCGCGGATAGCGCGTCAGTTCGTCCTTGAGCCAGGCGTTGAGCGCGCGCAGCCAGTTCAGCTTGTATTCGTACTTGTCCGAGCCGACCGCCTGGCCGTTCGGGATGTAGGCGCAGACGATGCGGACGCCATCCACCGTGGCGGCGATCACGCGTGCCTGCGGGTCGTCGAAACCGGGAATGCCGCGCACGATGTCCTGCGCTTCGCTGCGCGCCAGGATGGCGACGCCGTTGTAGGTCTTCTGGCCGTGATGGATCGCGTGGTAACCGGCGGCCTCGATTTCCGCGAACGGAAACGCCTTGTCTTCGAGCTTCGTCTCCTGCAGGCAGAGCACGTCGGGGCGCTGCGCGGCCAGCCAGTCCAGCACATGCGGCAACCGGACCTTGAGGGAATTGACGTTCCAGGTGGCGATCTTCTGAATCACGGGCAGGCTCGGAAATCGTGAGCTGCAATGATAACCTCTCGGACATGAGCTTCGATTTCGATACCCTGATCGATTTTGGCGGCGGCGATTCCATGAAGTGGAACAAATACGCCGGCCGCGACGTTTTGCCGCTGTGGGTGGCGGACATGGATTTCGCGGCGCCGCCGGCTGTGATCGAAGCGCTGCACCGCCGCGTTGACCACGGTGTGTTCGGCTACTCCGGGCCGTGGCCGTCGCTGGTCGACGCCGTGCAGGAACACCTCGAACGCGAATACGACTGGCGCATCGAAGCGGAATGGATTGTCTGGTTGCCGGGGCTGGTCACGGGGCTCAACGTCGCCTGTCGGGCCGTCGACGGCCCGGCGTTCACGGCGACGCCGATCTATCCGCCCTTCCTTTCATCCCCAGCACTTTCCGGTCGCAAGCTCACGACCGTGCCGCTGGTACAAGCCGAAAATACGTGGTTGTGGGATTTCGCCGCCACCGACGCTGCGCTGGCGGAGAGCCGTACTCGCCTGTTCCTGCTCTGCCACCCGCACAATCCGGTCGGGCGCGTCTGGAGCGATGCCGAACTGGCGCGCATGGCGGCGCTGGCCGAGAAACACGACATGGTGGTTTGCTCCGACGAGATCCATTGCGACTTGGTGCTCGAAGGCAAACACCGTCCGTTCGCCACCCTGTCGCCGCAGGCTGCGGCGCGCAGCATCACGCTGATGGCGCCCTCGAAGACGTTCAACGTCGCCGGCCTCGGCTGCGCCTTCGCCATCATTCCCGAGCCTGGCTTGCGACAGGATTTCCGCCATGCGATGCAGGGTATCGTGCCGCACGTTAACATCCTCGGCCTCGTCGCCTGCGAGGCGGCCTTCCGGCACGGCAGGCCGTGGCGCGCGGCGTTGATCGACTATCTGCGTGGCAATCGAGATCGCGTCGTGCGCGCGGTCGCCGGCATGCCGGGATTGAAGATGACACCGGTCGAGGCAACCTACCTCGCGTGGATCGATACCGTAGGGGCGAACGTCGAGCAGCCGGTACGTTTCTTCGAGCAGGCAGGCGTGGGGCTTTCGGACGGCCGCGACTTCGGTCAGGGCGATAGCTACCGCCGTTTCGTCCGCCTCAATTTCGGTTGTCCGCGGGCGACGCTCGATCGCGCGCTCGAGCGCATGACCGAGGCATTGTTGGCGCCGTCCGACCTATAATGGCCCAATAGTCAGTCATGGTGGTACGCCGATATGAATGACCTCGCTGATCGCCGCCGCTTCTGGCGGGCCGCTTTTCAGGCGGAAGTGCAACTGGTGGCGGCCTCGGTCGCAACGCCGGCCGATTTGATCGACATTTCGCTCAAAGGCGCGCTGGTGAGTGTGCCGCCGCAATGGCAGGGCCGCCTGGGCGAGGCGTGTCGGCTCGACCTGAAGCTGGCAGACGATGTCGAGATTGCCATGCGCGCGCTGGTGGCTCATATCGAGGGCCAGCACGTCGGCTTGCGCTGCGAGGATATCGACCTCGACAGCATGACGCACTTGCGGCGGCTGGTCGAACTGAACGCCGGTGATGCGGCGCTGCTCGACCGCGAGTTGGCTGCGCTTCTGAGCTGACTGCCGCGGTCAGGCGTCGATCATGCCGTTGTGCCGCAGCAGGGCGTCGACGCTCGGCTCGCGGCCACGGAAAGCCTTGAACGATTCCATCGCCGGCCGCGAACCACCGACCGCCAATATCTCGCGCCAGAAGCGTTCGCCGGTTTCGGCGTCCAGCGTGCTGCCGCAGGTGCGGCCCGCTTCCTCGAAGGCCGAGTAGGCGTCGGCGGACAGCACTTCGGCCCACTTGTAGCTGTAATAACCGGCTGCGTAGCCGCCGCCGAAAATGTGCGAGAAGCTTTGCGGGAAACGGTTCCATTCCGGCGGCAAGATCACCGCCACTTCCTCGCGCACGTCGGCGATCAGTTCCTGCACGGTGCGCGTGCCGGCGGGGTCGAACTCGCTATGCAACAAGAGATCGAACAGCGCGAACTCGATCTGGCGCAGCGTCTGCATGCCACTCTGGAAGTTCTTGGCGGCGATCATCTTGTCGTAAAGCGCGCGCGGCAACGGCTCGCCGGTTTCGGCGTGGGCGGTCATGCCGGTCAGCACATCCCATTCCCAGCAGAAGTTTTCCATGAACTGGCTGGGCAGCTCCACGGCATCCCATTCGACGCCGTCGATGCCGGAGACCGGGAGGTCGTCGACCTGCGTCAGCAGGTGGTGCAGGCCGTGGCCAGTCTCGTGGAACATCGTCAGGACATCGTCGTGGCTGAAAGTGGCCGGCTTGCCGCCGACCGGCGCGGGGAAGTTGCAGCACAGGTAGGCGACGGGCGTCTGAACGCCGGTTTCGGTGCGGCGACGGCCGATGGCGTCCTGCATCCAGGCGCCACCGCGCTTGGTTTCGCGCGCGTAGAGATCGACGAAGAACTGGCCGACTGTTTCGCCGTTCCGGACGACCCGGTAGAAGCGCACGGCCGGGTGCCAGGCGGCGGCGGTGTCCGGCTGGATCTTCACCGAGAACAGCGATTCGATGACGCGGAACAGGCCGGCCATCACCACGTGTTCGGGGAAGTACTGCTTCACTTCCTCGTCGGAAAAATCGTAGCGCGCGTGCTTGAGCTTTTCGGCGGCCCAGCCGAGATCCCAGCTTTCCAGCTTGTCCATGCGCAGTTCGGTGCGGGCGAAGTCGCGCAGTTCGGCGACGTCGCGCTCGGCGAACGGCCGTGCCTTGGCCGACAGTTCACGCAGGAAAGCGGCGACCTGCGTGGTCGTCGTCGCCATTTTCGGCACCAGCGAGACCTGCGCGTAGTTGTCGAAGCCCAGCATGGCGGCTTCTTCGGCGCGCAGCTTGAGCAGGCGCGTGATTAGCGGGCCGTTGTCCCACTCGGGATTGCCGAACTCGGAGGCGCGCGTGGTGTAGGCGCGGTACAGGCGTGCGCGCAGTTCGCGGTCTTCGGCATACTGCATGACCGGAATGTAGGAGGGCGCGTGCAGCGTGAATTTCCAGCCGAGTCGGCCATCGCGCTCGGCGGCCGAATGGGCGGCGGTCTTGACATCTTCGGGCAGGCCGGTGACGCTGGCTTCGTCGGTGATCCACTCGGCGTGGGCGTTGGTGGCGTCGAGGATATTCTCGGAGAACTTTGCCGCCAGTGCGGACATCTCTTCCTGGATTGCCTTGAAGCGCGGCTTCTTGTCCTCGGGCAATTCGGCGCCGGAGAGGCGGAAATCGCGCAGGTCGTTGTCGACGATGCGCTGGCGCGTCGGCGTCAGTGTGGCGTATTCCGGGCTGTTGCGCAGAGCCTTGACCTTGGCGAAGATCGCCTCGTTCTGCCCCAGTTCGGCGTAGTAGCCGGTGATTTCCGGCAGCATGGCGTTATAGGCCTCGCGCCATTCCGGCACGTCCATCACCGAATGCATGTGGCTGACGATGCCCCAGGCGCGGCCGAGCCGTTCGCCGGCATCGGTGAGTGGCTGCATGAAGGCGTGCCACGACGACTGACTTTCTGGCGCGGACAACTTGACCACAAGTGCGCGGTTTTCCTCGATGAGCTGACGGATCGCCGGGGCGACGTGTTCGGGTGCGAGGGCGTCAAAGCGCGGCAGACCCGCGAAATCGAGCAGTGGGTTCATGGTCTGGAGATGGGGATGACCGGCGGGGCTTGCAAGTGCTCCCCGCCGGGGAAATTACGCGGTGAGGCGCTGCAAGGCTTCCCGGTACTTGGCGCTGGTCTTTTCGAGGATTTCCGGCGGCAGTTTCGGGCCGGGCGCCTGCTTGTTCCAGTCCAGCGTTTCCAGGTAGTCGCGCACGAA
>PMIH01000010.1 GCA_003158255.1 Rhodocyclaceae bacterium
TCTCCGGTTAGCCGGCGAAGCGCCTCATATACCCGGTGGAGAATCTGCCCCTCGCGGGCAAGGAAGTACAGCCGATCAACGCCATCTTCAGTGGCATGCCGGGCGAGCCATTGGGCGAACGAGACTATGAGTGGCCCAACGATCGCGTAGCCAATCTCCTGGGCCGAGTTCGCCATGTTGGCGGGCGCGAGCGTTGGGTAAAAAAGTCCCTGGAATCGATGGCGAAAGATGATGCCGAGACCAACGCTCCAATGAAGTTCGTCGTGTGATGAGGAGATCTCCATCAGCTTTCGCCATCTCGGCATGGCGCGGGCGATCTCCGTAGACCTCAAGACATGCATCAGCGAGCAGCCAATGTCCCCAGGAATCTGGACATCCGAACGCTCGTTATCTCCGACCATCAGCACTGCTTCCGGAGCAACACGTTCCTCAATCAGCAGGTGGCGGTACAGTTCCCCCGTATCCTTGCGCAGGCCGACTTCGCCCGACAAATACAGGTGCTTCCAGCCGACGACGTCGTGTCGGGCCAGCATGGATTCGATGAGTGACAATGAAAGGAAAGTATCGCTGGCAAGCACTATGCGCTTGCCAGTTGCCGCCACGCGCTTCAGTAGCAGTATTGCGTCGGTGCGACCGCTGACGGCGGTGAGTTCCACGGCCTCCTCGGCGGAGCGCAGCGTCGTTAGTTCCTGTGGCGTGAGGGATTGGGCTCCGAGCCATTCGCGGTAGATATCGTCGAGACAGACATCTCGTCCGGCGCGCTGGCGCGCCTGGTGTTCCACCATGGCTCTTTCGGCAAGGTAGATTTCCGCTGTCTTTCCCCCGACCCGGGCGGCGACTATCTGCTTAATGTGCTCTGGGTCAAGCAGCGGCCTGGTCAACAAGGTATCGAAGATATCGAATACCACGAGGCTGACGTTCGGTGCGGTAAGGCGCTCGAACATGCCATCCGCAGTACGATTGAAGAACTGATCGACTCGCCAACGCGACCAACTGGGTTGCGCCTGATCGCGCAGAACGGCGAGAGACCAGCCCGAGTTGAAGGGGACCACGCCCAGCAACCGTTCCAGGGTGTGTGCGAACGTGCCGTCGATTTGCCCCGTCTCGGGCGGGAAATTCTCAAGGGTAAGGCCGGCATCGAACAGCGGCCGCAAGGCGTCCGTTCGGGCCCAGAACATTGAGCCGGCGGGAAAATCGAAATAGCCGGAGGGCGCTTTGGCGATACCGAGCTGGTGGCACCACTTCTCTCCTTCGATCCGATTCGCCAGCCAGGTATGGGCCTGGTACGGAACGGTGGCATGAGTTTGGGGATAGACCATACCGATCTTGTCGGGTCCTGCAAGAAGCGCGAAGACGCGCCGAATATGCTCCGGGCTGCCCAGCAGGCCGTCCAGCAGGTATTCGCGCCAACCGGTCGTTCGTCCTTTGTTATATAGCGACTTCTTGGTATGAATGTGGGCGACGAAGGAATACGTTTTCAGTTGCGCACCGAAAGTACAGAACATGGGGGCGATGTCGCGCCCCCGGTTGGGAACAATTTGTAGCGTGAAGGCACGCTGATGGGGCAACATTGCCAGCGCTTGCGCGCAGGTTTCCCGAACCGACTCGTCAGGTACGGAGACGAAAAGGTCGTAGTCGAAGGGCATATGGTCGAGGTACTTGGCGAATTCCTCGGCCAGGTCAGCGTAGAACACGTGCGCATGGATCGCGATGTTGCCCGCCGGTGGTGCCGACACCGGAGCGACAGTATCGATGTCAACCATATCGGTGCCGATGACACCCTGGCCGATGTCGACTCGCCGCGCCAGCCAGCGTTGATAGTCGGGCAGGCCTTTGAACAGCGGCCCGGCCAGTCTATAGGCGAGGCCGACCAGCGGCTGTCGCCAGCGCAATGGCAGGTGCCAGTAGGCACGACGACCCCAGCGTGCCAGGTAGTGTCTCAAGCCGATTAGAAGTGGCCCATGCTGACCGCGGACCAACATGGCGGCCGCGCGCAGTGGCCGAGTGACGACCCACGATGTTGAGTGCAGCACTCCTGTCAGTCTGTGTTCTGTGGCCGCCAATTGCTCCGAACGGGCACTCAATTGAAGGTGCAGAGTGTCGATCTGTCTTTGCCGAGCGAGAAGCGCCGCGGAAAGCTCCTCGTGTTGCTCGCCCATCTTCGCGATGGCAAATTGTTGTTCGCCAAGGGTCGCCCGCTGTTCGGCGAGAACGGTCTGCCGTTCCTTCAGAAGCAGCGCCTGAATTTCCACTCGTTGGCGCAATTGATGTTGCTCAAGCGATATTTTGGCTATGTCGGGTACTGTTCGGCACGCCCACTCGATAGGTATGGTGTCTGACTCTGTCAATCGCGCCGCCCCGGGCACTGGCTCTAGCGGGAAGGTGCGGTGATAGTCGGCCACCATCTCTCTGACTGTTCGTTCTTCCAACATCATGACGGCGGTTTTCACCGAAGCCAGCTTGTGGCGGTCGTGATCAATAGTGGTTAAGCATTCGATCAATGCCTTTGGTGTCGGCTCGAACAAATATCCTGTTTCCCCGTCCCGAATGCGCTCGATGAATGCGCCAACTTCGGTTGCCATGACGGGGATTCCCATGGCGTTAAGTTCCGAGAGCACGTAACTGTAGGTTTCCGGGCACACGCTGGGCAGCAATGCCAAGTGAGGACGAATTTCGCTGACGATGGCGGGCAAGTCCTTAGGCATGTAGCCATCAAGGATCTCGACGTGTGGCAGATCGGAAAGGAACAATCCGAGGTTTCCCGAACCGACCAGAAACACATCGGCAGTTTCGGTCATGTGTGCGATTGCCTGCTGGATCAGATGAAACCCTTTTGGCGCAGTGAGAGAACCCAACACTACAATCCTGAGTCGCTCGGCCTGCTCCGGATCCGCGATCTCCAAGTGCGGCAGACGATTGTTGTAGCCATGCCCAATCACACTGGATCTGAGCGAAGCGATCTGTGGAAACAGCGCTTGCCATCGCTCGCGTGTGATGTTCGTGGGGTAGACGATAGTAACGTTAGGCTGGACAAGCAATTCGAGGAACCGCGTTCTCACCGCCTGCCGGTCGGCAATCGATAAGTCGGCAAACGGGTTGTAATCACGCGGGTTGTGTTCGGCGCAGTCCGCTAGACGAGACGCATCGCAGAATGTGCATGGGCTGCCGTAGTACGCGTTGATGGCAGGGCAGGCGGGAAAGTAGTCGTGCGTGACCAAGAGTGTTGGCAATCCAGTATCGAGTGCATCCAGCGAATGGCCAATGAGCGACGAGACAATGACACCATCCACGGCGCAATCCCGGACGATCTCGCTAATCGCTTGCCGGTATTCCGAGTGTTCAACGTCGATAACTTTGATCGCAGAATTGAACGGCCAGAATCGTATCGGCACCGTGCTGCCCGCGTCTGCGTACAGCACGAGGCCTGAACCAAAGCAATTGCCGAGAAAGACCGGTTTCAACACCAGATTGACTCGACTGCGATCCTCGTTGCAATAGTCTCTGCACCAGCGGTCGACACCGCCCCCAAGGTCGTGAACGATGTGTAGTTGCACTGGCATGTGGTCAGGATTCATTGGGTTTCAATACGCGCGGCACACTTATCGTTGTCTCGCCGCGTTCTTTAAGGCCGATTCTACTGTGACATGATTGGCCTCCGCGGAACCCATTCGTGCTCGCGCCGCGTCGATCCTCGCTCGGTACACATCGACCGGATCTCGCGACAGGAAGCTGCCAACTAGATCCAGATAGGTGGGGTGCTTCTTTAGTAGTGCTTCCGTCGCGGTCTTCATAAGAGCAAAGCGTTCCGAACCGAAACTGACTGAACCCTCGTGAAACACAAACACGTCGGTCGCCAACACGTTGCGCCAGCCAAGCGTCGCGGCTCGCATGCAAAAGTCATTTTCCTCACCGTAGCCGCGGCCGAAGGTGGCTTCGTCGAAAGGCCCAACCTGCTCGAGGCAGTCTCTTCGAATGTACATGCAAAAGCCGACGGCAGTTGGCAGGTCGACGATCTCTCCGCTGTTTTCGCTGGCGAATACTTTGTTCAGCGCTTCCAGGCCAAGGCCGCCCGGCACGCCCCCTCGCCAGCCCTGGAATGGATACGAGCATATGGTCGCGTTGTTGGAAAATGGAGTCACGGTTCCGATGTTGGTCGCGACGTGGGCGGCGTGGCGCAGTCGCTGGACCCAATCTCCGGCCACCTGGGTGTCGCTGTTCAACAGGATGACGTCACGGTCCATATGGAGGCGAAGACCTCGGTTGACACTACCGACGAAGCCCAGATTGGTGGCATTGCGCAGCAACCGAATCCGGCCGTCGGCAGCTACGCTGCCAAGGTATGCGCTGACCTCGGCTTCCGGAGATGCATCGTCGATGACAACAATATCCACCAGCTCCCTTGCCGGGCTACCGAGCACAGATTCGATACAGCGCTGCACCTCATTCAATCCTCGGTATACTGGGATGACTAAGTCAATTGTCACAATTCGCCTCTACCTGAGGGATCTCACTCGAATTGAGCGACAGGGCTCTAGACATGCCCATGTCACGGAGAGCTTTGGCCAAGAGTACATGGAGAATCAAAGAATGCATTGGAAGTTGCGTGAGTTGATATGGGTTCCGATCACAGTCTTTGCGCTGTTGGCCATCTATGTTCCCGGTCTGAGCAACACGCCGGTTTTCGACGACCGCCTTCTGACCAGCGGCGACCTGTTTGCCCAGTATGGGTCGGTGTTGGCACTGAAGCCCAGGCTGTTGTCCTACGGTTCGTTTGTCTGGATGCAAGACCTTTTCGGTCCGGGCTGGTGGAAGCAGCGGCTAGGCAATCTCATGATTCATATGGCCGTGGTGGCAGCCTTATGGTTATTGTATCGGGAGATACTCCGCTTCGTTGCGCCGTCGGTGAACGGCGAAGGTACAAGAGCGAGCCCGAGCACCGAGAATTTGAGGCCGGCACTGGGATTGGCTGTTGGCGTATTTGCGCTGAACCCTGTCGCGGTGTATGCAGTTGCCTACTTGATTCAACGGTCGATATTGCTGGCGACGTTCTTCGTGGTTCTGGCGCTTTGGTTTTTCACAAAAGCCCTGGCTGTACGGCGCCCAGGATATTACGTGCTTGCGGTTGTCTCCTACATCCTGGCGGTACTATCGAAGGAGCATGCGGTCATGGCGCCGCTTGCGGCAGTGCCTATCTACATCATGGTGGTTCGACCAACGAGGCGACAACTGGGGTTCGCGACCATCATCGGTGGACTATTGGTTGCCGCGGCGGGCGCGGTACTCGCTTTCAGATTCGGCGATATTCTCGGCAAGCCTTTTGACAAGTACTCGCTGATATATCTCGCCCAACTGGGGGCATTAGGAACAGACGTTGAGAAGAACGCCTTTCCGCTGAGCATCATCAATCAGTCCTACCTGTTCTTCAACTACGGCATGCACTGGTTGTTCCCCTATGGTGGATGGATGTCGATCGACCTCCGACCACCATTTCCGGTCAGTCTTGCGTCTTTTCCGCAGATACTGGGGTTACTTGGCTTCCCCGTCACAATCGTTGGTGGGTTATTCCTCGTACTTCGGTACCGCGATGTGCGTGCGCTGGCTGGGTTATCGCTGCTATTCCCCGCGACGTTGTTTCTGACGGAGTTCGCTACCGTCTGGGTACAGGACCCCTTCGTGCTGTATCGCAGTTATTTGTGGGCTATCGGATTGCCGGGCCTGATTCTTTTCTTTTGCGGCGACCTGCAACCTCGCGCCCTGCTTATTGTGGGGATGATCGTTGGGGCGCTATTCTCGTGGCAGGCCCTCGATCGCGTTTTTTCCATGGCGACGCCGGAACTCGTATGGCGGGATGCGATTGCGAAACTACCAGACGACCCGAGGGCTGTAGGCAGATGGTTTCCGTACGTCAACCATGCTGAGGTGGCACTGGACCAGAATCGACTGAAGGATGCCTATCAGGATTTTAAAGCGTCGTCGCAGTTGGGGGATCGCGGCATAGGCAACTACAACATTGGCGCATTGATGGACATGGTCGGCAAGTACGATCAGTCGCTTAGGTACCTCAATGAAGCTCGAAAACAGGGTTATGACACCTTTGATCTCGACTATCAGCGAGGGGTAGCCCTTGCCGGGCGCGGCGATGCCTCGGAAGCCTATCAAGCGTTTCTTGCGGCATACGCTCAGCCACATCCCAATGAAGTCGATGCCAAGCTCTTGGCTGCCCTCGGCAAGGGCGCAACGGCTACGGGTGACCACCTGGCGGCAGTGAGCTACTTGAAGCGCGCGCATGACTTGGAGCCAGCCAACCGACTGGTACACCTTGAACTAGGCATGGCCTACTTGAACGCTGGCGATCTTGCTGCAGCGCAAGACTTGTTCAGTGGGCTTCTCAGTGTATTGCAGGATGGCCCGGCGTACTACGGGCGCGCAGTCGCGAATTATAGGTTGAAGAAGAAAGCCGAGGCGCTATCGGATATCGAAAATGCAAGACGCATTGGCCCGGATAACGAAGCCGTTCGGGATTGGGAGGCCAAGATCAGGGCCTTACGGTAGCAGAACAAAGTGCGAATCCTTCATATTGGTAAGTACTTCCCGCCAGTTGCGGGCGGTATGGAACGGTTTCTTGGCGACTTGGTTCTGGCGCAGCGGAACTCGCGCCATGACGCCACCGTACTCGCGCATCGGGACCGAGGCACGTCTTATCCAGATGATCCGCCCTGGCTAATGCGCTGCCCGGTATGGCTGCGATTGGTTTTCGCGCCCATCAGCCCGGCTTATCCATTTTGGTTGTGGCGGGCCATCCGGCGTTGGAAGCCTGAGGTTATCCACTTCCATTTACCCAACGTCAGCGCTTTTTGGGCGCTGCTGCTCCCATCGGCGCGACGCTTGCCTTGGGTCATCCACTGGCATTCGGATGTCGAACGCTCCAGAATTCGTCGGGCGCTGAGGCTGTTGTATCCCTACTATCGACTTGTCGAGCAGGCGTTACTGGATCGGGCCGATGCGATTGTCGTGACCTCGCCCCAGTATCTCGCCGCGAGCGAGCCCCTTGCTCGATGGAGAGAGAAGTGTCACGTAGTACCGCTCGGTTTGGCAATGGAGCGTCTGCCAGACTTGCCAAGTAGCGCTGGGGCGGAGTATTGGTCTTCTGCGGCAAAGAGCCGATTGCTCGCGATCGGTCGCCTGACGTACTACAAGGGCTTTGCGACGCTGATCCGGGCGATGTCGGCCTTGCCCGATGCGCAACTAATCATCGTCGGTGAGGGGGAAGAGCGGCAAAATCTGGAGCGGGAACTGGCGAATGAGGGTAATCCGGGCAACGTCAGGCTGTTGGGAGCCGCCGATGACGCCACTTGCAATCGACTGCTCGCTTCCTGCAACATTTTTTGCCTTTCTTCCTGCGAGCGAACCGAAGCGTTCGGGATCGTGCTCTTGGAGGCAATGAGATACGGCAAGCCCATGGTCGCAAGCCGCTTGCCAGGCAGTGGTGTCACGTGGGTTGTCGAAGATGGCGTAAATGGAATGCTTGTTCCCGTGGACGATGTATCCGCGTGGTCCGATGCGTTGCGGTATCTGTCGACGGCCAGCCAATTGCGCGAGACGATGGGAAACAACGGCAGCAGACGACTCCATCGAACCTTCGACATCGCGGATGTGTCACGGCGAATCGATCAGATCTACCAACAAGCGCTGTCGGTTCGGGCCGACATCGATCGGCCACTGGCGATGAGAACTGTCAGGATGCCGGTACTTGCAGTGATTCCTGCGCTAGACGAGGCGGAAACTATCGGCGAGGTCGTCTCGGCAGTGATTGCCGGCGGATTGATTGACGTACTGGTTGTCGATGATGGAAGCCGTGACGATACTGCGAAGCTTGCTGCCGAGGCGGGCGCCATGGTGCTGCGGGTCACGCTGGCGCCCCAAGGAGCCTGGGGCGCGATCCAGACGGGCATTCGCTATGCCATCAGCAATGGCTATGCAGGCGTAGTGACGATGGATGCCGATGGACAGCACGAGCCGGGCTATATCGCGCAGTTGATCGAGGTTGGGCGATCCGTCGATGTCGTGATTGGGGCGTATCCGGAGCGAGGTAGCTCCGTGCGCAGGATCGCGTGGGCGTGGTTTCGGCGTCTCACCGGTTTTGAGTTGGCCGACCTGACGTCGGGGTTTCGCTATTACAACCAGAAGGCGTGCGAACTCCTTGCGGGACAGGAAGCGACTTTGCTCGACTATCAGGATATTGGTGTATTGCTTCTATTGAGACACGCGGGCTTGAGCATCGCCGAAATGCCCGTCGTTATGGGTAGGCGTCGCACTGGAGGGTCGAAGATTTTTTCGTCCTGGTGGGCGGTGGGAACGTACATGCTTGAGACTACGCTTCTCTGCATGGCGCGTTGGGGGATAAAATCCAAGGCGAAATGAAAAGCTACTATCTGGTTACGGCGTCCATGGGGCTCTGCCTTGCTGTCGCTATACTCTATTTGGTTCGCCGCGATCATATCTATATCCGGGACGGTTTGTTCTGGATTGTGGTCGCGGCGGTATCGCTTGCATTGAGCCTTTGGCCCGGACTGATCGACCGAGTTGGTTCGGCAATGGGGATTTCGTATCCCCCGGCTCTCCTGTTCCTCGTCGCGATCGTTGTCCTGGTGCTTCGCTCGCTGATGGCTGATCTCGCCCTCACGCAATTGCGCCGAGACCTGCGGCGCATCAACCAGAAGATCGCGATCGTCGAACATGCCGCCAAGAACCCGGCCACAGGCGAATGTAAGGAGGATTAGTGTCGCGCCCCATCAATCACCGGCAATCAGAACCATCATGAGGAACCTCAGCTGTTCACCAATCGAAATGATTGCCAGTCCTTTGCGCAATCGCAATCTGATCCGCGAGATGACTAAACGCGAAATCGTTGGACGTTATCGTGGATCGGCGCTCGGGATTATCTGGTCGCTTTTCAATCCCATGCTGCTGCTGGCCGTTTACACATTTGTGTTCAGTGTGGTCTTCAAGGCGCGATGGGGCGCAGATACGGGAAGCAAGGGGGAGTTCGCGGTCATTCTTTTCGCCGGTATGATCGTCTACGGGTTGTTCGCCGAATGTCTCAATCATGCCCCCAGTCTGGTGCTGAGTCATCCCAACTATGTGAAGAAGGTTGTATTTCCGCTGGAAATTCTTCCCTGGGTTGCTTTGGGTGTCGCACTCTTCCACGCGGCAATGAGTGCGCTGGTTCTCGTGATATTTCTGTTGTTCTTGAACCAGGCTCTGCCGTGGACCATATTGCTCTTGCCAGTGGTGATAACGCCATTGTTACTAATGACGCTTGGTTTCACATGGTTTCTTTCGTCGCTGGGCGTATTTCTTCGAGACGTAAGTCAGCTTGTCGGGTTGCTGACAACCGTCTTGATGTTCGCGTCGCCAGTTTTCTACTCGATTGCGTCGATTCCGGAGCAGTATCGGGCATTTCTGTACATTAATCCATTGGCCGTGCTCATAGAGCAGGTGCGCGGCGTTCTGATATGGAACGTGGTACCCGATCTGGCGGTCTTGACTCTAGTGACTGGAGTTTCGATGCTAATCGCCTGGATTGGTTTTGTTTTCTTTCAGAAGACCAGAAGTGGTTTCAGTGATGTCATGTAATGGGCTTTCACAATGAATGACATTGCGCTCGAGGTTCGGGATCTCGGCAAGAACTATCCGGTCTACGAAAAGAATTACCATCCCCTTCTTGATGCTTTATTTCATGGGCATCGCAAGTTTCATCGAGAGTTCTGCGCTCTTAGTGGCGTCTCATTTGTTGTTAAGAAGGGTGAAACGGTCGGCATCATTGGGCGCAATGGCTCGGGTAAGTCCACTCTGCTACAGATGATCTGCGGAACCGTCACGCCAACACAAGGGACGGTAACTGTATCGGGACGGGTTGCTGCGTTGCTTGAATTGGGGGCTGGATTCAATCCACAATTTACTGGGCGGGAAAACGTTCTATTCAATGGGGCGTTGTTAGGTTTCTCTCGAGCGGAATTACTGGATCGATTTGATGAAATCGCTCGGTTTGCCGATATTGGGGATTTTGTTGATCAGCCGGTAAAGACGTATTCTTCTGGCATGATGGTACGTTTGGCTTTTGCGACGGCCATTCATGTCTCCCCTGACATTCTGGTAGTGGACGAGGCGTTGGCAGTTGGGGACACTGCTTTCCAAGCCAAATGCTTGGACAGAATTCGGCGGATGCAGAAAGAGGGTGTGAGCATCCTTCTGGTCACCCATTCAAATAACACAATCATAGAGTACTGTGACCGTGCACTCTACCTAAGACGCGGTCAACTGGCCGGAGAGGGCGCCTCCCGCAATGTAGTCTCCCAGTATGTCGATGACTTGGTGGCCGACTCCAGAGAGGCAGGAATGAATACTTTGCCGCTGGCGACAACTGCGAGAGCTAGTTCGATTGTTGGCGAGTCAGTTGGCGATTCCACGGGGTCATCAAGTATTCCCGCTTTCGAAATACTGGAATGTCAATTGGTTGATCAGCAGGGCCAATCCCGGGGCGCGTTTCGTTATGGCGAGCGCGTGCATCTTCGCGCGGTATTGGACTGCCGGCGACCTGTCGCCGCCCCATGTTTTGGTATTCAGATAAAGAGCGTAGATGGTATCTCCCTTTGGGCCGGCACCACGCGTCAGTTGGGCTTGAACTTTGGCGCTATCTTGACTTTAGGGCGTTATGAGCTCGAGTGGTCCTTGGAGCTTGGCTTTTGTGGCAATCGTTATGTCTTAGCTATCGGCGCAGGAGAGATCATTGATGGAGAGTACCGCCGTTCTGCGAGACTCGACTACGCCGGGCATTTTGATGTTCTTCCGCAACCCAAGGCAGGTGCGGGTTGGCTTTCACCTTTTCCTGAAGTAACCCTACATGCAGCCTGAGGCGTGGGCTGCAACGTCTTCGCGCATCTTGGTTGCCTGTGGCATGTTGACTCGGGAGCAGGTGGCCGCACTCCTCCTTCGATGCAAGTACGGGCCTGGATACTTACCACCTTTCTCGCAGCAATCATTACCGGTTGCAGACATCAGGCGAACTCACTGGGCGGTTCCGTGGATTTGCCAGTCGGTAGCGGAGGGTCTATGGCAGATGGACGAAGACGAGAACGTCTACCCAAACCGGCCCGCTTGCCGCGACGAGTTGGGCCGTCCCTTGAGTCGAACCTTCGGAACGATAGGCAATGACGCGTAACTCGATTCGAGTGTTGGCAGTCGGCTGGTATGGTGCCGGAAATATCGGCGACGAGTTGCTTCTGCGCACCATGGGACAATGGGTTGAAGCCCAAGGCGGCTGCCTGACCGCTATCAGTATTTCGCCGGAACATACCCAGGAGCATCATGGTATCGCTGCGGTCCACTTTTCCGATCTGGCGGGAATTGCCCGGGAAATTGCGCAGACTGATCTCTTCGTCATGGGTGGTGGGGGAATATTCCAGGATTACGGGCCCTTCCACATTGCATCGCTATATGATCCACAGGCCAACGATATTGCCAACTATGCCAAGCCTTTTTATATGGCCAGGCAATTCGGCGTACCTACTGCCATCATTGGCCAAGGCATTGGACCACTGCGAAAATCCGAGGGCCGGTTAATCGTTCGCGACATCTTCTCCTTAGCCGACCATGTATCAGTGAGGGACGAGGCTTCCGTTGATCTGTTGCGCGAGATGGGCGTCAGCCGTGAGCTGATTGTGGCGCCCGATCCCGTCTGGGCAACTGAACTCGCCCAATTCCCATTGGATACGGTTCCCGTGTTGCGGACCGAGACTTCCTCCGACAAGCTCCTCGCGCTGGTCATCCGCGAGTGGCCCCATGACGATGGCTGGCAGAGTCGTTTGGCGGCGGCGCTGGAACGCGTAGCTCAATCAGACTGGAAGTTGATCTGGTTGCCCTTTCAGACCGGGCAAGGCAATGCGGATCTGGCGTCAGATGTGCCCGTGATCCGTGCGGTGATGGCTCGTTTGCCTGAGACACTGCAAGGTCAAATTATTGCACCGGATAACATCGATCACGCCGTGGCTTTGATCGGCGCATGCGATGCGGTCGTATCCATGCGACTGCACGGCAACATCTTGGCTATGAGAGCCAGCAAGCCTTTGGTGTCCTTTGAGTACGATCCAAAGATGGGTGCGGCTGCAGCGATGGCGGGTATCCCTGATTCCCATCGGCTTGCTCTCGGGGATTCGATTGAGTCAATGGCATCCGCGTTGTCTCGAATCACTGATTCGGAAGCGCTATGGTTGCCAGATCAGAACCAAGTGGCACGTCTGGGGCAGGACGCCTTGGCTCACGCAAACTTGTTGAGACTGGCCATGGAAGAAGCCGGCGCCAGAGTGAATAGTGAATGGTGGCAATCGGGGAACTTCGACTGGCTGCGAACTTGGGGCATTCTTAGTCCGAACGAGACGGCTATGCGTGATATGAATGCTGAGCTCGATATGATGAAGGCTCAGCATGAGGCCTATGTGACCAACAAGGAAATCTACATCGCCCAATTACGTCAGTCATTGGAAGCCGCACATCTCTGGCAAATGCACAACCTGCTTCTGGCCTACGCCCAGTCTGTCCGGCAAGGCGCCCGATTGTTCTTGCGAGTTGCCAAAGCAGACGGTATTGGTGCGGCGCTGAATAGAAGCGCTCGGGTCCTGTTCAGTCGCTGGCTCCGACCTTCCTCGATATCCGCCGAGACGGCATCCGGGAGTCCAAGTCCTTATGAGCTGATTAGTCAGATCAAGCCCATTCCGGTGGAAGTGATTGACCGGGACTACGCTGCAAATGGAGATAACCGTGGTTTTTCCTGTGTTACGACTGTACGAAACGAGGCTGAGGGCATTGAACTCTTTCTGGAATCCATCGCCCGACAGGATGTGATGCCTGGGGAACTGATCATTGTCGACGGAGGTAGCAGCGACGACACCGTTGACAGGATTCGCAGCTTTCGGAATCGCCTACCCTGTTCATTGAAATTGATTGAGGCCGGAGACGTAAATATCGCTAAAGGTAGAAATGTGGGTATTGCTGTAGCACAGCACGAGATAATTGTTCTTATCGACGCCGGATGTCGGCTCAACGCCGGATTCTTCGCCAACATCACTGGACCCTTCGCCGACCGCCCGAACCTGGATCTGGTGGCCGGCATTTACCATTCGATTGAGGCGACTCCGCACGCGTGTCGATTCATTTATCATTGGAGCGACATGGACCAATGGGATACTTTTCTTCCTTCGGCGCGGGCGGTTTGCATCCGCAAACCCATCTGGGAAGCGGCGGGAGGGTTTCCCGAGTATCTGAGCCTGACGGGTGAGGACACGCTGTTCGATGTAAACTATCGCCGTCACTCTCGTCGATGGCTGATCAACCGGCGGGCCAGTGTGACCTGGAATGCACCGTGTTCTGCCCAAGCCGCCGAGCGCCTAGCGTACCGGTATGGCCAAGGTGATGGTGAGTCAGGATTTGGCGACTTTCTCTACTATCGGGCATTGGTCGACTCCCTGGAAGGGAAGGCAGAGGCCGAGTTGTCATCCGTATTTCGAGGTTATCTTGATGGCAGAAAGCAGCGGGCTGCCATTGAAGTCGAGCGACGACAGATCAGGGGTGTTGTGCTCATGCTCTCCGGAGTTCCGTTTACTGACTCTGGCGGCGGACAACGTTGTAGCCAACTTTCGATGGCCTTCGCAGCACTGAACTACAAAGTGGTGTTCGTCAACATCTACCCTAGCTTTGAAGAGAGGAAGAAACTTTACTTCGACACCGATCTCAGCCTATTCGAGTTCTATTGCATTGATGACTTCTCTGTCGCTGATTTCGTCGATCGCTATCGACCCTATCCGGACCGGCCGGTGATTGCGATCATGGAATTTCCGCACCCGACGCTGCTTCCGTTGGTGGTGGCACTACGTGCGGAACTCGGTGGTCAGGCGCACGTAGTCTATGATTACTTGGACAATTGGCGCTCGTCCTTGGGGTGGAAGTGGTACACCGAATCGGGAGAGAAGTCGGCGATAGAATCGGCCGATCACCTTGTCGCATCGGCCCGCACACTTCAAGATGATCTGGTCGAGCGAAGCGGACGACAGGTAGCCCTGATACCCAACGCTGTCAACGACAAGCTATTCGACGGCGCTCGACGTTATGAATGTCCGGCCGACATGCCTACAGGGTGCCCGGTCGTTATCTACATCGGCGCTCTCTGGGGCGAATGGTTCGACTGGGACCTCCTTGCCACGGCCGCTGACCGCCTCCCCCAGGTCAACTTTGTGCTTGCGGGCGGGGTTGAAAGGGATCGTGCTAGCAGCTTCTCAAGGTCTCATGGCAATGTTCATTTCCTCGGCCTCAAACCGCAGACGGCTCTCCCCGCGTACTTGGCGCATTCGACGCTATGCATAATTCCATTCAAGGTGGATCACATTACCCATTATGTGAACCCTCTGAAGGTCTACGAGTACTTGGCGATGCGACGCCCCGTTGTTGTAACTGCAATGGCTGAGTTAAGAGGGCTGCCAGGAGTTACCGTTGCCAATTCGCCAGAGGAATTTGCCGCATCCATACAATCAGTCATCGCTAATCCAGTCCTTGATGCGGAGGAGGTAAGCAGCTTCGTTTCTCGGAACAACTGGCGTTCAAGAGTGGCAACCATCGAGTTGCTCATCACGCGTGATCCCGCAATAGGCGAGGCAACGCAATTAGCTACAATACTGCCTGCCGACGGTTTCGCATCAACGGGGACCACGCAAACGCGGACGGCCTCCGCCTCATGTGCCAGTTCTGTGAGGCTTGAGACATGAAACGCGAATACACCAATATCGTTCGCTATGTAATGGATGAACTGGTCCCACCTGTGATCAGGGACAGCAAGGCGTTTATGTGGCCATTCTATTTGGCCGCATATGGGAAGAATGCTCAAAAGATGATGAACTTCAAGACAGACGCATATCATCTGTCTGTCGACGAATATACCAAGTTCTATGGGGATCTCGAGTCATCGATTTCCAGGAACAGAAATACAGACTTGACGCTGAGAACATTGAACTGGATTGTTGATAATGTTTCAGACAGCGACGAGTCGATTTTGGACGTCGGTTGCGGCAATGGCTATTTGTTGAGTGAACTGCACGGACGGTTTTCGACTGCTTCTTTTGCAGCATGTGACGCCGCTGCCGAACGTAGTGATCTTGATTTCGCTCGATACAGCCAGGGATTACTGCCATCGCTACCGTTCAAGGATAGGGAATTTGACGTTGTTTGTTGTTCCCATGTACTTGAGCACGTACCAAGAGTGGAGCAGGCAGCCAAAGAATTGGTTCGCGTAACGAGGCGAAAACTTCTAATCGTCGTACCAAAGCAGCGGTACTACTACTACACGCTAGATGAACATCTCAATTTCTTTACTAAGGTGGATCCATTGATAGCTCTTTTTGATCGCAGTCGATGCTATGCTCATAGCATGGGTGGTGACTGGGTGTTGTTGGTCGATACCACGGAACCATGATGCCATTCGGCTCAGCTGGGCTGTTGGCATGGTCGTTGGCCCTGGCCGCCACACTGTCGACGTCGCATGCACTACTCAAGATGTCCGCGACCCGTGAGGCAGTCGACTTGGCATATGTGCTACAGGTCGCCTCGGCGCTTTCTTTGTATGGAGTCGTTTTTGCCGTCTACTCATGGCTTCTGAGAAAATACGAGCTAGGCGCACTGTATCCGACCTACACCGGCTTATCGGTCATTGCGGTAGTTCTGATTGGTTCGCTATTCTTTGACGAGCGACTAACGTCCTCTCGACTTCTCGGGATGGTGACGATAGCTATCGGAATTGGACTGGCTATTCGGGACTAATGGAGCGCCTTTCTGTGCCCGACAATCGGACTTGTGATGGCCCGCAACCGCTAATCAGCGTCGTTGTCCCGTTTTACAATGAAGAAGAAAATGCGAGGGCGGCGGTCACCGCCCTGCTCGCTTTACAAGCCGATGCGCCGGGATGCAACTTCCAGATCATTTGCGTAAATGATGGAAGCCGCGACGGAACTCTCGATGTCTTGCGCGATCTTGCGCTGACCAACTCAAGCGTCGTCGTGTTGGATCTGATCAGAAATTTTGGCAAAGAGGCCGCGATGACGGCTGGACTGGACTTCGCGACCGGAGACGCGCTGGTTTTTATCGACGGTGACCTTCAGCATCCGCCCAGTCTGATACCCGAGATGATTCGTCGTTGGCAGGGCGGTACCCGATCTGTTGCCGCGAAGCGTCGAACGCGGAATACTGATAGCTACTTATACAGGCTGTTGACGGCCTATTTCTATCGGGTTAGTAACAGGATATCGGATATCACGTTGATAGACGGAGTCGGCGATTTCAGACTTATCGACAAGACA
The DNA here is from genome assembly GCA_003158255.1 of Rhodocyclaceae bacterium. GTDB lineage: Bacteria > Pseudomonadota > Gammaproteobacteria > Burkholderiales > Rhodocyclaceae > Fen-999. Next base: position 16,398 of record PMIH01000010.1, read on the forward strand.
ATTGCCGATGATCTGCGGCGGCTGAAGGAAAATCGGCGATTCATGAAGGGATTGTTCGCCTGGGCAGATCCAGATCCTCAATTGCTCGAATACGACGTTAGCCCTCGATCTGCGGGAAGCAGTTCGTTCAATGGGTGGCGCTCGTGGAACTTTGCTCTGGAGGGCATCACAAGCTACAGCACCATTCCGTTACGGCTGTGGACATACGTTGGCCTGGCGCTTATCGCGCTTGGCGGGACATACGCTTCATGGGTAGTGATTCAGGCTTTGCTCTATGGCGTGACAGCTCCTGGTTATGTCACCCTGCTTTCAGCGGTTATCCTCTTCGGCGGTATTCAACTGATCGGGATAGGCGTGCTCGGCGAGTATGTCGGACGCATCTATATGGAAGTGAAGGAACGTCCCCCGTACCTGGTACGCTCAGTGCTCAACGATCCACGCAATACCTGATCCTCTGCCGCAAGAATAGGGATGCCTTGAATCCGCCCCGTGTGCTTATGAGAGCATTGCCTTTTCTCCTGCTGCCCCTAGCCGCTGTAGCGGCTGCGTTTGGCATCCAGTATTTCGTGCACGGGAATATCTTGGCATCAGTCGGGGAAACAGGAGGGGACCCGCTGTTCTATATTGGAAACGCGTATACCGTGAATTACCATATGCGCGCTGGCGAGATTTCGATCCTTCAACTATTTCGCAAGGAGATCCTGGTCGACGCCATCTACTGGCCATTCGGCCGATACATAACCGGCGTGGATGCGGACTTGCCATTTCTTATGCTTGTTGCCGCGTCGAGTTTCGCGAAACCGACGGCCGAGGGCGCGTCCATCGCATACAACTTCGTCGTGGTGCTCAATGGACTTCTAAACTGCGCCGCAATGTATGTGGTCCTTAGGGCGTTGAAGGTCCGATCTACATTCCTGACGGTGACAGCCGCGGCAATGTGGATGGCATTTCCGTTCTATCGCGCTGTCGTTGCCATGGGCCATCTCGGGTTTCTTCCCTTCTGGCCTTTCCTATTGGCTGTGGCGGTCGCAATTACGTCCTATTCCAGGGGCTCCTTTGACATCCAGCGGCCGCTCGCAGTCGGCGGGCTTCTTTACTTGACGGCCTTGTCCTCTCTTCAATACGCGTATTTTCTGGTCTTGGTGTCCATCCCAGTAATTGCGGGAATGCTCCTTCTGGAGCGGAGCGGAGTCATTCCCTCAATCAGCATCAAAGAAATCAGCCGGTATCTGGCCGTTAGCGGTGCAGCGGCTGTGGCACTAATGCTTCTTTTCCCTCTGCACAACAACTACGTCGATTTCTACAGTCGGATGCTTTCTGAAATCAGGGTGGCAAGCCGCCCGATAGCCGATTTGGCCAACTTCGCAGTATTGCCGCAAAGGCTGCTGGAGAAAGGCGGAATGTGGTACATCGGCACTGGTTTTGTGGTTCTGCTCTTGTGCTTGCTAGCGACATTCCGACCGAAGGAGGCCAATGACGGTCTGCGGTCAATTCCTTTCCTTCTTTTTCTTCTTGTGGCCATCGGCCTGCTTGCACTAGCCGTCTCGACGACGTTGGAGGTTTTCCGCTCTCTCTTGTACGCCATTAGTCCATCTGCACGCGTGTACGGCCGGGCGGTAGGTCTAGCCATCCCCTTGCTATTGATTGTTGCGACGCTGATGCTGGATCGCGTATGGTCAGAGCAAAGATCCAGGCCGCTTGTGATTGCGGTGGTCCTTCTCGTCTTTCTGGTTGATCTGAACTTGTTCTCCAAGATGCCTACGACTGACTTGAGCAAGTACTTCAGCCTGGCTCACGTCAACGCCAGCCGTTCCGTCTTGGGAGAGCAGGTCGTGGCTGATTTCTCGCCAGTGCGTTCAGTCGCCTACAGGGCCTATGCGCCGTTTTGGGATACGGGGTTGACAGGACAGAGCACAGGCATCGCGCTTGATTGTGCAGACCCTCTGTTCATCAGCACCTTTCTCTATTATGGTGGCACGGCGATCATCGACAAGGCGGGGTCCCCCACCACCTGCGGTAATGCCCCTTATTGGTCCAGCAAGATTGTCGCGGAGCAGAAGTTCGAGGACGGGTCAAGAATCGTGAGACTAGAGCCAGGAGCGGTCAAATCGTCGCCAAGAGAGGTTTGGCGAGAGGGTATGTCACCGACCGTGTACAGCGACCAGATGTGGTTCCCGATGATGGATCTGAATCAGAGGGTAAGTGTAGAGCGTGCCGATCCAAGCGCGGTCGGCGGCTACCGTTACACGTGGAAACGAGGAAACATCGCCGACTCGAGCTACGAGTGCAAGGAAGCAGTCAATTTGAATCCATTGGCGCTTGCTGCGGACAATGCAGGCAACGTCATCGGCTGGTTTGTCGGAAAGCCGGTCTACGTTGCGCTTCAACCCCTTGCCTGCGACGGAATTCGAACACCCGCGACACCCGGCACCTATTCTCTGGATCTGGAGGTAGACATGCCCGGAATTCATTCGCACCTGACATTCGACGTCAACGTTGTGCGAGCATAGCCTATATGTTGGGCGTACCTGGTAAATGAACAACCTCGCGACTGCGGATTGGGGGTTCAGGAATGCTATGGTGCCAACTGTCTCCTGCATATTGTTTGAGTAGACCGGAGTAAGTACATGAAGATCTTTGGTATCGGTATGCCCCGTACAGGGACAACGAGTCTCAATACGGCACTGGAGATATTGGGTTTTTCGTCGCGCCACTATGCCGACGATGAAACTACCGTCAGAGAACTCAGAAACGGGAATTACGAGCTGTCAATTCTCAAGGAATATGATGCTCTGACAAATCTTCCCGCATGCGCCACGTTTGCGCAGCTGGACTTGGCATTTCCCGCCTCCAAGTTTGTTCTAACAGTCAGAGACTTGGATGATTGGCTGTCCTCATGTGAGAGCGCGTGGTTCAACAAGGACAATGCGATCCCCGAGCCGGGAAGCGTGCGCGACTTTTACCGCACATTACTGTATGGCTGTAGTCGATACAACCGTGACCGGTTTCGTTGGGTGGCGCAGAGCCACCACCACCTGGTTAGCAGCTATTTCTCTGGTGAGAAGGCTGATCAGCTATTGGTGCTCGATCTGACTGCCGGTGACGGTTGGGAGAAGCTATGTCGGTTCCTGGGCGTGCCGATACCCGATCATGCATTTCCCCACACGAATCGACGAGCCGCTTGAGCTGAAGATTCGCTGGCCGAACCGCCTTCGTCTGCATGCTTTCCGACGTTCGTCGTGCCAAACCCCGCAGCACATGGGGGCGACTCAACTGCTTTGCCATTGCAGCGTCAAGCTGGTTGCGGGCAACAATCAATCGATTGCACTGCAGTCACGATGGCGTCGTGCTTTCCGCCGTGCCAGCGACGTTGCGCCTCGGGATAGGTGAGTCTTGTTCGATATGGACAAGTGCGTCGAAGCGTACCATCGGTGGAAGGCTATCTTGGCAACTTGAATTGCCCACCGGGTATGGTGTTCGGGCCACACTAACATCTGCCTCTGAAGGAGGCGGTCTGGTTAGGCTGGATCTCACGGCCGATCGACCATCCACGGTCAATCTTGGCCGCCCTTGGCCAATCCGCGTACACGCACTTATGGATGGTGCGAAGATTGCAACAACCCTCATTGCAGTGGAGGTCATCGACCGTGCACCGCGTCGTGTCCTATATGTTCTTACAGAGGATTGCGAGACTTTCGATGGTGGTGACAAGACAGGGAATTACGGGGAGCGCGCCTGCTATGGCAATGCCGACAATGTCATGGGTTTGGATGAGTATCGCATCCAGATGATGGACAAGCCAGCCCGCATGAACGCTATTGCGGAGAAATGGGGGGCGTGCTGGACGCATTTCTGGTGTGTGCCGCAGCGGATGGCGGTAAGTTGGGCGGTTACTTCAGCAGACTCACGATATCAGGATAGTTGGCGCCAGCTGCTCCATGATTTGGATGTGAGCATCGAGAAGGGATGTCGTCGACACGACTATGCGACCCATATACATTTCGACTACGAGCCGGCTTCCGGACTTCCCCCCCAGCCTCGCCTAGTCTATGACGTCCAGGCCAATGGCATATTGCCGGCAGACTACTGGAGTCCGGCCACGAATCCTCGCCACCGCTGGCATGACTGGGATGGATCTGCGCGCGGCAACGTCTATGTCAAAGCGCTTGGCGATCTCAACACGCTTGATTCCAAGGCTGGATCTCTTCGTCGCTATCAACGCTATCTCGCGTTACGCCAGGTAGGTTATCGAGAGCCATTGATTGCTCGTACGGGAAGTTTCGATTTTGGCGAGAATGCTACCGATCAGCTCGCCAGCACGAAGGCCTATCTCATGAACGGGCTCTGGGCCAATTCCGACGCCGATTTTCATGGTCGAAATTTGAGTTCGCCCGCCGGGCACATGTACTGGGTTAGGCCGGAGGACCGCTTTGGAACAATAGAGAACCTTGACCAAGCGTCGTTGCTTCAACTTGCAGTCGTCATCAACACGAACTTCGATTCCACAAGTGATGTCAACGATGCTTTCAGAAATGCGTGGAAGAGACTCGGCAGTTCAGGTATTCAGGTCATCAGCACAATGACGCATGCCATGTTTATGAGAGGGGCGCCAGATCCGTTCCGAAGCCTCGACGGCGCCAGTTTCAGCGTGCTGGATGAGCATCTCGCCTGGGTGACAGGAAACTTCCCGGAAGTCGAGTTTCGTACTGCGACCGAAGCCCTTGTCGAATACATAGACTACTACACACCCGAATTGCGAGTGATTCCGCTGCCGCGCCCGATTCATTTCGATATTGCCAGCCGTACCGTGCAGTACGAATACCGAGTCCTCGGGAAGCACATCGTCGTAAATGCCGATCATCCAATGACAGTCCAGGTGTTCGCCCCCCAGATCTTTGACGGACAGGACATTTCAGAGATGCAGGTGCTGGTCGATGGATCTGTTGTTGGCGCCGGGCTCAGGTCGGCATCAAACATGCGTCCTCATGTTCCCGCGACGTTGTCGCGCCACCTGCGGCGTTTGACGGTGACCATCAGACTGTCTTCGACAGCAAGCGAGCTGCTTGAGGTGCTGCAACGTATTACAGGAACAGCGGGATAAACTGGAACAGATCAGGCGATGCTACACGGTTCGCCTGAGTAGAGGAATTCTTGAAATTGCAAGAATGCTCAATGCCGACAAGAGAAATATCGCGAGCGTGTTTGCTGGAATGGTAATTATCGGAAACTCAGAAAATGCCCAAGGAAAGTAATGACCTGACATCCAAAGCCAAATTGGATGTACCAAATATATACCAAACGAAAGGGGGGCAATTTTATTGGAAAAAACAATCGGTGCCGGACCTGTCAAATTGGTACGTAACCCAATCGAAAAAACACAGACAGACATCAATACGACCAGTGGATTTAAGTAGTCATACATAAGCTCCCAAGATCGAGGTCCGATCTTCGGCAACAATAACCCGGTTCCAATTGAAATAAGAGTCCCGAAAGCAAAGGCCAAAAGGAAGAGAATCCGCGTCTGAACGCCTATTTCACTCTCTCTTAGATAGTATCCGACCAAGAAATACCCAACATAGGGGAGAAAGCGCGAAAGGAAAGTAGCTGATATGACACCCAACATCGATTCGATACTACCAATCGCCATCGCAATCAGTATTAGCAACAAAAGGGATTGACGACTGGCAGCCGAAACGAAGACTTGAAGAAATGGAGTAAAAACATACAACCCGACAATCATGTACACGTACCACAAATGAAAATAGGGCTGGCCCATAACGAGGCCGTTTATTGCATTTTCCAACTTGAATCCAGGCTGAGTAAATGCCCGAAAGACGATATACACGACTGTCCAGGAAAGAAGTGGAATGAGTACTCGTGACAATCGTTTCTTGTAGAAAACCAACGGGGGCTCCGTTCGTCCCCAAGGCAGCAACAAAGCCCCGCTTAGCATCACAAAAACAGGAACACACCACCGGCTGAATGAGTCCGCAATATTCCCAACCCACCAATTCGGGTTACTTGCATCTGGCTTTGAAAGTACAAAGGACGCCGAAACATGCAACCATACGACTGCCAACGTAGAAATACTCCGCAAGAAATCCAATTTGATATTTCTGTCGGCCATAGGGCAATTCCTAACGTCTCCCCAGCATGAGATAACAACCTGAGCTTCCCTCTGTTTTTCGTCTTCCAACCCATCGGCATTATGCCGCTAATTTCCGTTCATGCCGAGTGCTGATCCAGTGCTCCAGAAACCTCAGAGTTGGCCACTACCAGCCGAAGGTTCTTGTCAGAAAGGCGGCCATCTCGGCTCGACTGACGGTTGCGTCCGGACAGAACTTGCCGCCGCCACAGCCAGTGGTAATGGCATCCGCGGCAAGCTGCTTGATCCAGTTGGCTGCCCAATAACCGCTCGAAACATCGGAGAACCCTGTGTTCGCGCCGGCGCTCGGTGGCGCATATGATGAGCCGTACTTGGCAAGCAATAGGAACTTCGCCATTTCCGCTCTCTTCACGGCTGCCTCGGGGCAATAGTTGCCACTTCCGCAGCCGCTGGTCAAACCTTCGATGGCGAATTCCTTGATCCAAGCGGCGGCCCAGTGACCGATCGGTACGTCACTGAAACCAGAAGACGTCCCGACGGCCGGAGGTGCATAACTGCCCCCGTGAATTGCACGCAGCAGGAACACCGCCATCTGAGCTCGCGACGTCATATCGTTCGGGCAATAACGAGCGGGAGATTGGGCGCAGCCGGTCGTAACTCCATGGGCCTTGGTCTTCTCGACGGAGTCGAAGTACCAAATATTGGCCACGCCAGAGAACGGATGGCTCGGCAATACATCTGAAAACGAATAAGCGGGGCGCGCGAAGGCTACGTTGGCCCAGCGTGTATCGGAGTTGGCCCACTTGCCAAATAGACTGTCGCTCATAATGCTTAGAAAACCGGGTTCGCCGCTGCCCCCGACGCCACCGCTATAGATTTGGTAATCGATCCCGGTCGGGCAACTCGTTGTTGCTTCTTGGATCTTCGGAGCAATATTGAAATAGACAATCGCGCGTACCGCAGGGTAGTTAGCGAGCTTCCTGAATGTGTCCTGTACCCAGTAACTCTTGTTCTCAGTGGTCAAGGCGTTGGCCGGGTTGTTCGGCACATTGACAGTTCCGGTCTGCGCAATAAAAATGGGCTTGGTCGGGGCCATGATCCGCATCCGGGCCAGATAGGGCTGCATGGCGGTTTCGAAGGTGTCCCAGACTTTCCAGTTGTCGGGGCAGCCTCCGTAGTTGTAGGCGCTGAATGCGACCACGTCGACCGCGTCATCCCCTGGGTAGTAGTACTCAAATGCCTGAGTTGGCTTGGTAACATCGTTCCAGCCGTTCGGAACAAAAACCCATTGCACAGTTGATGCCGGAACACCGCGCTGACTAAAGATCAGTTGCATTCTCTTGTACGCTGAGATGAAACTTGCTGGCGCATTCCCGGTACCGTACGAAACCCAATCGGAATTCATTTCGGGCATAGGCGCGAGGTATGCGCGTCGCCCGCCGACTGCCCACTGCTTAAACGCGTCAGCAATTGCGCTGATCTTTGCGTCGCAAGACCCCGCTGCGATCGCCGCTGCCGTGGCGCAGCCCGCGTCGTAGTAGCCATAAGTGGATTCCCACGTGGCGCTGGGACTCAAATTGACAAAAGGGACGAATCCGGCGTTCCACGCGCCGTTCAGGTCCGCCGGCAAGTTGTAGATTGGATTGAACGTAATGCTTACAAAGTCGCCGGCTATCGTAACGCCACTTGCTCCATGGCCTACCAGCCAGGAGTTCATGGCCCCCAACTCCACGTCGCCACCAGCCGAAAGCGAAGAATTGGTGTAGGCGCCAAAAATGACGGGAAGCGTTGCGGTACCGCTGGCTATCGACTCATTTGTGCCCAATAGACAACCCGCAACGCCGAGGGCACCGCCGATAGATCGCCAATCGAATGGAAATCGCATTGCCGCAGCTCCAATTATTCACTCTATAGCCGAATTCTAGCAGCCTGTCGGACTTGAATCTGGCCGGCGGGGTGATTCCGCGATCCGGAACGAATCGGCGCGTTTCAGGCTGAAATCAGGTCGTTTTGCCATGGAAACGTGATGCCCTTGTTCTATTGCCCTACTGTGGACGCAATACGGCCATGCGCTTCAAATTCCACGCGAGGCAGACCAGCGTCCATTCGTTCTGGACA
>PMIH01000266.1 GCA_003158255.1 Rhodocyclaceae bacterium
CTTCTCGATCAGCGTGGCGTGAATTGCGCGCCGCCAAGGCCAGCGGCCGATGCGGCTGACACTTTCCTCGTCAATCGCGACAATGACAATGTCGTCCGGGGGCGGCCGGGAAGCAAGCGACAAGCCGGTATCGTAAAGAAGCTGATCGGCCCGCCAGAGCCAGCCCTGCCAGGCCGCCAGGCCGGCCACCATGACCAGAACGGCGGTCAGCAGCGTCCATTCGGCCCGGGCTCGCCAGTGTCGCCGCATTGACTTACAACAATGCCGGCAAGAAGATCAAGAGCGGCAGCCACCAGGGCGGGGGAGGCATCGGCACCTCGATCTTCTGCGGGTTGGTGAACGGGCCGACAAAGCCATCGGCATCGGTGGCGCGCACGCGCATGTAGTACGTGCCGGCATCCGGCCGCGCCAGCATTGTCGAGGGCTGATCCAGTTGCTGCTCGGTAATCGTTTCCGCGAACTTCGGATCGCTGGCGAATTGAAACAGGAACGTCTGGCCCGGTTCGCCGGACCAGGCAAAGGTCAAGTGGTCGTTGTCGATCTTCGGCGGTTCCGGATCGGCCGGCAGCGGCTTCAGGACGAAATGCTGGGCATCGCCCCACGGGCCCACATCGCCGTCGGCGCGCAGGCTGCGGGCGCGCCAGTAGTAGTCGCCGGGCGGCAGTTTTCGAGCCGGCACGATGACGGTGCCTTCGATGCCATCGATGTCGGCGACTGGCGTCGAGAACTTGTCGTCGCCGGCGAGTTGAACGCGATAGCGCGCCGCGTCGAGATTGTTTGTCCAGACCAGTTCGGCGGATTCGGCACGCAGTTTCGTCCCGGTGAGCGGCGCGGCAGCGAAGGGCGGTTCCGGTCGCGCCTTCAACTGGAAAGGAAAGTCGGCGTCGCGACCTTCCAGTCCTTTGGCGTCGATACCGCGTACCCGCAAGGTGTAGTTGCCGTCGGGCAGATCGGCGAATTTCGCTTCCGGTTTGGCACCAGCGGCCTCGGCCAGTACGTTGCGCATGTCGGCGTCGGCGCCGACCTNNCCGACCTGGACGCGATAGGACTGCGCGCCGGACAGCGCCGGGAATGAAAAACGGACGATGGTGCGCTCTTGGAGCTTCGGCAGGGCGCCAAGGTCCGGCTTTGGCAAGAGTGCCGCGGGTGCGGAAACGGTGCCACCCGCTTCCGCCACCACGCCGTAACCGGCAGCGACCGCCGAGGCCTTGTCTCTGCTACCGCCCTGGACGCCGACGGTACCGTCCGTCACCTCAGCGCGGCTTGCATGCGACATCTCGTCGGCAGCCACGCGAAATCGCGTGCCCCGAACGCCGATGATGGCGCTCGGTGTAACGATCGTGTATTGCGGGCTCGGCGCCAAGGTCTTGGTGACGATCGATTCGATGCGACCGCCATCGAGACGCAGGCGTGTATTCGGCAGGTTTGTGTTGTGGTAGCGCGACAGCTCCTCGAATTTCATCTGGCTGCCGGGCTGGAGAACAAGACGTGAACCGTCGATCAGTTCTATGGTGGCAAAGCTCTGCGGGCCCGTGACGATCTGTGTGCCACGCCCGATTGTGCTGCGCAGTTTCAGCGGCTCGCCACCGGCACGGACGTCGCCGCTGACGGCCGTTACCGTGGCGGAAGCGGGCTCACGGCGCAGCAGCGTGAACGGGATTCGCAATACCGTAGCTGGCAGGATTCGATAGGGGTCGGAAATCTTGTTCAGCGCCTGCAATCTCGTCCAGTCGCCTGGGTTCTGCAACAGATCGCGCGAGATTCCGATCAGCGTTTCACCCGGTTGCACCGGGTGCCTGTATTCCTCCGCGGCATTGGCGGAGTCCAGGAATCCGATCATGCCGGCGACTGCGAGCAGTGTCGCCAATGGCCAGCGGGAAGGGGAAGGTCTTGGCCACGCGATACGTCGCAGGACGATGCAGTTCATGGTGGACATGGGCAGGTGATTTGATACGGATACGGATGGTAGCCGGGAGCGCGCCCGGATTGTGCCATGTAACAAATGTTTGCCTCGCCGGCCCGCCATACGGGCCCTGCGCGAAGCGAATCACAGATCGCCGTTAACTCGTTCCAGCCGATAGCCGTAGTTATAGGTGGGCACCAGCCGGAAGCCGTTGGCGGGATGCAGATCCAGCTTCTTGCGGACGCGGCTGATATGCGTGTCCAGCGTGCGCGTCGGGATGGCGGCGCTCAATCCCCAGATCGCCTCCAGCAGGTGGCCGCGGGAAAACAGGCGTCCCAGGTTCTGAAACAGGAAGGCCGCGAGGACGAATTCCTTTTCAGTGAGTGGCTCGACCGGCTTGCCATGTCGGAGTACGCGCCGATGTTCCAGTTCGAAAAGGTAGGGCGGCAGATCGATCGTCTGCTGGCTTTCATCGCGAGGACGGACCCGACGCCAAACTGCGTCGAGGCGAGACAGCAACTCAAGGCGCCGTATCGGCTTGATCATGTAGTCGTCGGCGCCGGCATCGAGTCCGGCAACGATGTCTTCTTCGGCGTCCCGGCTGGTGACGAAAATCGCCGGCGCAGTTTCACCGCGCTCCTGCCGCAGCCAGCGCAGCACGTCGTGCCCGCTTTGGTCGGGCAGCATCCAGTCAATCAGGAAGGTATCGAAACTTTCCCGGCTCGCCTGACGGAGCAAATCCTTGCCCAGTCCGAAAATGTGGGCATCATGGCCCGCCGCCACAAGCCAGGCGGCGAGCGTTTCGGCCTGGGCCGGATCGTCTTCGAGGAGCGCTATTCTCACACTAAAAAATATGGCAGAACGATACAATCCCGTTCCGCTGCTCAAGTTCTGTGGATTCGGGTAGCATATCTCTGAAATGGGGACAGTTGCGAAATGGGGACAGTTGCCGAAGGCAGCAAAATGTGAACTAATGTTACACCGCCGGGTCACCCGATGTTTTCCCAGTCGCCCTCGACTAGGATGTTCGTTTCGGGAAGAGCTTAGCATTTGTAGTTTTTTTATAAGGAGAGTCAATAATGATGCCCAAGTCCATCAATGCTCGTACCGTTGTTTCCGTCCTGATCGGCATGTCTGCCGGGTCGGCGATGGCTGAAGTTGTCACCCCCGAGGCCTATATGATCGACGGCCGTGGCGTTGTTGCGCGCAGCGGTTACAACCTTTGCTGGCGCACCGCCGAATGGACTCCGGCGAAGGCCATCGCGGAATGCGATCCGGACCTGGTTCCGAAGGCCGAGCCCGCGCCGGCGCCCGCTCCGGTTGCTGCTGCGCCGAAGCCTGCGCCCGTCGCTCCGCCTCCACCCAAGTGCGAATTCGGTGCCGCGCTGGCAGCCGATACCACGTTTGCTTTCGGCAAGTCAGATTTGACGCCGGCCGCCAAGACCCAGCTCGATGCCATCGTGAAGGATGCCGGCAGTCGTTGCGGCAAGGTGTCCACTGTTCACGTGACCGGTCACACGGATCGTATCGGCAGCGTCAAGAGCAATCAGAAGCTGTCCGAGCGGCGTGCGGCGGAAGTCAAGACGTACCTCCAGTCGAAGGGCCTGAATGCGACCACCTTCGATGCTGTCGGTGTGGGCGAGAGCCAGCCGCTCGCAAGTGTTAACTGCGGAGCCAAGATGTCGAAGGCCAAGTTGATTACCTGCCTGGCCCCGAATCGCCGCGTCATCGTCGACATTCGCGGCACGGACAAGTAAGAAGTAAGCAGCAAGGTCGCAGCACGGACAACTTCCGTGCTGCGACGCTCGCCCGGTATACCTGACTACCGCGCTGGAGCACTTTCTTTCGAGTACCGATAAGGGTTGCCGATTCCGTGGCGGGTGCTCACAATGAGCGCTATTCCTTTCGTACTGGATCCGCACCGTTGAATTCTGGCAAGTTCGTGCCGGTCGTCCGCCGGTTCGCCCTTTCTCCGTCAATGCTGGTGATCGTTACGGCGATTGCGCTGCTTGCCTACGTGTTTTGGGTCGGTCGCCACGAAGCGCTCCTCGCCGCCGAGGTTAACGTCGGCAACCTGACCGCGATGATCGAGTCGCGGTTCCATGCTTCGATCGATCGGATTCGGGCGTCGTTGGACAACATCGCCGAAACCGTCGGCGGCGATATGTTGCTGCCCGAAGCGACGCCGCGATACCGACGCAAGATAGCCGTCGAACTCGACGGAGCGCTTGCCCGCTTTCCTGAACTGGGTGCGCTCGGGATCTTCGATGCCGCCGGCGATCTGCTGTACGCCTCGTCGGTAAAGGAAATTGCCAGCCTGGGTCTGGCCCATCGACCATGCTTTCAGCAGCTCCGTGACGACCCGAAGCGTGACATCGTCTATTCAGAGGTGATTGCGACCCGGAACGACGGCTTCGATACGGTGATG
>PMIH01000116.1 GCA_003158255.1 Rhodocyclaceae bacterium
CTAAGTCCGACAGGCTGCTAGGCTATCGCCATCGTTAACCGAGAACACGTCCATCGAGGCGGTGAACTCAACCTGAGTACCTCTTTGTCTGCATGAGCAAAGCGTGAAAGTGGCGTCAGTGCCATGCAGGGAGAGCAGCAGCGGGCATAAGCCGGTGGTTCCGCAACGGGTCAGGGCAAGGGGCGATGAGCAGGCTGGCGTCGAAATTCGCGGCTGGAAACCGCGTCATCTAAGCGCAGCAGGCCCATCAAGGCCCAACACACTTGCCCTGGCCAGTCAGGCGCACCCACAACCCCCGCGTGTCGATAAGAGGCTCTGGCAGGTTTGGGCACAGGTCGAAGATGTGCGCTACCACCCAATGACATCGATCAAATCGAATCGTAACTGATCCACCCGGCTTAGCCGTGCCGGCGCTATTACGTGTAGAAAAAATACTGCCGCTGTTCTTGGCGGACTGGCGATAGCCATAACAACTCCTGCCGTAGCAGAACAACCACATTCTTACCAGCGGTCATGCTCGGGACATCGTTCTGGACGCTGTTGAGCAGTGGACTGTGGCGGAATGCGAAATGGACATTACTGCGTAGGAAATCACCCGATTGATCCACTCGCCCTGAGTTCGGTACAGAAACCTGCTCAGCGCTCCATAAACGATAAAATCTGTACCGCCCTCAGTTCCCGGAGTTCGCGACAAATGGCGGTAAAGTCATTGCCGCAATAACTGCTGCCATTATGTATGCATTTTCAATTAACTATTGGCATTTGCAGCAATATACCCAGGGAACTAGAAATAACCATTTTAGTCGTATATCGACTATATAATTTGTTGAAGTTATTGTCAGGGCACAATATTTCCTCTTGTCCATACGTGGTAGTCTATACGTGGCAGCGAATTGATTTTAATCATTTAAAGGATACGATCATGTCGATCAGCACATTTGTAAAATCAAACACTGCACTGACCGTTTGTTTCATAGTACTAACCACGGTTCCCCGCCTCGCCTCGTCTGGAGAATCGATTAGTGATAATTATAGTGGTTTAGACACAAACTATGCCCCCCCCAATCCATCATCGATGTTCAAAACGGATGGGGCACAACCCCGTACATTAGCGGAAACGATGTGCAGTATTTCTGCGACTGCAGAGGCGCTAACCAAGCTTGTTCGGCTTTGGGCGTATCGTCGGGAAGTGATTCGAATGAGGGATCGGAGGCACATCCCAAACAGACAATGTCTGCAGCAGTTGCTTTCTTGAATGGCGGTTTATACAGAACCGCTGCTTTGTATCGGGGAGGTTCTTTCTCGGTTCCTTCACCAGTTCCAGCAAATTATACCTATCGCATTGGTCGCACGGATTGTCCTGCCGGGGCGATATGTCAGGAATTAAGGGAATACCCAGTTGACGGAGCAGGTGCGAAGCCGATTATCAATAACGCAGTTGAAGCCGCACAACACTATCTTTTCTTTGTCAATGAAACTGGTGATGGCGGCATCCGTATTCTGAACCTTAAACTGCAAGGTGGTCATACGGCAGGATATGGTCTTAACTGGGGTATGCAAATTTACTCATCTCAGCACGACTGGACAATCGGGAACGTAACATTTGATTCATTCGACCTCGGTGTTTCCTCAAACGGAGGGACGGCAACAAACAACAGAAATATATTTATATCCGGGAGTGATTTTAATAATGTTGCCTATTTTGGCGTCCATGGGAGTGCCAATAATATGAAGGTTAACAGTAACTCCTTTATCGATACTGGCGGCGATGATGCTTTCGATCACGCCATTTACACCGGAGCTGCCATTCCTGTGGATGGGATTGAAATCATGGGAAACTATATTTACGGGTTCTATAGGGATTCAGTCAAACACAATACTCAGTGCATCGGCGTAATGATAAGCGGCGGGGGCGAGGAAAGTAATGTCATTATCCGTGGCAACACATTGGTGCAGGACAGAACAACAGTGTTCGGTGGATGTTACGGAATTGCCTTTGGGCATCATGGATACAATGTCGGCGGTAAACTTCATAATGTTGAGATATCAGACAACGTAGTCGTCAATGGCGGAAATATAGGAATCGGTTTGCAAAATTGCAATGTCGGGTGCGTGATAAAGAATAATATTATCTACTCGGAAATTCCGGGTGCCGGGATAGTACCCATAATGTCTGCTGGTCGAACCAGTGTGGGGACATGCACTCCAAATTCACCGGTGGCGGGAGTCACCTGCGCTGATGAACAGTCCTCCGGCATTGTCATTCAAAATAATACGATGTACTCCACGTCCAACAACACTGGCGGGTATACCGGGATTGATGTCGGAATAGAAGGCACGGGATATGTGATAGCAAATAACACTGTTACATATATGTCATCTGCGGCGGGCAGTGGCGTGAACTGTTTCAGCTACGGACTTGCCACCTCAGCATACTCATTCATCAACAACAACCATTGCCACTCGACTGCCACCAATCGTTGGGAGATGACCCGGGGAACCCTTGCCGCATGGAAAACATATGCCGCCGGGTCCGGCTTCGACACGGCGTCTTTCACCGGTGACCCGCTGTTCGTGTCGGCCGGAAGCGACTTCAGTCCGACCTCCGGTTCGCCGCTGATCGGTGCCGGCAATGCCGCGCATGGCTCGCTCCTGGACATCACCGGTGCCGTCCGCCCCAATCCGCCGTCGATCGGCGCCTTTGAACCGGCGGGCCCGGGAACGCTGAGCATCCAGGCGAGTCGCAAGGTGAGCGAAGGCGCCCCGTCTGCTCGAGTGCGCGTGAATCGCATCGGCGGCGCCATCGGCGCGGTGGGTGTCAGCTATGCCACGAGCAATGGGACCGCCCTGGCCGGTTCGGACTATACGACCACCAGCGGCACGCTATCCTGGCCCGATGGTGACGGCAATCCGAAGTTCATCAACGTCCCGATCCTCCACGACACCATCACGGAACCCGCGAAGACCTTCACCGTTACGCTGTCTAACCTGACAGGCTCGGCGAGCCTGGGCAACAGCACGGCGACCGTCACCCTGTACGACGACGATCCGGCGACGCCGTTCCTGGATACCGCCAACTCATCGTTCCTGTCATATATCAACGCCCTGTATGGCGCCGGCATCACCACCGGCTGTGGCGGAGGCAACTACTGCCCGACCCAAGCGGTCAATCGCGCGCAAATGGCGGCGTTCGTGATCCGGGGCGTCGAAAGCGACCCGGTCGTGGGTTATTGCGGCAGCACGCCGCCCTTTGCCGACGTGCCGGTGAGCAACACCTTCTGCGGCCACATCAAGCGGCTGAAGGAACTCGCCATCACTACCGGGTGTGGCAGCAACAACTACTGTCCCAACGACAACGTCCCGCGCGACCAGATGGCGGCGTTCATCGTCCGGGCCGTGGAAGGCGAGCCGGCGGCAACCTACTGTGGCAGCGGCAGCGGCTTTGCCGACGTTGCGCAGACGAATGGCTTCTGCCGGTACATCAAGCGACTCGCGGAACTCAATATCACCACCGGCTGCGGTGGCGGCAACTTCTGTCCGGCCCAAACCGTCACCCGCGAACAGATGGCCGCCTTCATCGCTCGGGCGTTCCTGGGTATGTAGACACAGCAATGCTGATTGTTGAGAAAGATTGAAATTGCAACGCAGTGGGTCAGCACTGTCGGTATCGGTGCCGCAGGTCCCATCGCGCTTTCGGTACTTGAAAGGGCATTGTCGACAAGTTGAACGGCCTTGGTGCTTCGATTACCGCGGCTATATCACCGCTACCGACGCAGCATGGGATGCCAGTCAATTTCAGCAAAAGCCGAAGTGCCGTCGGCGATAGGTCTCAACGTTCGATCCGAGTTGCGCTTTCCTATTCCTAGTCAGTTCCGCAAAGCTGTAGCAAACTCAGGCTTCGCAAGCGTGTTGGTCATGACTTGACTGAGGATCTCGGCTGCAGCGTCGCCACCCCATGCCCCGGTGTCATACTGGGCTGCTGCTGGTTCGGTAGACGCTGACCTGACCTTCTTCAGGTTCGGCGACAGCCCTTGCCGTTACTCGTCGACTCCCACCACGTCGTCAGCCTCGAATTCGTCTGGCACTGTGCCATCGCCAATACCGGTGACCATCGCCGCCATGGTGGCGCTCTCCTTGACGAAATACTCGGCGCTGATGGGGTCCCAGAAGCGCTGGCCAATGGCAAGGTCGCGGAACAGGATGCGGTGGCGTGTGGGGTGAGTGGTCATACGGACTCGATATCAAAGAAGGTGGAGGGGACCCAATACCTGACGAGGGCTGAACTTACCCTGCGATGGCAACGGTAACGGTAATCAAGCCGAGTACCAGATTGGTGAGCACAAGCGGTCGAATCGCATTCATCGCCTGTCCCGCCGAGAGCCAGTCATGGATCTGCAAGGCTGCGCGCAGTCTTCGGTAGTAGCGGAGCACGATCACCCCAAAGACAAGAGTCATTACCAGCCCCAAACCGGCCATTGCCAGCCAGTTCGCCGGAATCGCAGCCCCCACTTGGGCGAAGCGGATCAAACCGCTCCCCCACAGCAGTAAAACCGCGAGCCCAACGAACTTGAAAAATATTCCGAGGACAGCCGCCAGGAGCGGCAGACGCTGGGGCGGCGGCAACTGGGCCGCGGCGACCGGCCGCAGACAGAAGTGCGCGAAAAACATTCCGCCAATCCAGACGATCACGGCCAATAGGTGAAGTAGTACGAGTACGTTACGCACAATCGGCTGCCTCAAGGATAAAGACACATAAGTTATCGCCCACGGCCACCGCGAGCTCCCGCACTCGATACCGAACACACAAAGAGAAAGCCCCTACAAGTCGTAAGACCTACAGGGGCTGGTAATACTGGTGGCCAGGGGCGGAATCGAACCGTCGACACGCGGATTTTCAATCCGCTGCTCTACCAACTGAGCTACCTGGCCAGAAGGTCGCGGATTATAGCGAGTTCTCACAGCACGGGGGATAAAAAATGGCCCTGCCGCGAACGGCAGGGCCACCCCCTCTGGCGCTATTCGTCTGCTAGCGCTTAGTGACCCGAAGCGGCGGCAGAGCCGACGCCTGTTTCCGAACGAGTCTGCTGGTCAGGGTACAGGGCACGTTCCTTCTTGGCTTGTTCGCTGTTATCCAACTTGGACACGAGCCAGATGGTGAAGAACGCCGCCGTCATCGAGAAAATGGCAGCCGAGTTGTACGGGAACCAGGCGGAACCCTTCGGATTGCCGATCACAGCGACCCACACCGAATCGGAACCGATGGTCAGCACTGTCGCCAGGATCAGGCCAACGTAGCCACCGACCACCGCACCGCGGGTCGTGCAGTTCTTCCACAGCACCGACATGAACAGCACCGGGAAGTTGCCTGAGCAGGCGATCGTGAAGGCCAGCATCACCATGTAGGCGACGTTCTGCTTCTCGAAGGCGATACCGAGGACAACCGCGACAATACCCAAGCAGACCGTCGTGATCTTGGATACACGTAGTTCCGTAGCGGAATCGACGTTGCCGTGACGCCAGACGGAGGCGTAGAGGTCGTGTGAGACGGCCGAGGCACCGGACAGCGTCAGGCCAGCCACCACCGCCAGAATCGTGGCGAAGGCCACGGCGGAGATGAAGCCGAGAAAGACGTTGCCGCCGACAGCGTTGGCGAGATGCACCGCCGCCATGTTGCCGCCGCCCTTCAGACCCTTGGCCAAGTCGCCATCGACGTAGTAGGTGCCCGGATCCTGAGTCAGGAAGACGATGGCGCCGAAGCCGATGATGAAGGTCAGGATGTAGAANNGAAGCGCATCAGGATGTGCGGCAGGCCGGCGGTGCCAAACATCAGCGCCATACCAACGGAGATCGCCGAGATCGGATCCTTGATCAACGCGCCCGGACCCATGATGGCGTCATGCTTGCTATGAACTTCCACCGCCTTGGTGAACAATGCCTCGGGGCTGAAGCCAAACTGGAACAGCACGAAGATGGCCATGAAGGTAGCGCCACCGAGCAGCATGCAGGCCTTGATGATCTGCACCCAGGTCGTTGCGGTCATGCCGCCGAACAGCACATACATCATCATGATCACGCCTACCAGAATCTCGGCAACCATGTAGTCGAGACCGAACAGGATCTTGATCAGTTGGCCGGCACCGACCATCTGGGCGATCATGTAGAACGCCACGACGACGAGGGAACCGATTGCCGCGAAGGTGCGCGTCGAGGTCTGCGAGAAACGGTAGGAGGCCACGTCGGCAAATGTAAACTTGCCGAGGTTGCGCAGCCGTTCGGCCATCAGAAAGGTGATGACGGGCCAGCCGACCAGCCAGCCGATCGAGAAGATCAGGCCATCGAAGCCGCTACCGAACACCAGGCCGGAAATGCCGAGGAAAGAAGCCGCCGACATGTAGTCGCCGGCGATCGCCAGGCCGTTCTGGAAACCGGTAATGCCGCCACCAGCCGTATAGAAGTCAGCCGCCGTCTTGGTCCGCGCCGCCGCCCACTTGGTGATGAAAAGCGTGATGGTGACGAATACGGCGAACATGACGATGGCCGTCCAGTTGGTAGCCTGCTTTACCGTCTGGCCCGTGTCGGGACCGGCCGCATAGACGATGCCGGCAACGGCGAATGCAGCTACAGCCGCGAGAATGCGTTGCATGTGGGTCATGTTATTTCTGCGCCTCCCGAATGATTTCGGCGTTGGTATCGTCGAACTCGCTGTTGGCACGACGCACGTAGATCCAGGTAATGATGATCGTGAACAGGATGACGCCGACCCCGATCGGAATACCGATGCTCATCGTGTATCCCTCACCGATCTTCTGGGCCAGGAATGACTTGTCGTAGGCCACGAGTCCGATGAAGCCGTAGTAGGCAAGCGCACCGATAACCGACATGATGATCGAGTAACGGCTGCGAACGCTCACGAATTCCTGATATCGCGGGTTGGCCCGTATCTTTGCATAGAGATCAGCTGCCATTTGTCTCCTCCATACTTCCGTTGATTAGTAAATGTCTCCTCCCCCTGCCCATTCCAATCGGAATGATTTGTATTTTCCGACACCCAGCGGGGGAGCTGGATGCCTGGTAAAGCCTGCGCGCAAAAGAAACCAACAGTGCCTATGGCTGGCGATATTAGAGAGCAACCCTGACGGCCTACTTACAGCGGCGCGGACAGGCCTCAAATACCTGAACGGCCACTGAAAAACGAGATGTACGTTATCTGGCTTTGGGTATAGACAGAGCCTGCCAGCCAGATCAGCCGTCGTGCCGGGGGCGGACCAGCGTCACCGAACACTCGGCACCCAGGGCAATTCGCGGTGCAACCGCACCGGGATGAGGGGCATAGGCAACCCCTTGGTGAGGCCCCCCGACCATCGGTGGTGCTCCGACCACGATCTGGTCCACCCGATTTATCCGCGCGTAGTCGAGAATGGCACTGGCGACGTCATCGCTTTCCAGGACGTGGCAGGTTCGCCGCTCTTCCGGCAAACCAAGCTGAAGCGCCCAGTGTTTGAGGTGAACCAGTTCACGCACATGGGCATTGCCGCCACTGTCGGTCGGATCGCTACTACCGAACAGGGGAGGTATCGGAATCACCGCGACGAGGGCAATGCGGCTCGCGGGACTGGCGATGGCCATGCGACGC
>PMIH01000268.1 GCA_003158255.1 Rhodocyclaceae bacterium
GGCGCGTCGATCTCGTCCATCGGTGCTGTCACGTACAGGCAGGTCTCGTCGATCAGGTCAATGGCCGGCGGCGTCGGCACGCCCGGTGGCGAAGGCGTCGAGTACTCGCCGACCTCGCCGACGATCTTCGCGATCGTGCCGGCGAAGGGCGCATAGAGGACGGTGCGGCCCTGCTCGACCCGCGTGGCGGACAGCCGCGCTTCCGCCTGGCGCACGGCGGCCTTGGCGGTTTCGCAGGTGGCCTGCTTGGCCTCGGCGCCGGATCGGGCAGCCTCTTCGGCGGAGATCGAGACAAAGCCGTCGTGGTACAGCTTCGCAGTCCGCTCGGCGTCGCGCGTGGCATTCGCGGCGACGGTGCAGGCCTCGCCGACCTGCTTCTTCGCCTGATCGACCTGCGTGTCGGCCAGCGTCTGCTGCGCCTTCTGGTCGTCGTTCCAGAGCTTCATCAGCAACTGGCCCTTCTTCACCTTGTCGCCTTCCTTGATCGCAAGGATCTCGATGCGGCCGCCAAGGATGGTGGACAGCTTGGTGCGCTGGCAGGCCTCGATGGAGCCGGCGCGGGTGTTGGCGATGGTGGCTTCGACGCGGCCGCGATCGACTTCCTTGACGATGACCGCGACCGACTTCGGCAAAGTCAGTCGCCACAACACGCCGATAACGACAGCGGCAACGACGGCAAGGATGATCAGCGTGCGAAGCGACGGACGTTTCATGGCGGCGAACATGCGAAAGCGATGCCGTCGATTCTACGCCCCGCCCTTCAGACGGCGCCCAGCCAGAAGGCCACGTCCATCTTGAGGAATTCGTCGTAGGGCACGTAATGCGAGCCGTCGCAGGAGAAGGTCAGCGCGACGATGCCGTTGAAGATGTTCAGCGTTCCCGTGCGCAGGTAGAAGGTCTCGTCGACAAAGCGCAGCGCGCGCAGGCCGTCGAGAATGGCGCGGATGCGTTCCTTCGGCACCAGTGCGTTCGACGGATACGGCTGCTTGCGGAAGGCGAGGCAGATGTCGGGACTGGTCAGTGCCTTGATGTCGAGCAGACGGTAGCGGAACGGGTCGTCCACCGTCCAATACACGGCGCGGCTGCTGGAGAAGTGCAGCATGATGTGGTGCATGCCGTGGTCAACCATCAGCTCCTCGACGACGCCGAGTACGGTGTCGATGTTGCGATCCATCTCGCTCTCGGTGCGTGTCTGGTGGAATACCGCGCCGCGAATCGCCGGGTCGCCGCGCATCTGCCGCCACTGCGTCTGCTCGTCGATGCTCTGCCGCGTCAGCGGCAGGTCGTGCAGGAAGAAGTCGGCGCCGACGAAGCCAAGCGCCTTGCCCGCTTCGTCGCGTACCAGCTGGATCGCCGTCAATCCCGGCCGCCGCTCGCGCAGCGTGATGTAGGCGCGCGAAAGCAGAAAGCCTGAGGCCGGTTGCGCCTCGCGCATGTAGGGACGATGCGAGCGGTCGCGGCCGAAGTCCGCCTCGACAACACCGCGCCGGCTGACGTTGTCCGAGATCTGCACGCCGTTGGTATCGACCGCGTAGAGGTAGCGGCAATACAGCACCGTCGAGATCATGCGCCCGAGCACTTCGTCGAGCGCTTCGCGGTCGCCCCACACCGCGGCGCAGGCACGTGCCGCGCGGCGCAGGGGGTCTTCGAGCAATCGCTTCAGTTCCGCGCGCTGCCGCGCGACGACCTCTTCCAGCGAGTTCTTGACCATGCTCAGCGCGCCGTCAGCAGGCGCAGTCCGAGCGCGACGAAAATGCCGCCGGCGACGCGGTCGAGCCAGGTGCCGATCGCCGGGCTGCGCGCCAGCCGTTCGCCGAGCCGGCCGGAGAACCAGCCGATGGTGGCGAAGATAATGACGGTCTCGACGGTGAACACGAAACCGAGCTGGACGATCTGCCAGCCGGCGTGCCCGTGCGCCGTGTCGACGAACTGCGGCAGGAAGGCGAGGAAGAACAGGATCACCTTCGGGTTGATGGCGTTGGCGACCAGACCTTTGACGAACAGCTTCATCGGCGGCTCGTTCGTCGCCGTGGCGACGCTCGCGGGCCGGGCGTTGCGTATGGCCTGAACGCCGAGCCAGACGAGATAGAGCCCGCCAGCCATCTTCAGCGCAGTGAAGGCAACCGGCGAGGCGGCGATCAGGGCAGACACGCCGAGCGCGGCCAGCAGCGTGTGGTTGATGCAACCGAGTGCGCAGCCAAGGCCGAACATCACCCCCGCCTGGCGACCGCGCGCCATGCCCAGCGATAGGACCATGAGGTTGTCCGGTCCCGGCGCGAGTGTGATCAGTACGGCGACGGCGAGAAAGCCGGAAAGCTGCGGCAGCGAAAGCAGGAAGTCAGATGGCATGGCTGACATTGTGCCAGA
Organism: Rhodocyclaceae bacterium; assembly: GCA_003158255.1. Taxonomy (GTDB): domain Bacteria; phylum Pseudomonadota; class Gammaproteobacteria; order Burkholderiales; family Rhodocyclaceae; genus Fen-999. The sequence goes on from PMIH01000268.1 coordinate 2,368, forward strand.
CCAGCCGCCCGTCTTCGATCAGACTGACGGTGCCGTAATCGAAATGCAGCGTGTGCCATTCCTCGACCTGGACCAGTTCCCCAACGCAGGCGCGCAGCACGCCGCCGTGGGCGACTACCACGGCCGTGTCTGGTAACTCGGAAAGGAACGTCGCCACGCGTGCGCGCATTGCCGTCGCCGACTCGCCGCCCGGCGGTGCGAAGCCGACCGGATCGGCCGCCCACGCGTCGACTTCGCCGCGGGGAATGTCGTCCCAGCGCCGCATCTCCCAGTCGCCGAAGTTCATCTCGACGAGGCGCGCGTCGATCACCGGCCGGTCGTGCAACGCCCGCGCCAGTTCCAGGCAACGCCGCAGCGGGCTGGTGTAAAGCGGCGCGGCGAGCGGCAGCAGCGGGCGCAACGATTCGACGCAGCGCTTCGGGTCATCAGCCAGCCCGAGGTCGCTGCGGCCGTAACAGACACCTGCCGCAACGGCCGGCTTCGGATGGCGGATCAGGAACGTGCGCACAGCAATCCCAGGTAGAACGCAATTTCCGTGAGCTGTTGCGTCGCGCCCAGACAGTCCCCCGTGTAGCCGCCGATGCGTTTGATGAAGTAGCGCGCGGCGGCCAACGAGACGAAGACGACGGCCACCAGCGCAATGGTCGCCTGCCCCACCGGCAGCAGCAGGCACGGCGCCAGGCCGAACAGCGCCGCGAGCGCCAGTTCGCCCTTGCCCAGGCGCGTGGCGAGCGGCTTCGATTTGGAACTGTCGTCGTCGCGGGCGTAGTCGAGCGCGTAGATCAGCGTCGTCGAAGCGAAGCGCGACACGCTATGGCCGGCGATGATTACCAAAGTCAGTCGTGACGGTACGCCTCCTAGCGCAGCCAGGCTCTCGTACTTCGTCAGCAGCGCGACGCCGATGCCGATCGCGCCGTAGCTGCCAATGCGCGAATCCTTCATGATGCGCAACACGTCTTCGCGCGTCCAGCCGCCGCCGAAACCGTCGACGCTGTCGGCAAGCCCGTCTTCGTGGAATGCCCCAGTCGCCAGCAGCGTCGCCACCATGCCGAGCAGGACGGCGATGCCAATCGGCCACACCTGCGCCGTCGCGAGCGTGACGCCCGCGCCGATGCCGCCGACGATCACGCCGACCAGCGGAAAGTAGCGCGCCGCATGGTTCAGTTGCTCGGCCGAATGGCCGACCCACGCGGGCGCCGGCAGCCGCGTGAAGAAGCGCAGCGCCGCGAAGAAGTATTCGGCTTCTCTTCGGATCACAGCTTTTCCGAAACGCCGGCCGATTCGAAGCTGGCCATTTCGTTGAGGAAGGCGCAGGCGGCCTTTACCAGTGGCCAGGCCAGCGCGGCGCCGGTGCCTTCGCCCAGGCGCAAGTCGAGGGAAACGAGCGGCGATACCTGCAATGCCGCGAGCTGCGCGCGATGGCCTGATTCAGCCGAAGCGTGGCAGAACACGGCATAGTCGAGGAAGTCGGGCGCGATGCGCGCGACCGTCAGTGCCGCCGAACCGCAGATGAAGCCGTCGACCAGCACCAGCATCTTCGCCTGTGCGGCAGCCAGCATCGCGCCGGCCATCATGGCGATCTCGAAACCGCCGAAGCGCGCGAGTACGTCGAGCGGCTTGGCATTGCGCTCGGACCACGCCACCAGCGCGTGTTCGAGCAGCGCCTGCTTGCGCACCAGCCCCGCGTCGTCTAGCCCGGTGCCGCGGCCGACGCACGTCGGCAGCGCCAGATCGGTCAGACAATGCGTGATGAGCGAAGCCGACGCCGTGTTGCCAATGCCCATCTCGCCGAAGCCGATCACCTCGCAGCCGTCCGCCGCCAGATTCGCGACGATGCCGGCACCACGCGCCATCGCCCAATCGCGCTGCTCGGCGGTCATCGCTGCGCCGTCGAGGTAGCTTGGCGTACCGTCATGGCTGACTTTCGCGTCGACGAGATTTTCGCGGACACCGAAGTCGTGCGCCACGCCGGCATCGACGATGGTGAGGCCGATGTCGTTGGCGCGGGCGAAAACGTTGATCGCCGCGCCACCGGCCAGGAAGTTCTCCACCATCTGCCAGGTGACGTCCTGAGGATAGGCCGAAATGCCCGCCCCGCGTTTATCCCTGAGCGCGCCATGGTCGCCGGCGAAAATGACGATGTGCGGTTTGTTGAGCGTCGGCGTCAGCGAACCGCGTACGCGGCCGATCTGGAGCGCGAGTTCTTCGAGCCGGCCGAGCGCGCCGAGCGGTTTGGTCTTCTGGTCGATCTTGTGGCGCAGGGCCGCGTCCAGTTCGCGCGTGGCAGGCGCCACCGCAAAAGCAGGGGAATGCATCCGATTCATCCTTTCGTCAAAATGCGTCCCGTGCCACGGGCCGCGCGGAAAGAACTCGGCAGGTCTTCTGGCTCCCGGATCGTCCGCCCGTCGCGCCTTCCCGCGCGGGTGTTCCCACGCAGTGGCTGTCTTTCGACATGCGACGGTCGTCCCCGGTTACAGCGGCGGGCCCGCTGCCGATTTGCACGGCATTCCCTTGACCGAATCGCGGGCGATTATAGTCTCGCCATGATCGTACTCATCATTGGCGGCGCCCGTTCGGGCAAGAGCAGCCACGCGGAACGGCTGGCGCGAGAGAGCAACCTGCGCGTCACCTACATCGCCACCTGCGAAGCGCGCGACGAGGAAATGAGCGAGCGCATCGCCCACCACCGCGAGCGCCGCCCCACCGAATGGCGCACCGTCGAAGAGCCGCTACTGCTAGCCGACGCGCTGCGCCGCGAAGCGGCAATCGATGCGTGCCTGCTGGTCGATTGCCTGACGCTCTGGCTGACCAACGCGCTGCTCGGCGAGCGCGAGGAAGAAATCGACAAACTGCTCGCAGCGCTGCCCGGACTACCGGGCCGCATCATCCTCGTCAGCAACGAAGTCGGCTGGGGCATCGTGCCCGAGAACCCGCTGGCGCGCCGCTTCCGCGACGAGCAGGGTCGGCTGAATCAACGCATCGCCGCCATCGCGAGCGAAGTGACGCTGGTGGCGGCCGGCCTGCCGCTCACGCTTAAGCCCGGCCGCTAAGCCGGCTGTGGCGCGGAAATCTGCCATCAGGTGCCATACGTGATAGACATTCCAACGGCGTGGTGGAGGGATAAGGTAGAGGTCAATGATTGATATGGAATGGGACGCATGAAGAGAACCGTAAGTCAGCTCGGTCCATTTGTCGTCGTCGAAGGCGACGTCGAGGGTGCGACATACTGCTGGGTCGAGAGGGCCGGCGCGCGTGTGAGCGGGTACGGCAATCTCAATGACGCCGAGGAGCACGCAAGCCTGCTATACGACGAATACATTGCCGACGCCGACGTCAGCACCGGCGAGTGATCGAGGCTGTAACCGGCCACAAGCCGCCGGTCGGGATAGCTATCCAATTTCAATAGTCAAGGCGTCTCGTGATCGAAAGTGGGCGAACATTAGATTTTGTGGTGCCAGCCGGTTTGGCTGGCACGCAACAGTCTCAGTAACATTCCAGACCGCTAAGCACCACCTTGCCTACGATGTCCTTGGTTTCTCCGACCATGGCGACAATATAGGCACTGGCCTGAAAGCGGGCCTTGGTATTGGCGACATAAGGCATCACGACACCTTTGGCATTGTGCAGGATCACACCTTCGGTATTTATAAAGCTGGTATTGATGAACAGGGTTTTGCATGACGCGCCATATTGAATGTCGCCGCTGACAACGAAGCTATGTCCCTCCCCTGGCTTTTTGACTATCGTTACATTTTCCAGAGTCGCAGCTTTTTGGAGTTCGGGAGACACTTCGATAGTGATGTCATGGAATGCGTTGGAACCCTTGGTGTAAAAGTCACGATAGCCTGCACACGCGCTGACGATAACAACCAAGAACAGGATTGCTGTGTTGCGGATAACTTGTGTCATTTGTGTTTCTCCTTTGTCATATTCAAGGGTAAGGATAAAGGGCTTTCGTGACACATTGCTGACGCTGGGTGTAGCCGTCAAGGCAATCAAAGGGGGCTCAATCTAATCTGCACCTGAGCCGACGGCAGCACAGGCATAACTGGCACACCGGCCGGCGTGGCCGACATCAATCTCGCCGTGAATACCTGCCACCGTAACCACCCCGACTGGCAGCTACTGGCCGCCTGTTGCCTGTGGCCGTTACAGTTCATTGGGCCTCGGGCCAGACGATGTCATTGTCGACCGCATAAAGACGACACCGCTGATGCTCTTTCTCGCAAGCCTGCATTGCCGTCGCAACCGGATCGTCGCCTCCACGAGAAGCCGACCAAGCGCCATCGGGAGCAATCACAAACGCACGCGGTATGCCGAAGGCCAGAAACTTCAGATAGCCCTGTCGTCCCCCATCCGTCACATAGGGAACGGCACGCTCGTCAGTCAGGGCGGCGAAATGCGTTGCTGGCGGCGCCGGCGTCGGACGGGTCCAAGTGACGTCATTATTGACAGCGTAGACTCGGCAGCCTTTGGCGCGCTGCCCGCAAGCGCTCAAGCCTCTAGCAATTGGATCGAAGCCCCCTGTAAACGATCCGAACATCCCCGAAGGTGCCACGACAAAGGCGCGCGGCAACGGGTCTTGCAGGTATTTCCGATACGTCTTCTTTCCCTGGTCGTTCAAATAGGGAACGGCATCGACATCGTCCAGCGCGGCAAAATGCGATGGTGGTGGCGCTTGAACCGGAACGGGTGGGATCCAGGTAACGTCATTGTCCGCTGCGTAGACTTGGCAATCATTGAAGCGCTTCCGACAACTGGTCAATCCGCGCCCAACTGGGTCGGCGCCTCCGTGGAACTCCCCGACAAATCCCGACGGGGAAAGGACGAAGACCCGAGGCATCGTGGCTCGCAAAAACGTCTTGTAGACGGTTTTACCTTCGGTACTGAGGTTGGGCACTGCATCGATGTCGTCTACAGCGGCGAAGTGGCTGGGAGGCGGGAATTCGGTCGGCAGGTATTCAGGATAAATGTTCTTGTATGGCATTCCCAATCTAGCAAGGAAGCCGTCAACCTTGGGAGTCCATATCGGCAACCCTTCCATGAAACCCAACATGTTGTGCGAGTCCGCCATGAAGTTGCCATAGGCCACCAGTTCCGCGGGGCCGCCGGCTTTGGTGTACCGGTCGTACATGGCGCGCCAGATCGACGGCGGGAAGATCGAGTCGTTATCGCCATAAAGCCAGATTGAAGGGGTCTTGGTGCGCGCGCCAAAACTCGCGGCACTGCGCGGTAGTTGGGATGTCCAGTCTTTGCACTGTGGTGATGCGACGCCGCCGGCAAAGTTGATCAGCCCAACGACCCGGGGGAAGCGGAGTGTGCCGAACGCCAGGGTATTCCAACCGCCATAGCTCTGTCCGGCCATCACAACACGAGTCGTATCGATTGCAGGTTCGGTCGCAGTGATGTGGTCGATGACGGCGCGGATGTCCCTGGCACTGCTCAGACCGACTTCTTCCAGCCTACAACCGTGAACGTCGATTCGGCCGTCTGATTCGCCGAACCCGCGCATCATGGGCAACGCGACGGCATAGCCGCGGGAAAGGAAGTAATAAGCTGAATAGCTGACGTGGTAGCGTGTGGTTGTCGCTTCGCCGACACTTCCCGCACCATGATTCATCACCGCAAGGGGAAACGGACCCGGCCCAATCGGTGTCATCACGGTAACTTCGAGGGATACAGGATTCCCGAGGTCACCGGGCATCCAAGCCACTTTTTCGTTGAGCGGAGCGATCGGGCCGATCGACGGATTGTCCTCGCCATGAACCGTGCTGGCGGCACCCCAAACCAGGATCAGAAATGCAAAGTAGCGTTGCGAGAGCGACATGATGGCCACATTCTATGCGAATGGCACGCAACGATTCAGTGTTCTCGATGCGATACGAATAGCCACAGGACAGCTTTGTGGTGAGGTGGTACTAGTCAGCTATGGGCCAAACGTACTCAGTGACGCATGCGCCGCATAGCTGTCATTGAAGATTTCAGGTTTCGGCGAACGTCAGCTTGGTGGCGCAGAATCCTACTCACCCAATCGGCCACAACCGGCCGGTCGAGGTGGCGATCAAGTTTCAATCGAAGGAACTGCGCCCCGCGCAAACTGAGCGGCTGGTTTTCGGCGAGCCAATTCACGTCGACACTGCCTTGAGCCGGCCAAGCGCCGTCGGTCGCGAGCTTCGGAACGCCGGGAAGGAATTGAAATTGCGCCCAATGGCTTGTAGGCTAGTCATGGCGGCAGCAGAATGAATGCAAGGAGTCGCGGAAACTGATGGTAAGTACTGGTTGCGCCAGTTTGGCGAGAAAGCGAGACCACCGTGAATAGTCTGATACGTCCATATCAGAACCCGAGGCGTTTCTCATTGTGGCGCACCACCGCGACCCTCGTCGTGCTCGTAGGTGCGACCTCGGCAATTGCTGGAAGCCAAAGTTGGACCTATCAAACTTCGAGCAATACGCGATCTCTCATGCTTGGCGCACCTCCGGCAGGGTACCTCTCGCTGACGGAAGACGAGGGAAGCGCATTCGTGCAGATTGTGGCGGGAGATCTACATGATTGCTACCGAGGTAAGTTGAACGCCGTTGTAGCAAGAAGCGAAACCTCAACAACGATCACCGTACCACCGAAGTTTGGTGGCTGCGACGAAATCAGGTTCGTCGTGAAGAACGATGGCTCGGGAGGGCGCCGCGAGGTCAAGCGTGGAGATGGGTGGACTTGGGATGGAGTCGAACGTGGCCTCAAGCTGAGGCAGTAGTCGTTGTTCTTCGATCGCACTTGATGGACCGTTCTGGGCACTTTGCCGCCTGTTAGTGGCGTACCGCCACGACGGACTCTTCGAGGTATTGCTTACGCGCTGGTTTGTGCGCCGACTCAAATCCAGCGACTGAGCACCTTCCAGTCGAGCGAAGTTTCCACCGCATCGGCCAGTCGGTCGAGGTCGGCTTCGCGGCGCGCGGAGAGGTCGACTGCCGCGATGCCCCCGGCGCCGGCCCAGGCGAGCAGCGCGGTTAGCGCTTCCGGGCGGTCGAACAGGCCGTGGCAGTAAGTGCCGATGATGTCGTTCGACAACACGCCATCGCTGCGGCCATCATCGAATCGCACGGCAGGCATGTTTAGCGCGGGACCGGTCGTGACGCCCATGTGGATTTCGTAGCCGCTCATTGGCGCGTCGTCGAGCGCGAGGCGTCCGCTCACGTTCATCAACTGCTTCTCGACTTCCAGCGTGGTCTCGCAGTCGAGCAGGCCGAGACCTTCGATGGTGCCGGGCGAGCCTTCGATTCCGGCGGGATCGTGCAACCTTCGACCGAGAATTTGGTAGCCGCCGCACAGGCCGATCAGTTTGCCGCCGTAACGCAGGTGGCGCTTGATGGTGGCCTCGTGCCCCTGCGCGCGCAGCCAGGCGAGGTCGGCCTGCACGGATTTCGAGCCGGGCAGCACGATCAGGTCGCAAGGAGGCAGCGCCTGCCCGGGCCCGATCCAGCGGAAATCGATCTGCGGATGCAGGCGCAGCGGGTCGAGGTCGTTGGCGTTGGAGATGCGCGGGAAGACGGGCACGGCGACGGTCAGCTTGGTTTCGCCGGTGTGCTCAACGTGATGTTCCAGCGCGTCCTCGGCGTCGAGGAACAGGCCGTGCAGATAGGGCAGCACGCCGAGTACCGGCTTGCCGGTCCGTTCTGCAAGCCAGTCGAGGCCGGGTTCGAGCAGGCCGATGTCGCCGCGGAAGCGATTGACGACCAGGCCCTGCACGCGCGCCCGCTCGCTCTCCGCGAGGCAGTCGAGCGTACCGACGAAATGGGCAAGGACACCGCCGCGATCGATGTCGCCGACGATGATGACGGGAATATCCACGGCCTCGGCGAAGCCCATGTTGGCGATGTCGCGGTCGCGCAGATTTACTTCTGCCGGGCTGCCGGCGCCTTCGACGATCACGCAATCGAACTCGTCCGTCAGCCGCCGCCACGACTCCAGCACCGCGTTCATCGCCACGCGCTTGTAGTCGTGGTAAGCCTTGGCATCGAGATCGGCGATGGCCTTGCCGTGAATGATCACCTGCGCGCGCTTGTCGGTGTTGGGCTTGAGTAGCACGGGGTTGAAGTCGATGCGCGGCGCCAGCCCGGCGGCCTGCGCCTGTAGCGCCTGCGCGCGGCCGATCTCGCCGCCGTCGATGGTGACGGCCGAGTTGAGTGCCATGTTCTGCGGCTTGAACGGCGCGACGCGCACGCCGCGTCGGTGCAACACGCGGCAGAGCGCCGCGACCAGCACGCTCTTGCCTGCGTCGGAGGTGCAGCCCTGCACCATGAGGGCGCGCGCGGTCACCGGTAGAATTGCCGATCTTTCATCGACGGATTATCCCATGGCCTCCTGGCTGCTCCGGCTCGTCAGCGCGCTCGCTTGTTGCATCGGCCTTGCCCACGCCGAAGTCGTCGTGCAAGACGACACCGGCGCGACCGTGCGGCTCGCGCAGCCAGCGCGGCGCATCGTCAGCCTCGCGCCGCATATCACCGAGACGCTCTACGCGGCCGGCGCCGGCGAGCGCCTGGTTGGCGCGGTGGAGTACAGCGACTATCCGGAAGCGGCGAAGAAGGTGCCGCGCATCGGCGGCTATGCGCGGCTCGACCTCGAAGCCATCGCTGCGCTGAAGCCGGATCTCGCCGTCGGCTGGGCCAGCGGCAACAGCGCGGCGCACATCGAGAAGCTGCGCGCGCTCGGCATCCCTGTTTATCTGGCGCAGCCCGAGCGCATCGACGACGTGGCGATGAATCTCGAACGCTACGGCGAACTGGCCGGCACGCAAGCCACCGCCCGCGCCGCCGCCGCGAGTTTCCGCAATCGCTTGCAGGAACTGCGCACCCGTTACGGCGCGCGGCCGAAGGTGCGTACCTTCTACGAGATCTGGAAGCAGCCGTTGATGACCGTCGGCGGCGCGCAGGTGATCAGCGATGTCATCAACCTGTGTGGCGGCGAGAACGTTTTCGCCGGGCTGAAGGTGCTCGCGCCCGTCGTCTCGGTCGAAGCCGTCATCGCCGCCGACCCGGAAGCCATCGTCGCCAGCGGCATGGACGAATCTCGCCCCGAGTGGCTGGACGACTGGCGCCAGTGGCGCACCATGACGGCCGTCAAGCGCGACAACCTGTTCTTCATCCCGCCCGACCTCATCCAGCGCCACACCCCGCGCCTGGTCGACGGTGCCGCGCGGCTATGCGCACATCTTGAAACCGCCAGGGGGCGGCGGAAGCAGTAATAGGCGCAGAGCCGCGACCGACCAAAGACAAACGCCGAAGGCGGGCTGCCTTCGGCGTTGGTGTTGCTAGCCTACCGACGCGATTACTTTGTCTTGGTGGCGGCCTTGGTCGCGGCGGCCATGTTGGCCTGAGCCGTCTCCGTGAACTGCTTGGTCATCGTCGTCATGTTGCTGAAGGCGGAGTTGGCGGCGGCGATGGCGCTCTGCATGGCGGCGACAATGCCTTCCGATCCGGCGGGAGCGGCCTTGGTCGCTTGCTCGACCATGCCAGCAACCTGCTTCTGGAAATCGGCAAACTGGGCTTCCAGCGTCTTGGCCAGTTGCTGCTGGGATTCGCTGGAGATTTCATATAGCGAACGGGAATAGCTGACAGCCTTCTCGACGGCCGGCTGCACCATTGAGGATTGCAGTGCAGCGACTTCGTTGGGGTTCTTCACCGCGAGAACGGCCCTGGTCGCGGAGGCAGAGTCTTCCAGCGCGGTACGGGCGGCACCCAGGTTCAGGGCGGCGATGCGCTCGGCGGTAGCCAGGGCGGTGTTTGCCACGGCCAGCAGAGAATCGACAGTGGCCTTGTTGGAGGCGGCGAATTGCTCAAGATTGATGGACATGGTGTGCTCCTGAATGTGGGATTGGGGGGACTGACAGGCCCACTATATACGCATAAATGCTGCACTGCAACAAAATGTGTTTATGCAGCAGTGATGCGGGATGATGGGAATCCGGGCGGTACAAGGCCGCGGCATGGTGGCAAGCTCCTCACTGGCGTACCGCCAAGGCTGACTTTCAGGTGCCCGGCCTTAGCTTTTCGGCCGTCATGCTATGCCGCCACTGCAACACCCGCTTTGCTATAGTTATAGCCTTATCGGTGTTCGCTCCTCCCCCACAAACACGCATGCTCGGCAAGATCCTCGCCGTTGACGACATTCCCGACAATCTTCGGGTAATCGCAGGTTTTCTCTTGCAGGCGGGGTACGACGTGCGTCCGGTCACCAGCGGCCGCGAAGCCCTGCAGGTGGTGGCGGTCGATCCGCCCGATCTGGTGCTGCTCGACATCCGCATGCCGGAGATGGACGGCTTTGCCGTCTGCGCCCGGCTCAAGGCGGACCCGGCGACGGCCAACATTCCCATCGTCTTCCTGAGCGCCTCGGGCGACCTGGCCGACAAGCTGCAGGCTTTCGAGGCCGGCGGCGCCGATTACATCGAGAAGCCGTTCCAGGAACGCGAAGTCCTGGCCCGGGTCGAGTTGCAGTTGCGCCTGCGTCGCGCGCAGCGGGAAGTGGCGGAGGCCCGCGATGTCCTGGAGGCGAAAGTCGCCGAGCGGACGCAGGACCTGGCGAAGCTCGCCTATTTCGACACGCTGACCGGGTTGCCCAACCGAAAGAAGTTCAGCGAAGACATGGACCGCATGCTGGCCGATCCGGCGGTCAGCGGCTTTGCGCTACTGCTGCTGGATCTGGATCGATTCAAGAGCATCAACGATGCCCTCGGTCATGACGTCGGCGACGAGCTGCTGAAGCAGTTGGCGGGCCGCCTGCTTACCGTACTGGATGGTCGCCCCGGCTTCGTGGCGCGCCTGGGTGGCGATGAATTCGCCGTCTGCGTCGAGGGCGGTGATACGCGGGAAGCCGAGCACCTGGCGGAGTTGATCCTCGGCAACCTTGAATCGCCGTTCGCGCTGGAAAACATGCGCATCGAGATGGGCTGTAGCGTCGGCATCGCGATCTACCCGCGCGACGGCGACCGCAGCGGCGAGCTGTTGCGTTGCGCCGACGTGGCGATGTACGTCGCCAAGCAGACGATGTCGCGCTACTCCAGCTACGCGGCACAGCAGGACACCAATTCCACAAGCCGCCTGGCCTTGCTGTCGCAGTTTGCCGATGCCGTTGCGGCGAACCACCTGGTGCTGCATTACCAGCCCAAGATCCACATCGCCAGCGGCAAGGCCACTGGTGTCGAGGCGCTGGTGCGCTGGCAGCATCCGCGCCGCGGCCTGCTGCCGCCGGGCGAGTTTCTGCCCCAGATCGAACTCACCGACATGATCCGCCGCCTGACCCACTGGGTCGTCGAGACGGCCGCCGCCCAGATCGACGATTGGCTGCGGCAGGGGTTGCCCGTTCCGGTCGCCATCAATCTCTCGGCCCGGAATCTGGTCGAGGAGGATCTACCGGACTGGATCGCCCAGGTGCTGCGCGCGCGCGGCATCCCGCCGCATCTGCTGGAAGTGGAGATCACCGAAACTGCCATGATGGTGGCGCCGGACCGCTCTCTTGCCGTGCTGGGCCGCATCGCCGATCTCGGCGTCCGGCTGGCGGTCGACGATTTCGGCACCGGCTATTCGTCGTTCGCCCTGCTGCGGCGCCTGCCCAAAGGCATTGCTTTGAAGATCGACCGCTCTTTTGTCGAGCGGATCGTGGAAGACCCGGCCGACGAAGCCATCGTTGCCTCGATTATCCATCTGGCGCATGGTCTCAGCGCCCGAGCCATCGCCGAAGGCATCGAAAAGGCCGATGTCCTGGCGCGCCTGGGCAGTCTCGGCTGCCAGGAGGCGCAGGGTTACCTGATCGCCCGGCCGATGCCCGAACCCGCGGCGCGCAGTTGGCTCATTGAGCATGGCGGTGGCGACGCATCGCCGGGGAAGGTTACGTGAAGACTTGGCGGCTATTGCTGTGCGCATGGCTTTGCCTGGCGCTCCAGGCTCTGGCCGCCGAGCCGTTGGTCGTGGCGGTCAACAACAACGACCGCCCCTTCGGCTGGATGAACGACAAGGGCGAACCGACCGGCTTTTCGGTCGACATCGCCAAGGCGCTGTGCAAGGCCATGAACCGGGAGTGTCGCTTGCAGCCGGCCGCGTTCGCCGATTTCATTCCCGGCGTCGCGTCCGGAAGATTCGATTTCGTGGTGGCCAACATCCTGCGCACGCCGGAGCGCGAGAAGCTGGTGGATTTCAGCGATCGCTTCTGGCGTTCTTCGTCCACCTTCGTCGGGCAGCCCGGCGTCGTCAAGGCGATCAGCCGCCAGGAACTCAAGGGCAAGACGGTGGCGGTGCAAAAGGGCGCCGTGCAGGAACGCTATCTGCGCGAACTGTATGGCGACGTCGCGACGATCGATACCTATGCCAGCAATGCCGAGCGCAATGCCGCCCTGGCGGCGGGCAAGGCGGATCTGATGCTGGGTTCGACGATGAGCCATTTCGCCTTCATGACCGCCAAGGGCGGCGAACGCTTCGAAATCATCGGCGAACCCATTTACGACGGCGGCCTCGGCGGCGATGTTGCCATTCCGCTGACCAAGGGCCGCAACGATCTCCGTCAGGCGATCAATGCCGCCATGACAGCGATACTGCGCGACGGCACCTATGCCCGCATCAACAACGCCTACTTCCCCGCTGGCGTCTTCTGACGCTCTTCCCGAGGGAGAAGCGCCGCGTCGCGCCCTGCCGCTGCGGCGCTTGCTGCTTCCCGGGGCGACGGTTCTGGCGATCGCACTGGGCAGCGTGTTCGCCGTGGTCATCTTCGGGCAGGACAAGATCGCCGCACTGGCCGAGGACACCCGCAACCTGCTGTTGCCCGCGTTGACCGCACAGAACGACAACGCCCACGATGTCGAACGCCTGATCCTGTTCGGCGAGGAACTGATCAATTCGCCCGATCCCGCCAAGCGGCGTCAGGCCAGGCTCTCGGCCCAGATGCTGATTTACGACCAGAGCTTCCGCTTCGATCCGCAGACGCGCGAGCTGGGCAAGGGGGCACTGGCGACGC
>PMIH01000222.1 GCA_003158255.1 Rhodocyclaceae bacterium
TGGACGGCGTATCACCACGGCTGACTTTGGCGCGGACAGACCTCGACTGCGATGGCCACGACGAAATCTTCCTGCGCGGCGACAACCTGCTCGCCGTCGTCCGCACCGACGGCGACGCAGCGCTGGCGGAGCTTTCCAGCCACACCCTGGCGCACAATTTCGGCGACACCCTGCGCCGTCACGCCGAGGGCTATCACGACAAGCTGCATGCACCGCACGATGAAAGCGTTTTGCACGACGGCATCGCCTCGGCCCACGATCGCGTCGCTTTCCGCCACGCCATCACGCCGCAGGACGCCGAGCCGGATTCGCGTCCGCGTGGCATGTTCGTCGACTGCTGGTACCCGGCCGAAGGCGCGCCGCGGCCGATCAACGACTACCGCGAACAGGAAGCCGCCGTTTTCTCGACGGTCGTTTGCGCCGGTACGCTTGCCAAAACGTACCGCATGGTCGGCAACCGCCTGACGGTGCACTATCGCTGCGAAGACGCCGTCGGCCGTGCCGAAATCCGCATCAACATCGCCATGCCCAGCTGCGACGGCTACCTGGGTCGCTACATCCTGGAAAACGGCGACGTGCCCTGCGGATTTGGCGACCACCTGGAGTTGTCCGCCGCCAGCCGGCTGACGCTCGACGACGGCGTGCTTGGCGGCAGCCTCACGATCAGTACCAGCCAGGCACTGCGGCTGGTGGCCAGAGCGCACCGAACCGTGTCGCAATCCGAGGCCGGCTTCGAGAAGATCATGCAGGCGGCCGAGCTGACTTATTCGTGGCCGCTGGACGGCGTCCCGCGAGAGCTGACTTTCACCGTCGAAGCGCGCAAGCGCCCGGCGTAGAATTATCCATGAGCCCTTCATAACGAAAGAACTCCGATGTCAGGCACCCGCTTCCAGCTCGAAGTCAATCCGAAACTGCCCGAACGGCTCGGCCGTCTGGACGAGATCGCCAACAACCTCTGGTACAGCTGGGACCGGCCGACGCGAACGCTGTTCGCCCGCCTCGGCAGCAAGCTCTGGGGCGCCGTCGGCCATAGTCCGAAGGCCTTTCTGAAGCGCGTCGACCAGCGCCGTCTCGACGAGGCGGTGACCGACCCGGTCTTCCTCGCAAGCATGGCGCGCGTGCTGTCGGCGCACGACAGCTACTTGTCGGCACCCTCGCGCGAGCACGCGCCGCACATGGGCGACGGCGAACTGATCGCCTACTTTTGCGCCGAGTTCGGCTTCCACGAAAGCCTGCCCATCTATTCCGGCGGCCTCGGCATTCTCGCCGGCGACCACTGCAAGACGGCCTCCGACCTCAAGCTGCCCTTCGTCGCTATCGGCCTGCTCTACCGCCAGGGCTACTTCCTGCAAACCATCGACGCCGATGGCCGCCAGCACGCGACCTACAACGATACGGACTTCGACGACCTGCCGATCAAGCCGGTCCTGCGCGCCGACGGCAGCGAACTTCATGTCACGGTAAAGCTGCCGGGGCGCAATGTCGAGGTCAAGGTGTGGAAAGCGCTGGTCGGCCGCATCGAGCTCTACCTGCTCGACACCGACGTCGAACAGAATTCGTTACACGACCGCGACATCGCGCACCAGCTTTACGGCGGCGACCGCACCACCCGCATCGAGCAGGAAATCGTCCTCGGCATGGGNNGAAGCCGTCGCCTGCAATACGGTATTCACGACGCATACCGCTGTGCCGGCCGGCCACGACCATTTTGCCGAAGACATGATCCGGCGCTACTTCGAGGGCTGCTGCACCGACATGGGCTGCGACATCCAGGCGCTGATGGCGCTTGGCCAGACGCAGGGACGCGGCGACTTCAACATGACGACGCTGGCGATCCGCGGCTCGCGGCACCAGAACGGCGTTTCGGAAGTGCATGGCGAAGTGTCGGCGCAGATCTGCGCCGACCTTTGGCCGCAGATCGACCCGACCGAAAATCCGATCGGCTACGTCACCAACGGCGTGCACGTGCCGACATTCCTTTCGGACATGTGGCATGAGACTTTCGACCGCATACTCGGTCCCGGCTGGTCGCAGCGTCTTACCGATGCCCAGGTATGGCAGCAGATCCACCAGATTCCCGACCACCTGTTCTGGAGCGTACGGCAGTCGATGAAGGCGCAGATGCTGCACCTGGTNNCGCGCCACGCTGTTGTTCCAGAACCTGGCCTGGCTGAAGCAGATCGTCAGCGATCCCGAGCGGCCGGTGGTGTTCATCTTCGCCGGCAAGGCACACCCGGCGGACGAACCCGGCCAGGCAATGATCCGGCGCATTGCCGAGGTCGCCAACATGCCGGAATTCATGGGCCACATCCTGCTCGTCGAGGGCTACGACCTGCGCCTCGCCCGCCGGCTCGTTTCCGGCGTCGACGTCTGGCTCAACAATCCGGTGTATCCGCTCGAAGCGTCCGGCACCTCGGGCATGAAGGCCGGCATCAACGGCGTCCTCAACCTTTCCGTGCTGGACGGCTGGTGGGCCGAAGGCTACAAGCCGGGCAAGGAGAACGAGAACGGCTGGGCAATCAAGCCGACCTCCAGCGCCTACGACCACGGCGTAGACGAGAGCCGGCGCGACTACGAAGAAGCGCGCACGCTGTACGAGCTGTTGCAGGACAAAGTCGCACCGCT
The DNA here is from genome assembly GCA_003158255.1 of Rhodocyclaceae bacterium. Taxonomy (GTDB): domain Bacteria; phylum Pseudomonadota; class Gammaproteobacteria; order Burkholderiales; family Rhodocyclaceae; genus Fen-999. The sequence continues at coordinate 2,626 of PMIH01000222.1, forward strand.
CTACTACGACCGCGGCCCGATGGGCTACTCACCAGGCTGGGTCGGGATGTCGAAACGTTCGATCGCCAGCATCACGCAGGAATTCAACTCCGCGCGCATGGTCGGCGAGTACGTCAGCAAGTATTACCAGCCGGCAGCGAAGCAATGGCATCGCTACAGCGAAACCGGTTTCACCGCCGCCCGCCAACTGGCCGAGTGGAAAACGCGCGTGCGCACCGCCTGGCCGCGCGTGTCGCTGCGCCGGATCGACGACACGCAGCGACGCATCGACTTCGGCAGCGGCGTCCGCTTCGGTGTCGCCGTGCGCCTGGACGGCCTGGTGCCATCGGATGTCACGGTGGAACTGCTGTTCAGCAGGCCCAATACGAATTCGCAGTCGCGGCCGCCGCGCCCTTACCGGATGGAATACCAGGGGCCGGAGCAGGACGGCGAGAGCCTGTTTACGCTCGAACTGACGCCCGAGGTCTGTGGCAAGATCGAGTATCGCCTGCGCGTCTATCCACACCACGAGATGCTCACCCATCCATTTGAAATGGGTATGATGGTCTGGCTATGAGTGCTTCGTCCGTCGCCTCGAAAACCTGGCAAACGCTGGCTACCCATGCCGAGCGTGCACGCGACGTTCATCTGCGCGACCTGTTCGCCAGCGATCCGCAACGCTTCAGCCGCTTCTCCCTCGAACACAACGGCCTGCTGCTGGATTACTCCAAGCAGCGCCTGACAGCAGAGACGCTCGGCGCGTTGCAGGGCCTCTGGTGGGTAGCCGACATGCCCGGCTGGATCAATCGCCTGCGCGCCGGCGAAGCGATCAACCACACCGAGGGCCGCGCCGTCCTGCACCACGCCTTGCGCCATCAGGGCACGCGGCCGATCCTGCAAAACGGGCTCGACGTCATGCCGCAGGTGCACGCGGTGCTGGAACAGATGCGGCGCTTCTGCAACGCCCTGCACAGCGGCGAATGGCGCGGTGCCACGGGCGAACAGGTTCTCGATGTCGTCAATATCGGCATCGGCGGTTCCGACCTTGGTCCGAAGATGGCCACCCAGGCGCTGGCCGCGCATCACATTCCGCACCTGAAGGTCCATTACGTATCCAACCTCGACGGCGCCCATCTGGCGACGACGCTGGCCGGCCTGAGCCCGCGCACAACGCTGTTCGTCATCGCCAGCAAGACCTTCACGACGCAGGAAACGATGCAGAACGCCGCCTCGGCGCGCCGCTGGCTGGTCGACGCGCTGGGCGAGGCGGCCGTGCGCCGGCACTTCGTCGCCGTGTCCACCAACCTGTCCGGAGTCGCCAAGTTCGGTATCGACCCCGACCACGCTTTCGCCTTCTGGGACTGGGTCGGCGGCCGCTTCTCGGTCTGGTCGGCCATCGGCCTGCCGCTGGCCCTGGCCATCGGCTTCGAGAATTTCCAGCGCTTCCTGGCCGGCGCCGCCGCCATGGACGCGCATTTCTTCGAAGCTCCGGCCGAGCGCAACCTGCCATTCGTGCTGGCACTGCTCGACGTCTGGAATACCGATTTCCTCGGCGCCGAGACCCGCGCCTGCCTGCCTTACAGCCAGTCGCTGGAATTGCTGCCGCGCTACCTCCAGCAGTTGGAAATGGAATCGAACGGCAAGCGCGCCGACCGCAATGGTCAGGATCCCGGTTGTCCGACGTCACCCATACTTTGGGGCGAGGCCGGCACCAACGGCCAGCACGCCTTCTACCAGTTGCTCCACCAGGGCGGCCGCCTGATTCCCAGCGATTTCATCGTCAGCCGCGAAGCGGATTTCCCGCTGCCGGGTCACCACGAGAAGCTGCTGGCAAACTGCTTTGCCCAGGCCGAAGCGCTGATGCACGGCAAGACCGCCGAGGAAGTGCGCGCCGAGATGGAAGCGGCCCATGTGCCCAGCACCGTCATCGACCGTTTGCTGCCCTACAAGGTCTTCCCGGGCAACCAGCCGTCGACGACGCTCTTGCTGCCACGCCTCGATCCCTACAACTTCGGCCAGTTGATCGCGCTGTTCGAGCACAAGGTGTTCGCGCTCGGCATGATCTGGAATCTGAATTCCTACGACCAGTGGGGCGTCGAATACGGCAAGCAACTGGCGAACCGCCTGCTGCCGATCATCGAGGGCCGCGCCCCGGCGGATGGACTCGACAGTTCGACTGCCGGGCTGCTCGCCTATTGCCGCAGGACGTGAAGGTCCTATTCGCCACCTCTGAAATTGCCCCCTGGGTGAAGACGGGGGGACTGGGCGACGTCGCCGCGGCGCTGCCGCCCGCGTTGCGCGCCGCGGGCCTCGACCTTCGCGTGCTGGTGCCTTACTACCCGGCGCTGCGTCTGGCCTTTCCGGCAGCGCCCATCGTCGCGACGCTCGCGGGTCTGGGCGGACACTTTGCCCACGCGGCGCTCCGCTCGGCAACGGCCCCCGATGGCACACCGCTCGTATTGCTCGACTGCCAACCGTACTTCGACCGGCCCGGCAACCCCTACCTGGGGCCGGAGGGCCATGACTGGCTCGACAACTACCTGCGATTCGGCCTGCTTTCGCGCGTTGCCGCCTGGCTGGGTTCGGAGCAAAACACCCCTCTCTGGCAACCGGACATCATCCACTGCAACGACTGGCAGACCGGACTGGCGCCCGCCTATTTGCGCCTGCTGCCAGGTGGCCGCGCCCGCACGCTGATCACCATCCACAACCTCGCTTTCCAGGGCATGTTCGGTCCGCATACGCTCGCCGAACTCGGGTTGCCGGCCGAGTCCTGGTCGATGCACGGCGTCGAATACTACGGCCGACTGTCCTTCCTCAAGGCCGGCCTGCACTACGCGGATGCCATCACCACGGTCAGCCCAACCTACGCGACCGAAATTCAAACCGATGCCGAAGGCATGGGCCTCGCCGGCCTTCTGCGCGAACGCAGCGCGCAGATCTCCGGCATCCTGAACGGCATCGACACCAACGCCTGGAACCCGGCGCAGGATGCGCAAATTCCCTTCCCTTACGACGTTGCCAACCTCGCCCGGAAGAAGAAGAACAAGGCCGCGTTGCAGAAGGAAATGGGGCTGACGGTGCGCGACGATCTGCCGCTGCTCGGCATCATCAGCCGTCTCACCCACCAGAAGGGCCTCGATCTCATCAACACCATCCAGCAGGAGATCGCCGACCTGCCTGCGCAACTGGTCGTCCTTGGCAGCGGTGAACGCACACTGGAAGAAGAGTTTCGGCGCCTGGTGATCGCGCACCCAGGCAACTTCGCCGTCCGTATCGGCTTCGACGAAGGGCTGGCGCACCGCATCGAAGCCGGCGCCGACATCTTCCTGATGCCCTCGCGCTTCGAGCCCTGCGGCCTCAACCAGATGTANNAGCCGCTGCCGCCTGGTATGACAAAAAGGGCTGGCGGCGCTTGCAGATCTACGGCATGGGCCGCGACGTCAGCTGGTCGAAGCCGGCCGCCCAGTACGCGGCGCTCTACCAGACGCTCGAACAGTAGGAGCTTGGCGTGCCACCACGACTGACTTTGATCGCCGGCATCGCCCGCAACGGCGTCATCGGCCGCGACAACAAACTGCCCTGGCGCCTGCCCGAAGACCTGAAACACTTCAAGGCGCTGACCATGGGCCACCCGATGATCATGGGCCGCAAGACCTGGGAATCGCTACCCGGCAAATTACCCGGCCGGCAGCACATCGTCGTCACGCGCGATCCCGCTTATCAAGCCGACGGCGCCACCATCGTCACGTCGCTGCAAGCCGCAGTCGCCGCATCCGGCGATGTTGATGAAGTCTTCGTCATCGGCGGCGCCGAACTCTACGCGCAATCCTTCGAGTTCGCCGACCGCCTGCAACTCACGGAGATCGCCGCCGACTTCGAAGGCGATGCGCATTTCCCGGACTGGAATCGCGCCGCCTGGCGCGAAACGGCGCGCGCAACGCATCGCGCCGAGACAGGTTTCGACTACGCCTTCGTCACCTACGAGCGGGTGTAGCTTTTCACAAACGGATTGGCGTAGCGCCATGACTGACTTTTCTGCGACGGCAATCGGCCCAGACTGTGTAATAACAGCCGAGCGCAGGTGATTTAAGGTGCGCGAAGTCGGTCGTGACGACGAACCGATCTGGAAGGCGGTGAAGCTTCGGATATGAGCTGCTGGAGGATGGCGAGTCGTCTGCGCTGGGCGTGAGTAGGCCAAGAGAGGGCTTACGCCCTCATCATCTGCATCAGGGTTGCTGGTCCCAAGATTTGCATGACGCGTTTGAGGTTGTAGGCCAGAACGTGCAAGCTCATTTCCGTACTGACCCGTTGCAGCGTCCTGGTCAGGAAATGGGCGCTGCCCATCCATGACTTGAGGGTGCCGAACGGGTGCTCAGCAGTTTGGCGGCGAATCCGCATGCTATCGGGCGCGCGGTCAAGGCGCGCCTGCATGTCGTCAAGCACGCCCTGATGCTGCCATCGACTGACCCGTCGGTAGTCGCTGGGCGTGCACTGGTCCTTGATGGCGCAACGGGGGCAATGGGAACTCCAGTACCGGCTGATCTTCATGCCCGTCTCAATGGCAGAGAAGCGCCAGATCACGCGCTGCCCGGCCGGACACCGAAATTCATTGGCAGCGGCATCGTAGATGAAGTCAGCCTTGTCGAATCGCCCCTCGGCTTTGGCTGCCGAGGTCATGGTCTTGGGAACAATCGCGGTAATGCCGAGATCGTGGCAGGCCAGTATCTCCTCGCCTTTGAAATAGCCCCGATCAGCGATGACCGTGAGAGCCTCGGTGCCGATGGCGGTCCGCGCCTGCTGGGCCATTGACGACAGTTGGCTTCGGTCAATCCCGTCGTTGGTGACCTCGTGGGCCACAATCAGGTGGTTCTTCGTATCCACCGCAGTCTGGACGTTGTAGCCCACGATGCCGGTGCCGCGTGTCTTCATGGAACGGGCATCGGGGTCGGTCAGGGAAATCTGCTTGTCCGGCGTCGCTTCGAGCTGGACTTCGATCTCCTTGAGCACTTTCATCTGGTCCTTCAACGCCGCGATCTTGTCGTGCAGCCGCTCCTTCTTGAGCTGTGCCGTCGCAGGTTCCTGCCGGTCAGCGGTGTCGAGTTCGACCAGGTAGCGATTGATGCTCGATTCAATTTCTTCCATTCGCCGTTGCAGCTTGGCACTGGTGAAATTCCGGTCGCGGTTATTGACGGCCTTGAACTTGCTGCCGTCGATGGCGACCAGGGCATCCGAGAACAGACCTAATTGCTGGCACAACACGATGAACTGTTTGCAGACGCTACGGATTGCTTTGCCGTTGTCCTTGCGGAAATTTGCAATGGTCTTGAAGTCGGGCATCAGACGACCGGTCAGCCACATGAGCTCAACGTTGCGGCCGGCCTCCTTCTCGAGACGCCGACTGGATTGAATGCGATTCAGGTAGCCGTAGATGTAGATCTTCAGAAGAACGGCAGGGTGGTACGCTGGACGGCCTGTGGCAGCGGGATCAACACCTGCAAATCCCAGTTTGCCCAGATCCAGTTCATCCACATACACATCGACGACGCGCACCGGGTTGGTCTCAGCAATGTACTCGTCCAACATTTCCGGCAGCAACGTGCTTTGCGTCCTGTCCGCTCCCTCTATGAATCGCTTCATCCCGTCACCCTTGATCTATGCCTATCGCATAGATCGGACGAGATCCTATAAGTTCCCGTCTTTTTACACAGTCTGGGCCACAACCAGTCGCTCGCCAACGTCAGCTTCCGAGCAAGCCAGCAGGCTCACCCCGTTAAGGCAACTGCTTCCGCATTCCAAGCAAACCGTCCAGATGATATGGTGCTATATGGCTACCACTCACACCATTGGCCCCCTGCACTTCGAAGACCTGGACCCGAAGAGATTCGAAGACCTTGTGCGACAGCTTGCGTACGAGTTCAAGCCCTGGAGGCGACTCGAAGCCACGGGGCGCTCAGGCAACGACGATGGGTTCGATGCGCGAGGCTATGAAATCGTTGCCAAGGAGACTCAACCCTCTGCTTCAGCAGACGAAGGCGAAACAGTCGAGGAGCAATCGACCCTCAAAGAGGGCATCGATGACAGGCTCTGGCTCATCCAGTGCAAGCGTGAGCGGGCCATTGGGCCGAAGGCGCTGGTCAAGTACTTGGACGACACCGTGCTCAGCCCGGATGAGAAGCTTCACGGACTTGTGTTCGCGGCGGCCTGCGATTTTTCCAAGAAGGCTCGCGACGACTTCGCCCAAAAGTGCCGCGAGATGGAATTGGAAGAGTGGCACCTCTGGGGCAAGGCTGAGCTCGAAGACCGGCTCTTCCGTCCCGAAAACGACCACCTGTTATTTGCCTATTTCGGCGTTTCGCTAACCATCCGTCGGCGCACACAGCGAGCCGACCTGCGAGCTCGGTTGGTGATGAAGAGGAAGGCCAACCGAATGCTGCAAGCACAGTCCAGCGCGTCCCTATTGCTGCGCTCGCCTGATGCCACGGAGTACCCGTACACGGGCGACCTCGCCGATTTCAAGAAGAGCCCGCTATGGATGGTGTGGCCGTACCGGGGCATGTCGCACGATGGGCTTAAGTTCTGCGTGCAACGCTACTTCGCGTACCTCTCTGACGAAGGCAAGTCGTGGGACGCCGCGATGGCTTTGAACGACGCTAGAAGCAGTAAACACGAAGACCCTTGGTTGGGCGGCGACCCGAATGATGAGAAGCGGCAGGCCATATACGAGTTCTGGAGCAAGATTCCGGAGACGAACCAAGCATGGTTCGAAGTTATCGGCGTGGTGCCCTTCGAAGATATCTTGGACATCGATGAAATCGGTGACGAGTACGTGCAAGCTCCGCACGTCTATGCGTCGTTTGCACCGGGAATGCGAGGTCCTTTCAAAGGCTTCATCGCCGAGGTCGAGTCCATCGGTCAGTGGGACCGGCGCTCCTATTGCCCCGACAAGATAACGGACGGCCGCATCGCGTATTTCCCCGCTGAGTTCCGTGAACCTGAGCACGGCCGCAAATGAAAATGGGGCCGATATGGGCGGGCTTGTTGGTGCATGCAGCTGCTTAGGCGAGCATCAGGTTACGGATACGACTAGCTAGCGGACGGCTGTGAATGGCAGCTTTGCGGTGCGCTGTTCGAGGCACCTGATGTCCGAAATGGTTTAGGTTTGTTCGACGTCTG
>PMIH01000082.1 GCA_003158255.1 Rhodocyclaceae bacterium
GGTTGCAGGATGGCTGCGGGAAACACGACTTCGTTCATCTCGGGGCTGTAGTACGCATTGACCGTCTGTGGCGTCATTTCCCATTCGCCGCGATCGACCGGTTGCCCCAGCTTGTTCACTTGGCGTTTGAATTCGAACTCCCGGGCGCGCATGACGTTGCCGACGAGATCGGCGCGATCCACCGCCAGCGCCGTGTAATCACGCCAGCGATCGGGATAGCCGATCTTCGGCGTGAACTTGGCCAGCTTGGCCAACGCCTGCTGCTTCGTCCGCGGGCTCATCCAGTCCAGCCGGGTGATGCTCTGGCGATAGGCGCTGAGGAGATTGCGTACCAGTTCCTGCATGCGCGCCTTGTTGCGCGGCGGGAAATGCTGGCCGACATAGATCCGCCCGAGCGCTTCGCCCAGGGAACCTTCGACCAGTTCAACGCCGCGCTTCCAGCGTGGCCGGTCCTCCGGAATGCCGCGTAGCGTCTTGCCGTAAAAGTCGAAATGCTGTTCGACGAAAGTCTTGTCGAGATAGGGGGCGAACGATCCGATCAGGTGCCACTTGAAATAGGCCTGCCAGGTCGACAGCGGCACCGAGTCGAACAATTTGGCGAGGCCGGCGAAGTAGCTGGGCTGCCGCACGATGACATAGTCGACCTTGCTGCCGACGGCCGTGGCGGCGAAGTAGGCAGGCCAGTCGAAGCCGGCGACGACACCGTTCAGCCGGGAAATTGCTGGTCTTGTTGTAGGTCTTGACCGGATCGCGGTTTTCCACTTTGGTCCACTGCACGCGCGCGATCTCGGTCTCCAGCGCCAGAATCCTTGCCGCCGCCTGCTCGGCATCCGGCATTCCGGCCATCGCCAGAGTGCGCTGCATGTGGGCGAGGTAGGCATCGCGGATGCCCCTCAACTTGGCGTCATCATCCTTCAGGTAATAGTCGCGATCGGGTAGCCCGAGGCCGCCCTGGCCAAGATAGACGGCATAGCGCGTCGAGTCGCGCGAGTCCTGGCCAATGCCGAAGGCGATGACCGGTTCGCCGGCATCAAGTACCGACAGCCGGGCGATGAGTGCCGGCAGTTCATGTTTGTCGGTGATCTGATCGATGCGATCGAGTTCGCCCTGCAACGCTTTCAACCTGCTGGTCCCGGCGAGTCCTTCGTCCATGAAGCTGTTGTACAGGTCGGCGATCTTGCGTTCTTCGGTGCCGCTGGGGAAAGCTGGTGCTTGTGCCAGCCCCTCGACGATCTCCTTCAATTGCAGCTCGGTCGCATCGTGGAGCGCATCGAAGCTGCCGTAGCGCGCCCGGTCCGCCGGGATCTCGCCGCTGTCGAGCCATTTGCCGGACAGGTAACGGAAGAAGTCGTCCTGCGGCCGCACGCTGCGGTCGACATATTGCAAGTCGATCCCCGATCGGAGCGACGGCGTGGCGACATTTGGCTCGGTCGCCGCCAGGCAGGTCGTGCAGGCCAGCAAAAGTGTGATCGCAGCGTGTTTCATGCTCAGCCTCCAGATTGACCGTTTCAAGCCGGCAATCATATCGCATGCAGGCCATCCGGCCGAGGCCTGGTCGGAATCGAGTACGCGCACTGCCGCGAACACCGACGAGTTCACCTCGTTGACGATGACCTTGATCTCGACCGGGGTCAGTTGCCGATCGACGCCGGCAGCTGGTAGCCTCGTTCATTGAACAAACGTAGGCAGACGTCGACGACATCCGGGTCGTATAGGCGTCCCCGGCCCTGGCGGATTTCGTCGAGGGCCTTGTCGGTACCGAGCGCGGGCCGGTAGGGCCGGTGCGATGCCATCGCTTCCACCACGTCGGCGACGGCCAGGATTCTCGCTTCGAGCAGGATCGCGTCGCCGCGCTCTCCTTTGGGATAACCGCTGCCATCCTGGCGTTCGTGGTGTTGGAGGATCATTTTCGCGACCGGCCAGGGAAACTCCACGTTGGCGATGATGTCGCTGCCTACCTCGGCATGGGTCTTCACCAGCGTGAACTCGGCATTGGTGAGGCGGCCAGGCCGGCTGAGGATTTCGGCCGGCAGATAGATCTTGCCGATGTCGTGGATCATGCCGCCGAGTCGCAGGCCGTCGAGTTTGTCCGCATCGAGGCCCATCTCATGGGCGATCGCCGTGGCCAGTGCGGAAACGCGGACCTGGTGGCCGGCGGTATAGGGATCGCGCTTCTCGATGGTCAGCGCAATCGCCTGTATGGTCTGTTCGAGCATGCGCCGATACTGGGCCCGACTGTTCTCCAGCGATTCACAGGTGATGCGCAACTCAGCGGTGCGCTCCGTGACCAGGTTCTCCAGGCGTCGTTGCATCCGGTGCAGTTGCAGTTGCGCCCGTACCCGCGCCAACACTTCCGCGGCCTGAAACGGTTTGGAAACATAGTCCACCGCGCCGGCGGCGAAGGCGAGCAGCTTGTCTTCGTTCTCGTTCAGGGCGCTGATGAAGATCACCGGGATGTCGGCCGACTGCGGCTGCGCCTTCAGGCGCCGACAGGTTTCGTAGCCATCCATGCCCGGCATCCGGATGTCGAGCAGCACCAGGTCCGGCGGGCTGACGGCAATAGCTCGCAGCGCCAATTCGCCGCTCAGTGCCGGCCGTACCTTGTAGCCTTCCTGTTGCAGCATGCTGCCGAGAACCTGGAGGTTGTTGGGGTTGTCGTCGACGATGACGATGCTGCCTTTGTCGGTCTCGTTCACGATCTTGTTCCTGTCTCTTCGCTCAGGGCAGCGATCCGGTCAAAGCGGAATGATCTTGCCAGAGCGGCCAACTGGTCCGCCAGCGCAGTGTCGATGGCACGGATGTGGTCGATGGCGGCAGCGGTCGCTTCCACGTCGAGCTGGCGTGCGGCGTGCGTCAGCTCGTGGCGCATTTCCGTCGGCAGCTTCGACAGATCGGGTGCGGGTACGGCGTTCTCTACCCCGTTACCCGGAGCAGCGTAAAGGAAACGTACGCCGAGCAAGCGCTCCATGATTTCGAACAGTTTCTCCTCGTCAATCGGTTTCGCCAGGACGTCGTCGCAGCCGGCGGCAAGGATACCCTCGCGGTCCTCGCGGAAGGCGCTCGCCGTCAGGGCGGCAATCTTGACGACGCGTCCGCCGGGCAGGGCGCGGATCCGGCGGGTAGCCTCGTAGCCGTCCATCACCGGCATGCGCATGTCCATCCAGATGAAGGCCGGATGCCAGGATTCGAACGCCGCCAGTGCTTCTTCGCCATTGTTGGCAATGCGCGGTTCAAAGCTGACGCGCTGCATCATCTGCTCGAGCAGGCGCTGGTTGTCGGGTTTGTCCTCGACGATGAGAACCCGCCAGCGCGGCTGCCCGTCGGCCACGCCGAGCACGCGGCGTGGAGGCGATGCCGGCGTCGCCGCTTCTGCGACCGTCACCGGCAGGCGCAGCGTGAAGGCCGAGCCTTTGCCCAACTCGCTAGCTGCCGTCAGTTCGCCGCTCATGAGCTGGGCGTACTGCCGTGCGATGGTCAGGCCGAGGCCGGTGCCCTCGCTGGCGCGCGCTCCCTGCTCCGTCTGGTAGAACGGCCGGAAGATGCGTTCCAGCTCGTGGGTGGCAATACCGGTACCCGTGTCCTGGACGACGAAGACCAACATCGGCGCTTCGCCGCTACGCTCGGCGTCAATGCCGACATGGAGATCGACGCTGCCATGTCGAGTGAACTTGACGGCGTTGGAGAGCAGGTTGATCAATATCTGGCGCAGCTTGCCGGCATCGGTGCTGACGTAGCGCGGCACCGCCGCGGCCATGTGCAGCCCGACTTCCAGCCCGGCTTGGTGCGCGCGTAGCTCCATCGATTCGGCGACAGTTTCGACCAGTTCGTGCAGGTCGCAAGGCCCCGGCTGGAGCACGAGACGTCCGGCTTCGATTTTCGAGATCTCCAGGATGTCGTTGATCAGCGTCAGCAGGTGATGGCCGCTGCGGGCAATCGTCTCGAGGTTGTGGCGCTGGCCTTCCGGCACGCTTTCGTCGCGTGCCATCAGTTCGGCGAAACCGAGGATCGCGTTCAGCGGCGTGCGCAACTCGTGGGACATGTTCGCCAGGAACACGCTCTTGGCCCGGTTTGCCGCTTCGGCGGCGTCGCGGGCTCGCAGCAGGTCCCTTTCGGCGACGTCGATTTGGCGCATCAGGAACCAGAGCAGGATGCCGATCACCGACAATGCGGCGACGGCGATCATGGCGTTGCGCTTCGCCGTCCACAGCACCTTGTTTACGATTACCTGCGAAGGCACACCGACGAATACCACCCAGTCCGCCTCCGGGATCGAGGTGAATACATAGTAGCGGCTTATGCCGTCCGTGCCGATGGTCTCGGTCTCGCCGTCACGGATTTGCAGGGCCAGCTTCGGACCGGTCTGGTCGCCGACGTACTTGCCGACCAGCATTTCCTGGTCGGCGTTGCGCCAGATCATGATGCCGTCGCTCGAAATGAAACCGAAGCTCGCACCTTCGGGCAGCGATCCTTCGGGGACGCGCGGATTGAAGTGTTCCAGGTTGAGGGGCAGGCCAATAAAGCCGCGCAATTCCTTGTCGGCGCTCCAGACCGGCTCGACCAGCACCGCAACCATCTTGCCGGTGATCGGGCCGAGAAATGGCTTGCCGACGATGAAGCGCTTTTCCAGCATGGCCCGCTTGAACCATTCCGTTTTCGCCACCGAGACCGGTTTGCCGCCTGGCTGCGGAACCGCAGAGCAGGGCGCCAGTCCGTTCAGGTCTACGGTCGCCAGGTTGGCGAACTCGGGGAACATCAACTGCAAGTCCGCGAACAAGTTACCGCAGTGTGCGGGGTCCATTGCCAGCACCTCCGGCCGCTTGCCAATACCGATCATGCGCTCGCGGTTGCGTTCAAGCAGCACGTTGGTGTTGTTGGCAATGAGTTTGCTCAGCGTGGCCAGCCGCGTCCGTTCCTGGCTCAGGGAATTATGGAAGTCGGAATAGAGCGTCAGTCCCATCATCCCGGCCAGCGATACCGCCACGACGCCGGCGAGCCCATAGAGATAGCTCTTCATCGAGGCCGCCCGCGCCACCGATGAAGGTTCGGCAGGGGTGGGAGCGGTCGAGAGGTGTGTGGATCCGGTCATGGCCCTGGCTGCCAAGCTGCGCTCAGCGGAGTCCCTTTGGTCCAGCATACGCCGCAGGAACTGCCGGCGCAAGGAACTCCAAGTATGACTACTGAATTTCTTCCTGATCGCGCATCAGCTTGTATTCCATGGCGTCGACCAGCGCCTGCCAGGAGGCGTTGATGATGTCGGTTGAGACGCCGATGGTGGTCCAGCTTTCGTGGCCGTCGGTCGATTCGACCAGTACCCGGACCTTGGCCGCGGAGGCCTTGTCGGAATCGAGCACGCGCACCTTGTAGTCCGTGAGCTTGATCTGGCCGATGGCCGGATAGAGCCGCTCCAGCGCTTTGCGCGCGGCGCGGTCGAGCGCGTTGACCGGACCATCGCCCTCGGCGACTGTGAGCACTTCCTGGTCGCCGACGCGCACCTTGATGATCACCGACGAGTTCACCTCGTTGACGCAGGGTTCGTTCACGATGACCTTGAACTCGACCAGTTCGAAGTAGGGCGTGTAGCGGCCGAGCATCTTGCGTACGATCAACTCGAACGAACTTTCCGCAGTCTCGAATTGATAGCCGTCGTGTTCGAGTTCCTTCAGTTTGTCCATGATCCGGCGCGTCTCGGGCGAGTCCTTGGAAAGCGTCGGGTCGACGGCGTTGATGCGCGCCAGTAGCGTGCTGCGGCCGGCGACTTCGNNTGCATGCCGCCCTTGTGCGCGAAGGCATGGCCGCCGACATAGGGCGCCTTCTCGTTGTGCGGCATGTTGGCGATCTCGCTTACGAAGCGCGCGACCGAGGTCAGCTGGCGCATGGCCGTTGCGGGAATGCATTCGTGGCCGAGCTTCAGTTGCAGGTTGGGGATGATCGAGCACAGGTTGGCGTTGCCGCAGCGTTCGCCGAGCCCGTTGATGGTGCCCTGCACCTGCGTGGCGCCGGCCTGCACGGCGCGGATCGAATTGGCCACCGCCATTTCGCTGTCGTTGTGGCAGTGGATGCCGACGGCCGCGTTCGGAAAGCGCGCGCAGACCGTGCGCGTGATGTCGAAAATTTCGTCGGGGAAACTGCCGCCGTTGGTGTCGCACAGGCAGATGCTGTCGGCGCCGGTGTCGACCGCCGCCGCCAGTGTCTTCAGCGCGTACTCGGCGTTGTCCTTGTAGCCGTCGAAGAAATGTTCGGCATCGAATACCACTTGCTTGCCGTGCTGCTTGAGGTAGCGCACGGTGTCGCCGATCATCGCCAGATTCTCGTCGAGCGTGGTACGCAGGATTTCCAGCGCCTGATAGTCCCAGCTCTTACCGAAGATGGCGATGGCAACGGTGCCGGCCTTGAGCAGCGACTGGATGTTGGTGTCGTCGGTAACGCGCACACCAACTTTGCGCGTGGCGCCGAAAGCGATGATGCGGGCGTTGGCAAGTTTCAGCGTCGCCGCACGGGTGAAGAATTCAAGATCCTTCGGGTTCGAGCCGGGATTGCCGGCTTCGATGTAGGCAACGCCGAGTGCATCGAGCCGCTCGACGATCTTGATCTTGTCGTCGACCGAGTAGGAGATGCCTTGTGCCTGCGCGCCGTCGCGCAACGTGGAATCGTAAATGGAGATGCGGGCCATGGGAATTCGTTCTGATGCGGTGCAGCAGAATTCTACAGGCTACGTGCGCATCAAGGCGCCAGTGTCAGTGCACCGGCCAGCAGCAGGCCATGCAGCACGGCGGCGAGGATGGTCAGTTTGATGGCGAAAGTCAGTCGTGGCGGTACGCCGGCATGGCGCCACAAGTCGTGCAGCGCGACGAGGCTGGGTACCGCGCCGAGCAGGGAGACAAGCGCCAGCGGCGGCAGGTGGGCGGTGGCGACCATCGCGATCACCCAGCCGTAGCAGAGCAGCGCGATCAGCGCGTAGCCGTAGCGTGCGTGTTGTGCACCGAGTCGCACCACCAGCGTGCGCTTGCCGGCCTGGGCGTCGGCGCGGATGTCGGGGAATTGGTTGATGTAGAGCACGTTGGCGACCAGCAGCGCGAAGCCGAGGCCGGCGGCGACGGGGGCGAACGAGAAGCCATGGCGCTGGACGAAATCGGAGCCGGTAACGACCAGCAGCCAGCCAGCGGTGATGCCGAATTCGCCGAGACCGCGACTTTGCAGTTTCAGCGGCGGTGCCGAGTAGGCCCAGCCGACGAACAGGCCCATGAGGCCGATCCAGATCAGCCCCGGTGCGCTGATGGCGGTCAGCCACAGGCCGGCGGGAATCACCGCCGCCAGCAACGCGTAGCCGTAGCGGCCGACCGCGCGTTGGCTGAGGACGCCGTTCTGGATGAAACGGCTGCCGCCGGTGAAGGGGAATACGCGTTGATCGTTGCCGACGTCGCAGCCCGACAGCGAATCGTAATAGTCGTTGATGACGTTGGCGCCGGCATGGGCGACGAGGGCGAAGAAAAGGGTGACGGTTGCCAGCGTCGGGTCGACGCCAATGCCGCTGGCGGCGGCGCTGCCCAGGCCGACCAGGCAGCCGACGAAGGTGACGGAAAGAAAGGCCGGCCGCGTCGCCGCGAAGTAGCGCAAGAAAGGGTTGGGCAACGCGGCCAGGGTGGGTTCCATCGGTGGGGGCATGCCGTTCTCCGCTTATCTCAGGGCGGCCTGAAAGGCAGCCTCTACTTCGGTACTGCTCATTCTGCCGAGCTTGCGCGCAACCACATTGCCGTGGCGATCGATGGCGACGGTGAAGGGCAGGGCGTCCTGATTGTTGCCCATGGCCAGCATCAGGGCGTATCCCTGATCCTTGGCCAAGAGTACCGGATAGTCGATTGCGAAGTCGCGGGCAAACTCGCGCACCGGGCCGACCTGATCTTCGATCGCGATGCCAAGCACCTCGACGCCTTGTGCTTTGAAGTGTGCGCGGGCACGGACGAAATCGGGAATTTCATCCCGGCAGGGCGGGCACCAGCGTGCCCAGAAATTCACCACCAGCGGCTGGCCGCGATACTTGAGCAGTGCCACGGGTTGATCGTCGAGATCGAACGCGGTGGTGGCCCAAAAGGCCTCGGACACCTGCGTCCCGTCGGGTTGATTGCCGCAGGCGGTCAGCAGCAGCGCCAGACCGACCAGAAGAATCCCTATCCCCGGCCTGTTTGGCGAGTACAGTTTGCCGACGTCTTGGCGCTTGATCATGCCGCCGATTGTAGCGGTTGCCCGCGGTCGACGAGGCAAAAGCGCGGGTGCCAGGAAATGAGCAATTGCGCAGAATGAAATCGGGAGTGCCGTTAGATCCGCACCACAAAAGGGCTGGCAAAGATAAAATTTATTGAGGCTGGCTGCGAAAGGGCTTGAAGCCTATACATTTGGAAGTACAATCGGCCGGGCTGTATGTCCTTAACTACCGATAAACCACAAGGAGGTACCCGCGTGAACAAGTCCGAACTGATCGAAGTTGCCGCCAAGGAAGCCGCTATCAGCAAAGCCGCTGCCGAGAAGGCGCTTGCCTCGATGATTGGCGCCGTCGTCAAGGCCGTGTCGAAGGGTGATACCGTTACCCTGGTCGGCTTCGGCACGTTCAAGTCCGCCAAGCGCGCCGCCCGTACGGGTGTGAATCCGAAGACTGGCGAGAAGCTGAAGATTGCTGCGACCACCGTGCCGCGCTTCAGTGCCGGCACCGCCTTCAAGGCTGCCGTCGCTGGCAAGAAAGCCGCCAAGAAGAAGTAATCCGGGAATACGACCGACCGGATCGCGAGGCCCGCCACAAGCGGGCCTTTTTCGTTGACGCGGATTATTCCGCTTCGCCGTCGAGCGCCGCGGCCAGGTCGGCGAGCAGTTGCGGCAACTCGCCGCTCATCAACGCGAAGTCGGCCTCGAAGAGATCGTCACCGCTCTCGGCCTGACGCTCGGCATCTTCCTTGAGGATGTCCAGAAACGCGAGCCGCTTCACTTGCAGTTGCTCGGTGAGCACGAACGAGATGCGATCGCGCCATGTCAGCGCAAGCCGCGTGGCGGCTTTGCCGCCAGCGATGTGGCGGCCGATTTCGTCGCCATCCAGCGCGTGGCGCACATAGCGGACCACCGCTTTCTCTTCGCCGGCCGCGCGCAGTTCGCAGTCGCGGTCGATGCTGAATCCCGCTGGCGCTTCGTTGCTCGCCAGCCAGCCGGTCATCGCCGTGCCGGGCGCGCTACAGGTGCGGAACAGTTTCAGCGGCAGGTCGTCGAGCGTGAGCTTCAGATGTTCGAGTACTTCTTCGGCCTTGGTCGGGCTGGAGGCGTCGACGATCAGCCAATGGTTCACCGGATCGATCCAGACATAGACCAGCCGGCGCTTGACCAGCGCGCGCGGCAGCAACTCGGCGGTGACCTGCTCGCGCATGTCGCGCGCCTGTGCCCGTCCGGGCTTGAAGCCCTGCTTCGCTTCAAGCTCGTCGAGGCGCGCCTGGGTGTATTGCCGGATGACGCTGCCCGGCAGCAGCTTCTGTTCGACGCCCAGCGCGATCAGCCATTGGCGATTGACGGCTACCAGCAGTTCGCCTTCCGCGCCACGCGGCGGCACCCAGCCGCGCGCTTCCATGTCGAAGGTGCCGCAGCCTTGAAACCCCTTCTGTGCCAGTTTTTCGGCCAGACGGTTGGCGTCCCATTGCCAGTCGGCGCCGAGGCGGTAGATTTGCAGATTGCGGAACCACATGTTCGATGTCTCCGGAAGCAAAAAAGGCCACCGCGCTGCGATGGCCTTGAATGTGAAACTCTGCGGAAGTCTGGTGGGCGGTACTGGTTTCGAACCAGTGACCCCTGCCGTGTGAAGGCAGTGCTCTACCGCTGAGCTAACCGCCCATCCTGCGGAGGCGCGCATTTAACCACATCAGACGGCGGCCGGTCAAACCGGATGCCGGTAGAATCCGCGCTTTCCCTTGTCTGCCCTGCCATGACCATCCGCACACGTTTTGCTCCCAGCCCTACCGGTTACCTCCACATCGGCGGTGCGCGCACTGCGCTGTTCGCCTGGGCCTACGCACGTCGCCACGGCGGCAAGTTCATCCTGCGCATCGAGGACACCGATGTGGCGCGTTCGACACCCGAGGCGGTGCAGGCCATTCTCGACGGCATGAACTGGCTGGGTCTCGCCCACGACGAAGGCCCGTTCTACCAGATGCAGCGCATGCCGCGCTACAAGGAAGTGATCGCGCAGATGCTGGCTGCGGGGACCGCCTATCACTGCTATACCTCGTCCGAAGAACTCGACCACTTGCGCGAAGCGCAAATGGCGAACAAGGAGAAGCCGCGCTACGACGGCCGTTGGCGGCCGGAGCCGGGCAAGGCGTTGCCGGCGGTGCCGGCGGGTGTAGCGCCCGTGGTGCGTTTCAGGAATCCGCTTGACGGTGTCGTGGCGTGGGATGACGGCGTGAAAGGTTGCATCGAGATCGCCAACGCCGAACTCGATGACTTCATCATCGCCCGCGCCGATGGCGCGCCGACCTACAACTTCTGCGTCGTCGTCGACGACTGGGACATGGGCATCACGAATGTCATCCGCGGCGACGACCACGTAAACAACACGCCGCGGCAGATCAACGTGCTCCAGGCGCTGGGTGCGCAGGTGCCGCAGTACGCACACCTGTCGATGATCCTCGGCGACGACGGCACCAAGCTCTCCAAGCGCCACGGCGCCGTGTCGGTGATGCAGTACGACGAGGACGGCTACCTGCCCGAGGCGGTGCTCAATTACCTGGCGCGGCTCGGCTGGTCGCATGGCGACGAGGAGGTGTTCACGATGGAGCAGTTCGTGCAGTGGTTCGACCTCGACCACATCACTTCGTCGGCGGCGCAGTTCAACACCGAGAAGCTGAACTGGCTGAACGCGCATTACCTGAAGTCAGCCGCGGATACACGCCTCGCCGGCGAAGCCGCGCAGCGCCTGGCGCGGCGCGGTATCGACCCGGAGGCCGGCGCACCACTGGAAAAGGTGGTGGCGCTCTACAAGGACCGCGTAACCAATCTCAACGAGCTGGCCGATGCGCTGGAGCCGTTCTATGTTGTCGTGCAGCCGTCGGCGGAAATGATCGCCGCGCACCTCACCGAGCCCGTGCGCGCGGCGCTGAAGGTGTTGCGCGATCGCTTGTCGAGCTGTATCTGGGAAAAGGCAGCGATCAGCGCGGCGTTCAAGGAAACCTTGACCGCCTGCGCGTTGAAGATGCCGCAGGTGGCGATTCCGCTGCGTGTCGTCCTGCTCGGGCAGCCGCAATCGCCGGCGATCGATGCGGTGCTTGAAGTGCTTGGCCGCGACGAGGTCCTGGCGCGACTGGACCGCTATCTCTGATCGACGTGTCGGCGGGTTACCGCCGACTGAAGCTGGTGCAGTTGCTCCAGAATCTGGTCCTTGAGGCGGAGCAGTTCGGCTGACAGCAGGCGCGCGGCTTCGGTCTGGCCCTTGCCGTGCAGGCGGAGCATGCGCGTGCCGACTTCGTGAATGCGGTTGTGGGTGGTGTCGATGTCGGTAAACTCCGGCAGATCGCCGTAGTGCAGGCGGCCATGATGATCGTACCAATGGCCGAAGCGGCAGGCATGCCGGTCGGTAATCTCGTTTGCGTCGAGGCGGCCGAGCGGCTGGTCGATCGCCATGACGAGTTGCTTCACCCAGCGGATGTGGTCGTACTGGGCGACCAGCAGCGGGAAGTCCGTCAACTCCCAATGGGTGTCGGCCCATAGCGACCACTTTGGATCGGGCTTGAACTGCCGGACCCAGTCAGGCAGTTCTTCGGCCGGCATGGGCCGGGCGATGCCGAAGCCCTGGACGATGTCGCAGCCGAGGCGCATGAGCATGATGGCATGCTCGGTGGTCTCGACGCCTTCGGCGATCACATGGCTCTGGAAGACCTGGGCAAGGCCGATGACGCCTTCGACGATGGCGAGGTCGTTGCTGTCGTCGAGCATGTCGCGGATGAAGCTCTGATCGATCTTGAGGCCGTCGACCGGCAGACGGCGCAGGTTGGCAAGGCAGGAATAGCCGGTGCCGAAATCGTCGAGCGAGAAGGTGACGCCGAGCCGGTGACAGGCCTCGATGACGTGGCGGATATGTCCCAGGTCGTCGATGGCGGCCGATTCGATCACCTCCAGTTCCAGCAAGGAGGGGGCTACGTCGGCGTGCGCGGCGAGGCTGGCGGCGAGCTGATCGACGAACTCTGCTCGTTGCAGGTTGTCCGGGGAAATATTGACGCTGATCGGCAGGGTAAACCCTTGCGCCGACCATGCCGACATCTGCCGCAGCACTTCGTTGATGACCCAGGTATCCAGCGACTCGGTGACGTCGGTGTTGGCGATGACCGGCAGGAATTCGCCCAGGGGTACCAGACCCCGTTCGGGGTGCAGCCAGCGGATCAGCGCTTCGGCGCCGATTACCTTGCCGGTCCGGATGTTGACCTTGGGCTGGAAATAGAGCCGGAATTCCTGTTCCTTCAGTGCCTGGCGGATGCGAACGATTTCCTCGCGGTGGCGGCCCAGCTTGCGGTCGTATTCGGAATCGAACAACTGATAGCGGTTGCGCCCCGTCTGCTTGGCGTAATACATCGCCTGGTCGGCATGGCGCAGGATGGTATCGGGATCGGAATCGTCGAGCGGGCAGATGGCGACGCCGATGCTGGCGGTGACCGTCAGTTGCCGGCTATCGACGTGATACGGTGCCGCCACTTCGGCGAGCAGCCGCTCCAGGACGGGATGGAAATCGGTCGGCGCCTCGGCGCCGGTGAGCAACAGGACGAACTCGTCGCCACCGATGCGCGCGACCGTGTCGGAGCCGCGGATCAAGGCCGTCAGCCGCTCGGCAACGCTGACCAGCACGCGGTCGCCGATCTCGTGGCCGTAGCGGTCGTTGATCGGCTTGAAGCCATCTAGGTCGAGATAGCAGACCGCCAGCAGCGTGCGCTGCCGCTGCGCCTGGGCCATCGCCTGGCGCAGGCGGTCGGTGAGTAGGTTGCGGTTGGGCAGGTGGGTCAGCGCGTCGTGGCCGGCCTGCCAGGCGATGCAGCGCTGGAGGTGGCGGTTGTCGGAAACGTCGCGGCAGATCAGCACCGCGCCCAGCGGTTCGGCGGCCTCGCCGCGGATCGGGGCGGCGGAAGCCTCGACGATGAATTCCCGGCCGTCGCGGGCCACCAGAAGAGCATCGGTCTCGAACCTGAATGCCCGATTCTCGCGGATGGCGACGGTTGCCGGACATTCGATCGGACCGCGATTATCGAGGTCGACCAATCGGAAGACATCGCCCAACGGCAGCCCGATGGCCTGCTGGCGCGACCAGCCGGTCAGGTGTTCGGCCTCGGCGTTGATGGTGCTGATGCACCCGGCGGCGTCGGTGGCGATGACCGCCTCGCTGATCGAGGCGAGGATGACGCGGGCCATCTCATTTTCGGCAGGCGGGTTGTCATGTCCGTTCCCCGTCGGGGAGCCCGCTGCTGACGACCATGTGGGATCGTGTGACGCCATGCCTTTCCTAAGTTGCCAACCGGGGTTGCCCGCTGCCTTCGATGGATTGATCATAGTCGCTCGACCTTCGGGTGGCAATTGCACGGCCCAAGAAAAAAAAGCCGCCGCGGGATTGGCCCGGGGCGGCTCGCGGCCGGGGAGGACGGCCGCTCACATCGGCATGACATCACCGTCGATGAACTTGACGCGTTCACCGGCGTGCCATGATGG
This sequence comes from Rhodocyclaceae bacterium, assembly GCA_003158255.1. Classification (GTDB taxonomy): domain Bacteria; phylum Pseudomonadota; class Gammaproteobacteria; order Burkholderiales; family Rhodocyclaceae; genus Fen-999. The sequence goes on from PMIH01000082.1 coordinate 13,714, forward strand.
CTGACTTTCGACTGACATGACCTTGACGCTGCCGTCATCCAGGCGCACGGCAATTTCGTAGCGGCCCGTCTGTTGCTGATTCTTGCCGGCCGCACGGCCCTTGCCGCGCACGGTTTCGATGGTGCCGCAGCCCGGGCAGGCAGATGACGCTGTGGTGGGTGCCAGCGCCAGCGCCGAGCGGTTGCTGGCCGCCAGACGGGTGGCGAACGTCGTCGCAGCGGCGGACGAAGCTTCTGTCCTGGATTCAGTCTGATCGGGAATGACGCCGGTCATGACCCCGATCGTCGCCAGCGCAGCGGCAGTGACCGACAGCGCGGTCATGGTCATCAGGGGGTGCAATTTGTTTTCCGGAGCGTTTTCCACCGAGTACCTCGTCATGGGGTGACATTCGGGGTGCATAACGTCGGCGGAACGAGTTACCCCACCGGCACGGAAAAAATTCTCACACTTTGGCGGTGCGAGTTCGCCTGTCGTCAAATCGCGACAAGGCGAGCGCCCGGACGAGGTCGTTTTCCACCGGCAGCGGGTCACCGGCAATCTGCGATGCCAGCAGTTCGGCGCACAGCGAGGCCCAGACCAGGCCGCGGGCGCCGAAGCCATTGATGAGCCAGAGGCCGTCGGAGGCAGCGGCCGGCCCGACGATCGGCAGGCGGTCGGGCGACATCGGCCGGAAACCGACACGGCCGCCAAGGTTGGCCGGATCGAGATCCTTGCCGTAGCCGGGCAGGATGGCGTCCAGCCGCTGGAGATTCTCGACGTGGTCGGCGAGCCGGCCTGCGGGTTCCATGTCGTCGGCATCGAGTGTGGCGCCGGCGCAGTGGATGCCGTCGACCGCCGGCGTGACGTAGCCGTTGCGCGTGGCAACGATGTTGAACGGCGGTACCAACGCTTCGGGCAAATGCGACACCAGCCCGCGGCCGACGCGGACGGGAACGCCGGCAAGCAGCTTCGGCGTGTCGATACCGTTGGCCAGCACCACTTGCGGCACTTCGGCGAGCAGGTTGCCGGCTTCGTCGAACAAGCGCCATAACGCGTCGGTTCGTTCCATGCGCGCGACGTCGACGCCATAGCGTGTTTCGATGCCGGCCAGATTGGCCCGGCACAAGGAGGGCGGGTTGATCCAGCCTGCCGTCGGGAACCACCAGCCGCCCGTCGCCACCGGCCAGCCGGCGAGCTGCGACGCCTCGTCGCGGTCGACGAAGCGCGCCAGTTCAGGTGGCGGCATCTGGCGTTCGATGGTGCGGCGCTGGTTGTCTTCATGCTTGGCGTCGCGGGCGACGTGCAGCGCGCCGACGAGGCCGCGACGTACACCGCGTAGTCCGCCGAGGTGGCGCAGGCCGTAGAGAAAGCACTGGCGCAGGAGGCGCGATTGCCGCGTGTCGTCCAGCGAAGGCAGCGGCCGGAAGACGCCGGCCTTGTTGCCGGAGGCGCCCTGTGCCGGTTCCGGGCCCCGTTCGAGCACGGTCACGTGATAGCCGCGAGCCGCGAGGCGATGGGCAGCGGAAGCACCTGCCGCGCCGGCACCGATGACGACGATGCGCCGGTCTGTCGGCGGCGTTTCATTGCGTGTCCCCGGCGCACGGGCGGCGAGCATGTAGCGCTTGTTGCCGAAGCCGGGTCGCTTTTGCCACTGAAAGTCAGCCGTGGTGGTACGCCGAGTGACGTCCTCCGCCACCGACCAGGTGGCCAGCGTCGCCCCGGGCGCGGCGAGGCGGCGCAGTTGTGCCATCAGTTCATCCGACCACAGTTCGGGATTGCGATCTGGCGAGAAACCGTCGAGGTAGATTGCGTCCGCGGCGAGCGTCAGTTGCGGCAGCCACTCGACCGCATCGCCGAACACCAGCGTCAGCGTAACGGCGCCGTTGTCGAGATGAAGACGATGCAGGCCGGGTACCAGCATCGGCCAGGCGTCGACGAGTTGCGTCGAGAGTTCGGCGAGTTCCGGCCATTGTTCATGCAGCTTGCCGAGATCGTCGCGCTGGAATGGATGCTTCTCGACCGAAACGAAATGGAGCCGGCGACAGCGTTGCGGATCTTCGCGCCACGCTTGCCATGTCGCGAGGAAGTTGAGGCCAAGGCCGAAGCCTGTTTCGAGAATGACGAAGCGTTCGCGACCGGCCCAGGCCGAATGGTCACCGAGCAGGTCGTTGCCACCGAGGAATACGTGACGCGCTTGTTCGAGGCCGCCTTGCGCGGAGTGGTAGATGTCGTCGAAGCGCACCGAGTAGGGCGTCGTTCCCGCGAACGCGAGTTCGGCGGGAACGACTGGTTCGTATTTCACTCCGGCCGCATCTGCGGAAAGAGGATGACGTCGCGGATCGCCGGGCTGTTGGTGAGCAACATCACCAGCCGGTCGATGCCGATGCCGCAGCCGCCGGTTGGCGGCAGGCCGTATTCGAGTGCGCGAATGTAATCGGCGTCGTAGTACATCGCTTCCTCGTCGCCGGCCTCCTTGGCCTTGGCCTGATCGAGGAAGCGCGCGGCCTGGTCTTCGGGATCGTTCAACTCCGAGAAGCCGTTGGCGATTTCGCGGCCGACGATGAACAGCTCAAAGCGTTCGGTGACATCCGGATTGCTGTCCGAACGGCGCGCCAGTGGCGAGACCTCGGTCGGGTAGTCGATGATGAAGGTCGGGTCCCACAACTCGGCTTCGGTGGTCTCCTCGAACAACTGCATTTGCAGCGTGCCGAGCCCGGCGGCCGAGACGACCTCGACCTTGAGGTCGGCCAGCTTCTGGCGCAGCCAGCCGGCATCGGTGAGGTTGGTGACGCTGTAGCCGGGGTGGTGATAGTGGATCGCTTCCACCGTCGTCATGCGCCGGAAGGGCTTGGAGAGATCGAGCGTGCGGCCCTGATAGTTGAAGGTCTCGGTGCCGAGCGCCTCGCGCGCCGCCTGGCGAATGAGGCCCTCGGTGAAGTTCATCAGGCTCTTGTAATCCGCGTATGCCTCGTAAAACTCCATCATCGTGAATTCGGGATTGTGCCGCGGGCTCAGACCTTCGTTGCGGAAGTTGCGGTTGATCTCGAAGACCTTCTCGAAGCCGCCGACAACGAGTCGCTTCAGGTAGAGCTCGGGCGCGATGCGCAGGAAGAGCTGCATGTCGAGGGCATTGTGGTGCGTGGTGAATGGCTTCGCCGAAGCGCCGCCGGGAATCGGATGCATCATCGGCGTTTCGACTTCGAGGAAGCCGTGCTCGGTCATGTAGCCGCGGATCGAAGCGACCATGCGGCTGCGGGCGACGAAGGTGAAGCGCGATTCCTCGTTGGTCATCAGGTCGAGGTAACGCTGGCGGTACTTGCTCTCGACGTCGGCCAGGCCGTGGAACTTCTCCGGCAGCGGCCGCAGCGCCTTCGTCAGCAGACGGATTTCCGAGCAGTGCACCGTCAGTTCGCCCGTCTTGGTCTTCATCAGCGTACCGACGCCACCGACGATGTCGCCCAGGTCCCAGCGCTTGAAGTCCGCGTAGGTGTCCTCGCCGACGCTATCGCGGGTCACGTAAAGCTGGATGCGGCCAGACAGGTCCTGAATGGTGATGAAGCTGGCCTTGCCCATGACGCGCTTGAGCATGACGCGGCCGGCGACTTTCACCTCCATCGGCGTGGCTTCCAGTTCCTCGCGGTCCTTGGCGCCGTACAGCTCATCGAGCCGGCCGGCGGTGTTCTCGCGGCGGAAGTCGTTCGGGTAGGCATTGCCCGTTTTGCGCCACTCGGCCAGCTTGGCGCGGCGTTCGGCGATGATGTGGTTTTCGTCTTGGAGTGGGGTTACGGTCGGGTCGGTCATGGCGGCGGGATCAGAAAAATTCGTGAACGGTAAAGCCGAGCGCGCGGGCGGCTGCGGCTTGGGTCTTGTCGGCGGTGGCAAAGTGTTCCGCATCCGAGGCGCGTGCCGCAGCCAGATGCAGTGCGTCGAGCGCGCGCAACGGCACCGTGGGCAGCGCGTCGATCAGGCTGCGGGCGTCGGCAAAGTCGGCGAACGCCGTGCCTTGCAAACGCCATGTGCCACCGCGGACATGGCGATCGAATTCCGCCAGCGCGCGGCTTTCGAGTTCGGCGTCGATTTGTCCGGCGCGACGGCGGCGAGCCAGCAGGCAGCGGAACTCGACCAGCGTCAGCGCCGATATCGTCGGGCCGTCCTCGGCGTCGCTCCAGTCGAGGACATCCAGCGAACGCGCTTCGCGCACGTAGCATTTGGCGAGCGCGCTGGTGTCGATGTAGGCGCTCAACAGCGGTCTTCCCGGTCTTCGGCCAGCAGGGCTTCGCTTGGCACAGTCTGCATCGGTTGGCTGGCCAGGAACGCGCGCAAAGACCGGAAGTTTGGCTTGGGCGCGGCGGGAAGGATGCGCGCCACCGGCTCGCCGTGACGCATAACCAGCACCTCGTCGTTCTTGGCGAACATCTGTTCCGGGTGGGATAGCCCTTCACGGGCTTCGCGGATGGTGAGAGTTTTCATGGCTGGATCCTTTGTGACACAAGTCGTCAAATTGTGTCACAACTAGCGGTACGCCGCAAGCAGTGGTCCTTAAACGCCCTGCTTCAAGCTGGCCTGGATGAAATCGTCGAGATCGCCGTCAAGCACGCCTTGCGTGTTGCCGACTTCGACGTTGGTGCGCAAATCCTTGATGCGCGACTGGTCGAGCACGTAGCTGCGAATCTGGTGGCCCCAGCCGATGTCGGTCTTGGAGTCTTCCAGCTTCTGCTGCTCGGTTTGACGTTTGCGCACCTCGGCTTCGTAGAGGCGCGACTTCAGCATCGCCATCGCCTCGGCGCGGTTGCGGTGCTGCGAGCGGTCGCTCTGGCACTGGACGACGATGCCCGACGGCGCGTGCGTGATGCGCACCGCGGAGTCGGTCTTGTTGATGTGCTG
>PMIH01000012.1 GCA_003158255.1 Rhodocyclaceae bacterium
GGAACTGGCCGCATTGACCGCGCGCGCACGCCTGTTCGTCGGCGTCGATTCGGCGCCGATGCACATCGCCGCCGCCATGGGCACACCCACCGTCGCCTTGTTCGGGCCCTCCGGCGACATCGAGTGGGGACCCTGGCGAACCGCACATCGCGTTGTCGCCAGCAATATCCATCCGTGCCGTCCCTGCGGACTGGACGGCTGCGGCGGCGGCAAGGTATCCGAATGCCTGACGACGCTGCCGGTCGAACGCGTGCTGGCGGCCTGCGACGAACTGCTGGCGCTGTGAAGCTTGCCCTGGTCCGGCAGAAGTACACGCCGTTCGGCGGCGCCGAGCGCTTCGTGGAGCGGGCGTTGGCGGCTCTGCGCGCGCAGGGCACCGATGTCACCATCATTGCCCGCGAATGGCAGGGCGAGCCCGGACCGGGCTTCCTGCGCTGCAACCCCTTCTTCCTCGGCCGCACCTGGCGCGACGCGAGTTTTGCCCGTTGCGTGCAGGGCCTCATCGACGAGAATCGTTTCGATCTGCTGCAAAGCCACGAGCGCATTCCCGGCTGCCACCTCTATCGTGCCGGCGATGGCGTGCATGCGACCTGGCTCGACCTGCGCAGTCGCGCCCGCGGCGTGCCGCCATGGCTGACTTTGATGTCACCCTGGCACCGCTACACGCTGGCGGCCGAGGCGGCGATGTTCCGTCACCCGAATCTGCGCGCGGTGATCTGCAACTCGCGGATGGTGAGGGATGACATTGCGCAACGATTCGGCACCGCCGCCGAGAAGCTGAACGTCATCTACAACGGCGTCGACCTCGAACACTTTCATCCACGCCTGCGCGCCGAGCATCGCGCCGCCGTGCGCACTTCGCTCGGCATCGACGACACGACGCCGATCATCCTGTTCGTCGGCTCCGGCTTCGAGCGCAAGGGCATGCCAACGCTGCTGCCCGCGCTGGCGCGCATGAAGCGACGCGATGCCGTGCTGCTGGTGGTCGGCCGCGACCGCAAGCAACGCGACATGCAGGCGCTCGCCGCGCGGCTGGGCGTTGCCGAACGCGTGCGCTTCCTCGGCGGCCAAAAGGATGTGCGGCCGTTCTATGGCGCCGCCGATTGCTTTGCCCTGCCGACGCTTTACGATCCCATGCCGAATGCCGCGCTGGAGGCGCTCGCCTGCGGCCTGCCGACCGTCACGTCGACAACCTGCGGTGCAGCGGAATTGATTCAGCCGAACACCAACGGTCGCATCGTCGCCGCACTCGATGCCGACGCGCTTGCGCATAGCCTGGACGCCGTGCTCGCCTGCGCCTGCGATCCGGCCGCGATCAGCGCCACCGTCGCGCACCTCGGCCTCGACGCCATGGCCGGTCGCCTGACGGAGCTGTATCGGCGCCTGGCACCGGCCGCTCATCTATAATCCTTCGTTTCCAAACGGAAATTCGCATGCCACACGAGGCAGTCCGCCCGGCGAGCAGCCGTGAACTTTATTCGCGCCTGCTCGGTTATGTCCGGCCTTATTGGCGGGTCTTTGCCGTCGCCGTCTTCGGCATGATGGTCACGGCCGGCACGGAACCGCTCTTCCCGGCGTTGTTGAAGCCGATGCTGGACGGCAAGTTCAGCAACGGCGACCGCCTGTGGTACGTGCCCTTCGCCATCGTCGGCATCTTCGTCGTCCGCGGCGTGTTGAGCTTCGTCTCCGACTATGCGCTGGCGTGGATCTCCAACAAGGTCGTCCAGGATTTGCGCAACGCCATGTTCGCCCGCCTGGTGCGCCTGCCGACGGGCTACTTCGACGACCAGTCGTCCGGCGTGCTGATGTCGAAGATCGCCTATGACGTCGGCAATGTCACCGGCGCCGCCACCAGTGCCATCACCGTCCTCGTGCGCGACACGCTGACCATCTTTGCGCTGCTCGTCTGGTTGTTCTGGCTCAACTGGGCACTGACGCTGGTGGTGTTCGCCATCGTGCCGGTGATCGCCGTGGCGGTGAAGGTTTTCAGCGGCCGCCTGCGCATCATGAGCCGGCGCGGCCAGCAGGCCATGGGCGGCATCATGCACGTGCTTGAGGAAACCATCGAAGCGCACAAGGTGGTGAAGATTTTCGGCGGCCAGTCGTATGAGCAAAGCCGCTTCGCCGACGCCAACGCCTATCAGCGCGGCATCAACATGCGCGGCACCGTCGCCGCCGCCGCTCTCGGCCCCATCATCCATTTCAGCGCCGCCATCGCGCTCTCCATCATCGTCTGGGTAGCGCTTGGCCAGGCTTCCGGCGAAACCGGCACGGCCGGCGGTTTCGTCTCTTTCATCACCGCGATGCTGCTGCTGCTCGCGCCGATGAAACGCCTGGCGGACGTCAACGCGCCGGTGCAGCGCGGCCTCGCCGCCGCCGAAAGCGTGTTCTCGCTGATCGACGAGCCGGAGGAACACGACGAGGGCACGGTGGATCTGGGCCGCGCCCGCGGCGAAATCCGTTTCGAGCATGTCGGCTTTCGCTACCCCGAAGGTTCGCGGCCGGCGCTGGCGGGCATCGACCTCACCATCCACCCTGGCGAAACCGTCGCCCTGGTGGGTGCTTCGGGCAGCGGCAAGACGACCGTCGCCAATTTGCTGCCGCGCTTCCATGGACCGCAGCAAGGCCGCATCCTCATCGATGGTCACGACTACCGGGACCTGACGCTGACAAGCCTGCG
>PMIH01000169.1 GCA_003158255.1 Rhodocyclaceae bacterium
AGTTGTTTGTTTCCTGCCGACCCCGCCTTGGCGGGGGTTTATGTTTTGTGCTCAGACAATATCTGCGTTGACGACCGCCCGCAGCACCGTCTGATCGTCGCCTTCCCGCGTCCGGCGCGAGAACCACCACACGGCGCCTTTCTTGATGGCCCAGTCGGCTTCGCTGCCGGAGAGCAGCAGGGCGGCGAGGCGACCGAGCGTGGGTTGGTGGCCCACCAGTATCAGCGTGCCGCCACGGCTGACTTTCGATTCGGGCCAGCCGGCGGCGACGAGCAGGTCGGTGCAATCGGCGCCGACGCCGATCTTCGGTTCGAGTTCGAACGGTAGCCCGAGGGCGTGTGCGGTCTGTTGCGTGCGCTCCGTCGGGCTGACCAGCACGGTGGCCTTGCGCGGCAGTCTCTCGATCAGCCAGGCGGCCATTTTGCGCGCCTGCTTTTCGCCGCGCGGTGTCAGGCGGCGCTTGGCGTCGGGGGTGCCGTCGCCGCCATCTTCGGCCTCGGCGTGGCGCCAGAGGATCAAGTCCATAGTGGTTTCGTCATTTGCGGACGTCATGATGGCGGACTCCCGTTACGTGTCGATTACGTGGGGCGACACAGTCCATAAGAAGGCGGCCGGCGAAAATTCAACATGGCGCCATTCTCGCCCTTGCGCGGTTAGCCGAGCTGCCCGAAAGTGGCAAGTGGCCTATTGGCCGCGTATCCTCAGATAACTTTCATGCAGCGATTCGGCCTGCGCCTTGGCAAGCAGCAGCTGTTCGGAAAGAACGCCGATGTCGTTCACGTACTCGTGGACCAGTCGGTTGCGTAGCAGTCGCATTTCCGCCCAGCCTTCAGCATTGTCGATCAACGCCAGTTGTTCCGCTCGACGCAAGTTGTCGATTGCGGACCCGGGCAGTTCGCCCAAAGAGCGGAGGTGAATCGGTAGAAGTTTGTCGACGAAGGTATCCTGCATGCGGCAAAACTTGCTCGTAAATGATTCCAGACGATCAATGCCCTGCGGTGTTTCCAGCATGGCAGACAGGCGCGCGGCATCCAGCGGGGGGCCTTGGAAGAGCCGTTCCTTGACGCCACAAAGGAGCCGATCTTCTTTTTCGACCAGAGCCAGAATTTGGGTCAGGCGCTCGCGCAGGTCGGGGGTCATAGGCGGATGCCGTGCTTTTGCGCCTGAAGATGTATCGGTTGCAGCGGCTCATCCGGTTGGTGCAGGACGATATCGAGCTTCTGTTCGCCGAGTCGTTCCTGAAGCGCTGCATTCAGCCGCAATACCAGACGCCATGCCTGCTCTCGACGTTCAGGAGCTTCCAGATAGAGGTCGATGTCGCCACCGCGACGACTGTCATCGGTGCGTGATCCGAAGAGCAGCACCTGAACGCCTTCGCCCATGACGCGGGCGACTTCGTCTTTGATGATTCGGTGCTGTAATTGAGTAAGGCGCATGGAATTGATTCTACAACGCAACGCCGAGCGCCGACGCCAGGCAGGTGAGTCAGACCAAATCCGGTTCTGCCACCCACCGCGGTACTGTCCGATCATCGCCTTCGCGCTTATGGCGGACTCCCGTTCCGTACCGATGACGCCGGGCCGCGCAATCCTGCCAGCAGGTCGGGCAGCATGGCCATCAGGCTCGCGTGGCGCGGCCCGTGCCAGCCGGCGATCAAGGTGACGGCTTCGCGCAGGCGGTCGTCGTGGCCGGCGCAGTCCATCAGCAGGCGGCCGGCGTTGGCGAGGTCGTTGAGTTCGCCCAGCGTGCCCTGGATGGCGGCCAGCTTGGCGGCTTGCCGTCGCTGTGCCTTGCCGCGGGCGAGGGAGTTGAAGAATTCGAGCGCGTAGCGCAGGCGCTTGATGCCGATGCGCAGCGTGTGCAGGCTGACGGGATCGTCGAGCCGCGCCTGGTCGGCCAGATGGCGGACTTTGCGGGACAGGCGATGCAGGTTGCTCTTGGCAAAATCGGCCGTTGTTTCGGTGCCGCCAGCATCGGCGAGCGCGAGCTGCTGCAACAAGGCGGTGAGGCTCACCATCAGCTGGCCGAACTCACGCGATTCCATGTGGTGAACGGCGGTACGCCGGGCGGCATGGCGATGGTCGGTGACGATGCCGGCCAGCGCAGCCAGCCGCGGTTCGCGCGGTAGCGCGATCGTCACGGGTGCGCAGATGTCCGCCAGCAATACGTCGAGGTCGCGGGCTTCGCCAAGGCGCGCCATCATTTCGCGCAGCGGCGAAGCGAGAGGCCCCAGAAAATCCGCGGGCAGCACGGGCGCAAACAGGCGCAGGCAGGCGCGCAAGCGCCGTGTGGCGACGCGCAGCTGGTGGATGTACTCGGGGTCTTCGCTGCCGACAGTGCCGGCGTGGTTGCGCTGCATCTGGTCGAGGCAGGAGAGCGCGATGGCGTGGAAGGCGGCGCGCGGCGGCATGTCGGGCGCCAGCGGAATGTCCGTGGCCTTGGCGGGGGCCGGGCTGGCGTTCTGGTACAGGCGATAACCGCGTTCCGCTTTCGACAGCGGCGCGGGCATGAGCGGCAGGCGTTCCGTCAGCGCGTCGGCCAGCGCGAAGAGGTCGCCGACCGTGCCGCCGGCCAGTTCGAGTTCGAGTTCGGAAATGGCCTCGTGCCGGCCGCCAGCGGCAATCCAGCCGTGGTCGCACATCAGCAGTACGCCGCCGAAGGTCCAAGTGGTGCGCCGGAAGCTGGTTTCGAACAGCGGAGTCAGTCGTGACGGTACGCCGTGTTTTTCGAGCTTTGCGCGCACGGCATCGTCGTCGACGGGCGAGAAGTCGAATTGGCCACTGTAAGGCGTTTCCCATTCGGGTCGGGTCGAGAGCCCGCCCGCGCTGCGGCCGGCGCACTTGACCGTCTGTAGCCACATCCTGCCTTGGCGACGGAGGCGTACCGCGATGCCTGACTTTCGCAAGGCCAGGTTCGGCGTGTCGTAGTAGATGCTGACGAGTTGGGCGGCCTGTTTAGCGGCAGCCGTCTTGAGCAAAGGGTGGCGCAGGAAAGCGCGCCGCGCCGCTTCCGGCAGTGCGAGCTTGAGTTCGATCTCATTTGGCATGGGCGACCATTATGACCGATCGCGCCCGCCCGATTGTTACAAGCGCTACCTCTCGCCCGTAACGTCGTCAGGCCATGCCCGGATTGCCCGCCATGCCGATCAGTTTCGGCGAGTTGAGTGTTCGCGGCGTCACGGTCTTCTGGTCGCGCAGCCAGCGCGCCACGACCTCCCAGATCGGCTCGCCGCTGGCGCCTTCACCGACGGGCGCCCAGCCGGCGACCTTGTACTTCTTGTCGGCCTCCAGCAGCTTGCCGTTGAGGCGCATGTCCTGGATGCGGCTGCCCACGCCGGCGTTCGGATCGCAGGCGTAGGTCATGCCGCCGACGCGTACCATGTCGCCGCCCTGCTGGTAGTAGGGATCGGGATTGAAGAGATTGTCGCCGACATCTTCGAGGATCGTCTTGATCTGCGCGCCAGTCATTTCAGTCAGCGTCGAGTGCGGGTAGGTGATGGCCGTCTGGTCCATCAACTGCTCGAAGGTGATCGCTTCGCCGGGCAGGATGCTGGTGCCCCAGCGGAAGCCGGGCGAGAAGGCGAGGTCGGCGCCCTTGACGTCGATCATCGCATCGAGGATCAACTGGTCCCAGGAGCCGTTGAAGTTGCCGCGCCGATAGAGCAGGCCTTCGGTGACGGCGAGCTTCTCTTCCAGCTTCGCCTTGTGCGGTGCGCGCACCTTGTCGATCAGCGCCGCCATGTCCGCGTCGGCGGGCAGCAGGTTGGAAAACACCGGCAGCAGCTTGTAGCGGAAGTCGCGCACGCGGCCGCCACGGACATCGAAATCGAGCACGCCGAGGAACTTGCCGTTCGAGCCGGCATTGGTCACCAGCGTGATGCCGCCGGCATTCTTGATCTGCACCGGCTGCGGTACGCCGTCATGCGTGTGGCCGCCGAGGATGGCGTCGATGCCGGTGACGCGGCTGGCCATTTTCAAGTCGACGTCCATGCCGTTGTGCGACAGCACGACCACCACCTGCGCACCCTTGGCACGCGCCTCGTCGACCATCTTCTGCATGTTGTCGTCCTGGATGCCGAAGGTCCAGTCTGGCATCATCCAGCGCGGGTTGGCGATCGGCGTGTAGGGGAAGGCCTGGCCGATGACGGCGATCTTCACGCCGTTCATTTCGCGCATCGCATAGGGCGAAAACACCGGGTCGCCGAAGTCGGCGGTCTTCACGTTCTGCGCCAGAAACTCGATGCGGCCTTTGAAATCGTTGTCGACGATCTGCTGCACGCGCTCGTGGCCGAGCGTGAATTCCCAATGCGGCGCCATCATGTCCACGCCGAGCAGCTTGGCGGCGTCGACCATGTCCTGGCCTTGCGTCCACAATGCGGTGGCCGAGCCCTGCCAGGTGTCGCCGCCATCGAGCAAGAGTGCGCCGGGCCGGCCGGCCTTGATGCGCTTGACCAGCGTCGCGAGATGCGCGAAGCCGCCGACGCGACCGTAGGTTTTCGCGGCCTGATCGAAATCGAGGTAAGTGAATGCGTGCGCCTCGCGCGAGCCCGCCTTGATGCCGAAGGCCTTAAGCAGATGCTCGCCGACCAGATGCGGCACCTTGCCGTTGGCGGCGCCGAAGCCGAGGTTCACGTTCGGCTCGCGGAACCAGACCGGCAGCAGTTGCGCGTGGCAATCGGTGAAGTGCAGCAGGTGCACGTTGCCCTGGCGCGGCAGATCGTAGAGTCGCTCACCGCCCTGCGCCGCGAGTGTGTCGCGGGCGTCGAGCACCATGCCGGCGGCCGAAGCGGCGGCCAGGACTTGCAGGAACTCGCGGCGGTTCACTGCTTGTTCACCGGCGACTCGGGATCGAGCAGCAGCGCGACCAGATCCTTGATCTGACTCTCCACCAGCGCGCCGACATGGCCAAAGNNCGCGGCATGTCCGAGCAGAGGTTGAATGCCTTGGCGTTGTAGATCTTGCTGTAGACGTACTTCTGCATCTCGGGCGTGTTGCCGCGAATCTTGCCGATCTGGTAGAGGCTCGGGCCGATGGTGCCGAACGACAATTCCTTCGGACTGATCTGGTGGCAGTTGTAGCAGTTGCCGCCGACCGGCAGGCCGACCTTGTCGGTCCACGTGAAGCCCCTGCCGCTTTGCGCGAGCTTCTCGCCTTCCTTCCAGTTGCCCATCAGTTGGCCGTCGGCCGGATATTTCACCGTGGCGAGTTGATCGTTCCGCATCTGGATGGCAATGCTCTCCGGCGGTTTGTTGCCGGTGCGGTTGCAGATGGCCTGGAGTCCGTCTGTTTCCAGACGGTCGATACCGGCCTGGCCGCGCGGCTTGAAATCGCGCTTGATGATTTCGAGCGCAGCGGCGCGATGGTCGGCGTCGGCGAAGGCGGGCAGGCTGCTGCTCAGCAAGGTGGCGCAGCCAACAGCGAGCGCGATGATCTTCGTGTTCATGTTGTTCGTCTCCCTGTTAGCGCTTGATGCCCGGGCCTTTGTAGACCTGGCCGTTGGCGTTGCCGTTCATGTAGGTCAGTAAGTCGGTGACCAGCTCGGAGGCGTACTTGGGTTCGGGAAAGCGCTGCTGCCGGAAGCAATCGTTCATGCGCCACTGATGGGTGAGCATGACGCCGCCCGTCATGCGGTAGCCGGGCCAGCCCTGCACGCCCTTGATGGCGCCTTTGCCAGTGCTGATGTTGGGCAGATTCTGCATGCGGATGCGCTTGCCGTCGCCACCATGACAAGTGTTGCAGGAGAAGTCGTACGGGCCGGCGCGGTAGTTCGTAATTTCCTTGCCGGTCTCGTAGGCGTCGCGCACGTGCGGCTCATCGAGCGGCACGGCGATCTTCATGTT
>PMIH01000297.1 GCA_003158255.1 Rhodocyclaceae bacterium
TTCAAACCGAGTTTGTCACCGGTGATCAGATCGATCACCAAGTGACGTTCGAGTACGGTGATATTTGGATGCTGGCGCACCTGTTCGTTCAGCGTCTGCTGCACGGCTGCGCCAGTCGCATCGGCGACATGTATCACGCGGCGGTGGCTGTGGCCGCCTTCGCGCGTCAGGTGATAGCCGGATTCACTGCGGGTGAAGGGAACTCCCTGGGCAATCAGCCAGTCGATCGCTTCGCGGCCATGCTCGACTACAAACCGGGTGGCGACCGGGTCGCAAAGACCGGCGCCAGCGGTAAAGGTGTCCTGGATGTGCGCCTCGATCGAATCGGTATCGTCCAGTACCGCGGCGATACCCCCTTGGGCCCATGCGGTGGCCGAATCCTCGATCGTGCGCTTGGTGACCAAGGCGACGCGGTAGCTGTCGGCCAGTCGAAGTGCTACCGTCTGACCGGCCAAACCGCTACCGAAGACGAGAACGTCAAATGATTTGAGAAAGTCGGATGCCATCGCGGTCGTCAATATAGCATCGCCTCCGAGCGCATCGGAACTATTGCCAAGGCTGCTTGTCTGTTGCCGTAGCGAAACGATATCGTGACGCGGATTGCCGAGGGTTGTACTCGGCGATGTTGGGTATACTTCCGGCCGAGCCGGAGACCGTCTCCGACGGTCCGGCGCAAAAAGAGCAAGGAAACCGAGCATCCATGGGAGACCGCGAAGCGGATCAAGCGCTGGTTGAGCGCGTGCAAGCCGGCGACAAGCAAGCCTACGGGCTGCTGGTGGCAAAGTATCAGCGCAAGCTTCTGCGTCTGGTATCACGGTTGGTGCGCGATTCGGCCGAGGCTGAAGACGTTGCCCAGGAGACCTTCATCAAGGCCTACCGGGCTTTGCCGGGTTTTCGTGGCGACAGCGCGTTTTACACGTGGCTTTACCGCATTGGTGTCAATACGGCGAAGAACTGGCTGGTAGCGAATGGTCGCCGTGCACCGACCAGCACGGAGTTGGACAACGAGGAAGCCGAGAACTATGGCGAGAGCGATCTGTTGCGGGATACCGACACGCCCGAACGGTTGTTGATGACGAAACAGATCGGTGAAACGGTAAACGGTGCCATGGCCGACTTGCCGGAGGAATTGCGGACCGCGATCAGCCTGAGAGAAATCGACGGCTTGTCGTACGAAGAAATTGCGCAGGTGATGGAATGCCCGATCGGCACCGTGCGCTCACGAATCTTCCGGGCACGCGAGGCGATTGCAGTGAAACTGCGGCCGTTGCTCGATACCAGTCCGGACAGGAGATGGTGAAATGACAAAGGAATTGTCGGCGTTGTTCGATGGTGAACTCGAAGTTCATGAAGAATCCTCGCTTTGGGCAACGATGAAAGCGAACTCCGGGTTACGGCAAAACTGGCGAGAGTACAAATTGATCGGTGACGCACTGCGCGACGAAAGCGATCTAAACCGCGACATCACGGCCAAAGTGATGCGTGAGTTGAGCAACGAACCGGTTGTTTTCGCGCCGCGCCCGAAACAACCGCTTCGATGGCCGAAGGCGTTGATGGCGCTGGCCGCTTCGGCGGCAGGAATTGCGGTTGTCGGCTGGCTGGCGCTGACACAGCAACTTCAGGGCGGCGAATCGACAACGTTGGCGCGTGTCGAACGGCCGACAATAGTGACAGTAGCTGCACCGGCACCGACGCCGGGCATGCAGGAATACATGCTGGCCCATCAGGCAAATGCCCCCGGGCTGTACCTGCAAGGTGGCGCTGAACACATTCGGACCGTGTCGGTCGTGGGCATCGGCAAATGAGTGTTCGGTTTTTTCCGCCAATTCTGGCGGCTGCCGGTCTGCTCGCCCTACCGGCCTTGGCCGAACAACCGGGGCCGGGCGAAGCACTACAGCTTCTACAGAAGGTTGCCTCCGCCGCCCAACGCGTCACCTATACGGGCGTATTCGTTTATCAGAATGGCACCCAGAGTGAAACGTCGCGCATTACGCACCTGATCGACAATGGTGACGAACTTGAGCGGCTTGAAGTACTCGATGGCAGCCCCCGCGAAGTGGTTCGTCGGAACGAAGAGGTCCGGTGCTTCCTGCCGGAGAACAAGCTGTTGATCATCGAGCGCCGAAATGCGCATCAATTCTTCCCGACCCTTGTACCGGGCAATGTNNCAGCAGGGTTGTGCTTATCGAGCCAAGGGATGAATTGCGTTTCGGACATCAATTCTGGATTGATCCGCAGACGGGACTGCTATTGAAAGCCAGCCTGCTCGGGGATGCAGGAGTAGTGCTGGAATCGTTTGCGTTTACGGAGNNAGCGAGACGCGGGCCGACGATGGCCAATGGCTGTTTCGTAATGTCTTGCCTGGCTTTCGCCGCCTATCGGGCATGAAGCGGCAACTGCGTCCGGATGCTCCGGAAAGCACTCAAGTGATTTTTTCTGACGGCCTTGCCGCCATTTCAGTATTTATCGAACCTCTGGCGGGGCGCAGCAAAGAAGCGACCAGCGCCTTCTCGATGGGAGCGGTGAACGTTTACAAACGCCAGGTCGCCGATTATCATTTGATTGTCATGGGTGCCGTGCCGATTGGTGCCTTGCG
>PMIH01000124.1 GCA_003158255.1 Rhodocyclaceae bacterium
CGCCATGCAGACCAGCCCGTAGGTACGCATGCCAGCGGCGCGACCGTGGTAGGAACGCTCATAGCCGACCACCAGGCCAAGCAACAGCGCCCCCAGGAGATTCATGAAGACAACGATGTTGGTCTCGACTTCAGGTGCCGACCAGTAGGCAGCAAGCGAGTCTGGCGACAACGCACTCATGACCTTCCCCTTGGCATGTGGATGCCGGCAGTGTAGCCGCTAACCAGCCCGTTCGGGGAGTGGCGAGAACGTCGCCGGCTCGTTACACTGCGCGGCTCCAAACGACCCGGCCACACCCATCGCGATGCATATCCATCACGCACTCCACCCCGATCAGCCCGCCCATTCCTACGATGTCGAGGAGGCGGATTTCGACCAACGCGTGGTTGCGCGTTCGCACGCGGTTCCCATCCTGGTCGACATCGGCGCCGAGTGGTGCAGCCCGTGCCTGGTGCTCGGGCCGCTAATGGAAAAACTGGTGGGCGAATACGGCGGCCGCTTCGAACTGGCACGTGTCGACGCCGATGAAAACATGCGCATCGCCGGCCGCCATCAGGTGCGCGGCTTCCCGACGGTAATCGCCTACAGCCACGGCAAGGAAGTCGACCGCTTTCACGGCACCAAGCCGATGCACTTCCTGCGCGAGTTCGCCGACAAAGTCATCGCCAGCCACGCTCGGGAATAAGCGCGCCCAGCACGGCGTACCACCACGACTGACTTTCGCGAGACGCTATTCGTTGCCCATGCAGGTGCCGACGTCGCGAGCGCTGACGACCCACGGGTGATCCGGCGGCACGGTCTTGACCTTGCCGGCAACGTCTTCCAGTTTCACCGGCCGTGTGCCGTCGCCGCGCGCGGCCACCATGACGCCGTAGCGCCCTTTGGCAATCAGTTCCGTCGCCGCCGTGCCGAGGCGCGTGGCCAGCAGGCGGTCGGCGGCCGAAGGAATCCCGCCGCGTTGCAGGTGGCCGAGAATCGTGATGCGCGCTTCCAGGCCGGTCAATTGTTCGAGCTTCCTGGCCAGACGAACGGTACGCACGGCGTATTCGGTTTCCGCTGCCGGTTCCGGCGCCGGCTTCTTCTTGCTTTTCGTTTTGACGTCCGTCTCGGCAACCGCTGCCGCAGCGGCTTCATTGATCGACAGCGCGCCTTCCGCCACGGCGACGATGCTGAAGTTCTTGCCCTTGCGACTGCGTTCGCGAATCGCCTCGGCGACTCGCTCGACATCATAGGGAATCTCGGGAATCAGGATCACGTCGGCGCCGCCGGCCATGCCCGCACCCAGCGCGAGCCAGCCGGCACGGTGGCCCATGATCTCGACGACGATGATGCGGTGGTGGCTGTGCGCGGTGCTGTGCAGGCGGTCGATGGCATCGGTGGCGATGCCGAGCGCAGTGTCGAAGCCGAAGGTGGCGTCGGTCATGGCGACGTCGTTGTCGATGGTCTTCGGCAGCGTGATGATGTTGAGGCCACGTTCCTTGAGACGCAGCGCGTTCTTCTGCGTACCGCCGCCGCCGAGGCAGACCAGGCAGTCGAGATGATTGTCGTGGTAGTTGCCGACGATGACGTCGGTCATGTCGAGCACCTTGCCACCGACGGGCATGCGGTGCGGCTTGTCGCGACTCGTACCGAGGATGGTACCGCCGCGCGTGAGAATGTCGGACAGCTCACCGCCATCGAGACGCATGGTGCGATTTTCCATCAGGCCGCGAAAGCCGTCGCGAAAGCCGATGATCTGCATGCCGCATTGGCCGATGGCCGACTTGCCGACGCTGCGGATGGCGGCGTTGAGCCCGGGGCTGTCGCCGCCGGAGGTGAGGATTCCGACATACTTGGTCATGATGGCGTCCGGTCTGAAACGGAGCCTTCACCCTAACCCAGCGCGGCGATGATGGCAATTCAGAACGCCGTACTACAATTTCGTTTTCCTTATCAAGCGACCGCCATGCCCATCTACGCCATCGGCGCCAAGCGCCCGCAAGTCGACGAGTCGGTCTGGATCGCGCCCAACGCCACCGTGATCGGCGACGTTCGCCTCGCCCGCAATGTCAGTATCTGGTGGAACGCCGTTCTGCGCGGCGACAACGACCCGATCAGCATCGGCGAAAACACCAACATCCAGGACGGTTCGGTACTGCATACCGACATCGGCGTGCCGCTCGTCATCGGTGCCAACGTCACCGTCGGCCATTTGGTGATGCTGCACGGCTGTACGGTCGGCGAGGGAAGCCTGATCGGCATCGGCGCGATCATTCTCAATCATGCCGTCATCGGCCGCGACTGCCTGATCGGCGCCGGCAGCCTGATTCCGGAAGGCAAAAAGATTCCGGATCGCTCATTGGTGATGGGTTCACCGGGACGGGTCGTCATGGAACTGAACGACGATGAAGTCGCCGCCATGCGGGCCGGNNACCGCGTCGAGACCGGTCTTGAGGTCGCGCACTTCGGCATCGAGGCCGGCGTTGCGGGTCTCCAGCTTCTGATTGACCTCGCGCTGGCCGGCCAACTGCCGATCCATGTCCCACACGCGCAACCAGCCGCCTTTGCCCAGCCAGAGCGGATACTGGAGCAACACGATCAGTGCCACCAGTATCCACGTCGGCCAGCGCATCGCGGACAGGATTACTTCCTGAGGTTGTAGAAGGTGGTGATGCCGGGATAGCTGACGGAGTCGCCGAGGTCTTCCTCGATGCGCAGCAACTGGTT
>PMIH01000246.1 GCA_003158255.1 Rhodocyclaceae bacterium
CCGGCGTATCGCGCTCGGGGTCGACCGAGACGAACACGGTCTTGACCAGCGCCAGTTCGTCGGGTGCGAGTTTGCCAAGCGCCTGGCTCGTCACGGCAAGCGAAGTCGGGCAAATGTCCGGGCAATAGGTGTAGCCGAAGTAGATCAGTACCACCTTGCCGCGCAGGGCGGCCGTGTCGATGGGGCCGTCGGCAGAGGTCAAAACGAAATCGCCGCCGGCGGGCGCGGACGAAAGCCCAGGGACGGACGGCAGTTGCGGTTGCCAGAACAGCGCCAGGGCGATCACCGCCATGGCGAGCAGGGCAACGACGGCAAACAGGAGGCGCTGCGACATCAGTTCTGTGCCTGTGGCGCTTCGAACGTGAAGGGCACGGCGATGCGTTGGCGGTCGGTTTCCACCACCAGGGTTGCGCGCCAGAGCATGCGCCCGGTGACGCAGACCGGAATCGTCGTTTCGCCGGTATAGCGGCCGTCATCGCCGCGCAGCAGCGTCAGGCGATTGAAGCCCATTTCCATGACGACACCGGCGAAATCGAGTTCGACCTTGTTGGCAACGATGCCGGCGAGGGTGGCGGTGACGTGTAACGGCTTGATCACCGGAATCGGCTGCGGGCCTATTTCCAGGGTGATATGGCCGCCGCCCGGCATATCGGCCTGGCAGGTCTGCCGGTTCAGGTCGCAGCCAGCAGCTGGCATCAGCGTCAGGTCGGCCTTGGGCAGCAGCAGCGGCGAGAACTTGTAGCCGACGACGGCGATAAGCGTCAGCGCCAGGATGATGGCCAGGTCAATGAGGATGGATCGGTTGGCGGTGGGCACGGTGCCGGAGCATACCGCAATGCGGCGCATTCCTTGCGGCTGCGGCAATCGGTCGCAGGGGCGGCGCCGTCAGGCGGCCGAATAGCCCATCACGGCGACGAAGTGAAAGGCGGTGCCGGCCATGACGAACAAGTGCCAGATGAAATGACCGAAGCGCAGCCGCGCATCGGTCAGGAAAAAGGCGACGCCCGCCGTATAGGCCAAGCCGCCCGCCAGCAGCCAGAGCAGGCCGTCAGTCGGCATGCGGGTAAACAGCGGCGCCGCCACCACCACCAGCCAACCCATCGCCAGATACAGGCCGGTGGACCAGAGCGGATGCGACAGCCGGTTGAAAATCTTGAGCGTGACGCCCAGCGACGCCAGGCCCCAGACGACGCCGAACAACGTCCAGCCCCATGCGCCGCTCAGTACGCCGAGGGCGAACGGCGTGTAGCTGCCGGCAATGAACAGGTAGATCGCGCAGTGGTCGAGCTTGCCGCACACCTCTTTGGCCCGGCCTTCCGGCAGCGCATGGTAAAGCGCGGAAGCGACGTACAGCAGCACCATCGTCACTGCGAAAATGGCCGTGCCCACCACGGCCATAGCATGCCCGTGCGGGGCGATGTGGGCGATCAGGATGGGCGCGGACGCCAGTGCCGCCACGGCGCCGAGGCCATGACTGACGCTGTTGGCGATTTCCTCGGCCCGGGTTTGGGAACGGGTATTCACGCTGGCGATTGTCTCACGCCGGCAAAAGGATTGTTGACTGAGGCATCACGTCGGCCGCGTTACCCTCCTGGCGCAGATAAGGTACGCGGCGCACCTCGCCGCCGGTGCTGTTGCGATAGACCAGCTCGTCGCTCTCGAACAGGTATTCGGGGTAACGCGGATCGCTCCACTGGTTGAGGAAGTCGGTGTAGAAGGCCGGGAAGAAGCCGCGCATGGGCTTGTCGGGTTGCAGGGCGAAGACATACTCGGGGAACTTGTCGGCATCGCGCGTGCCGTGACAGCAGCGCACCCAGACGTGGTGACCAATGAACACCAGCTTCCAGAATGGTGCCTCGTCGTAGAACTTGAGGGCAATGGTCTTGCCGGGACCCTGGAGGCGGCGCAGGGCGGCGATGCTGGCCGCAACTTCGCGTCGGATTTCGGCGAGGGTCGCCTGCGGGTCGGTGTGGGCTGCGGCGTAGGCCTCGGCGCTGGCGCCGTAAGGGTCGAGCAGCATGACGCGCAGTTCGTAGCAATCATCGATGATCGTCCGCATGACGCTGTCGTCGGCGGCGAAGGTGCCGTAGCCGGTGACCGCCTTGATGGTCAGGTCGCGTTTCCAGGGCAGCTGCTTGATCTTGTTGTCCTTGACCCAGCGCGTGAGCCAGTCGCCGCTTTCCTGGGCATAGACGAGCGAGGCAATGTCGGAAATGCGCGCCCGGCCGCGATAGTCCCAGGCCAGCTTGACGAGGTTCATGACCAGCACCAGCAGCGCGGCAAAGGCGATCTCGGTGTAGAGCAGCCCGCGGGCATCCTCCTGCATCCGCGGCCACCAGTTGAACAGAATGTAGCTGGCGCCTTTAGGCAGCGAAAACGCGATGGCGACCGCGATCAAGGTAATGACGGCATGCGATGCGATGTGATGCAGGCTGTGCCAGAAATTGAGTAACGGGGATTTGGCGTACATGGCGGCTCCTTGCTGACGGGCGATGACGCGAGTCAGTTCGTCAACGTCCTGGCGCCGAAAGTTCCCATGCATTTCCTTCAGATGACGTTCGAGCTGCGTTATCAGTGAGTTACTACGCTATCCATCGCCATTCACTTTGGCACGTAAAGACTGAAATGGATCTGCACCTGGTCGGCAAGGGTACCGGTATCCGTCCACTGACCTTCGCCGACGCGGTAGGCGAGACGCGAAACCGTAACATTGCCTTCGATGCGAAGTCCGGTTCCTTCGGGGCGGGCGGCGAATGGGACGACTATCGCACTGCTGTGTCCCTTCAGGGTGAACTGCCCGACCGCCCGATAATGCCCGGCATCCTTCGCACCGATGGTCGTCGAAACGAAGGTCGCCTGCGGGAAGTGTGCGACGTCGAAGAAGTCCGCACTCTTCAACAGATCGTCGGCCTCAGAACTGCCGGTTGCAACCGATCCCAGATTGATCACGACCTTGACCTTCCCCGCAGCAGGTTCTGCCGGATCGAACACCACGTCGGCGGCGAACTTGTCGAAGCCGCCGTCGACTGCCACTTCGGATTGCGTCGCGGTGAACACGATCTTGCTGCTTTCGTTGACCGCCTGTGCGCCGAACACCATCGATCCAACGACGATGCTTGCCGAAGCGAGCAGCGTCGTGGCCTTGCGGAACATTGATGGGGAACCTGCCATGGGACGCTCAGCCTCCCTGCACCGGATGTTCATGGACTTCGTACGTCGCCTTCATCGGCGCAGCTTCGATGTCACGCCAGCCGAGCCCGCGGTAAGGCTGTGCCACATCCCAAGGCACGGGCTTGTGGTCGGCGGCATCCGGCGGCGGCAGCGGAAAGATCAGCGATTGCGCCGAGCGATGGCTGATGTGCCCGGTCATGTGCTGGTTGATCTGGTGGATGTGGCCGTAGAACACGCTGACGTTGGCGAAGGGCAGCAGCAGTTCCACTGCCCGCGCGCCATCGCCGGTCGACCAGCCCCACTCCGGCCGGAGGTCGAACAGCGGCCGATGGGTCAGCACCACGATCGGCTTGTCCTTCGGCAGTTTGCCAAGATCGGCGGCAAGCCAGGTCAGTTGGGCGTCGCCGATGATGCCTTTCGGGTCGGACACGTTGTCGATGACGATGAAGTGCGCGCCCTTGTGCTCGAAGGTGTATTGAGTCGGGCCGAAGAATTCCTGGAACGCTTCGCCGCGATCGACCGATGCGTCGTGTTCGCCGGGCAGGAAGCGGACGTCGCGGACTTTCAGCTTCGACACGATGTCGCGAAACTCCGTCATGCGCGCGCGCCGCAACTGGGCATCGAGCGTGAGGTGCGTCAGGTCGCCGGTGAAGACGACGAAGTCCGGTTGTTCCGAAAGCGCATTGACCGCCGCGATCGCCTTCGGCAGCGTGCCGCGTGTATCGGGGTTGGGCGGGCCGTCGAAGCCCCAGTGGGTGTCGGACAATTGTACGAAGTAGAAGTCGTCGGCTGCGGCCTCGCTCGGGCTTCCATAACCTGCCGCGCGGACGCCGGAGGCGAAGACGATGCCGCCGAAGGCTGCCAGGCGCATGAATTCCCGTCGATCCATTCTCTGTCTCATGAGTTATGCTCCTCGATTCACGCGTTATGCGTTCACGGTGCAATACTCGCCGGCCCATCTTTTTATTCCCGGATAGCTGCGGGAATAAATGGATCGGAAGAGTGGTATTGCCTATATGCGATGGCTGACGATTCCATCCTGTCGAGAAAACGAATGCGCTTCGAAGCGCTGGTCTTGCCGCATCTGGACGCGGCATTCAACCTGGCGCGCTGGCTGGCGCGCGACGCGCAGGATGCCGACGATGTCGTTCAGGAAGCGTTCCTGCGCGCCTTCGATTCGTTCGACGGCATGCGCGGCGACAACGCAAAGCCCTGGTTGCTGGCCATCGTTCGCAACACTTGCTTTAGTTGGTTGGCGCGGAATCGGCCGGGAAAGGAGCAGGTGGTTTATGAAGAGGAACTTCACGCCCTGCCCGACGCCGAAGCCGACCCTGCATTGCTGGCGTTGCGTGCGGAGGATAGGCGACACATCGACGAAGCGATCGAGCGACTGCCGCTGGAGTTTCGCGAAGTGGTCGTGCTGAGGGAACTGGAGGATATGTCCTACAAGGAAATTGCCATCGTGCTGGCCATCCCGATCGGTACCGTGATGTCCCGGCTGGCGCGCGCCCGTCATCTGCTGGCGCGGTATTTAGGCGACGGACACGAGGTCGGCCATGGACTGTAACGAAGCCAGAAGGCTCGTGCCGATATCGATCGATTGCGAACTGGATGCGCAAGGTGAAGCTGCGCTCGCCGCGCATGTGGAATCGTGCGCCGCCTGCCGCGCTTTCCGGCACCAACAGGAAGAAGCGCTGGCCGCGATCCATGATGGCGCGACCTACCATCGCGCGCCCACGTCATTGCGCGAGAGAATTGTGACTGCGTTGCCAGCAACGGACCAACGTCATAAGGTGATCGAGCGAAAATTCGGCTGGCAACTCTGGACGCGCATCAGTGCAATGGCCGTCGCTTGCGCGGCGCTCGTCCTGGTGCTCGTCCTGCCGCGGTTGTCTATCGACGAGCGCCTCGACGACGAACTGGTCGCCGGCCACGCGCGGGCATTGCTGACCAGGCACGTCATCGACATCGCTTCGTCCGACCAGCACACGGTCAAACCGTGGTTCAACGGCAAGGTCGATTTTTCACCGCCGGTGCGCGATCTCGCAGACCATGGATTTCCGCTGGTCGGTGGCCGCCTTGACTATGTCGATCATCACCTCGTCGCGGTTGCGGTCTACCAGCGTCGACAGCACTTGATCGATGTCTTCATCTGGCCAGCCGATGGTGCGGATAACGCCAACGCGAAGCCGAGCACGTCGCAGGGCTACCACGTCATCGGCAAGACCGTGAACGGGATGATTTTCCGCGCCGTCTCGGATGTCGGCAGCGACGAACTGAGCCAGTTCGTAGATCTGCTGTAATTAGCCAGCGCACGGACGGCGACTTGCGGCGCGGATCACTCGCAATAGATCTTGACTTGGTCGCCCTTGTGCGACGCCACATCGACGGCCATGGTGCGCAAGGCGTCGGTCAGTTCATCTTCCGACAGCTTGCTCAATTGCGACAAGTCCACCCCGTTTTTGGCCATGGCGTCCGCTGCTTCCTTGGGTACGAGCGCCGAGAGCTTGATACCGGTGCGTACTAGCGCCAACGGAAAGCGCAGGTCGACCTTATCTCCCTTGTTGCCATCAACGTGTATGCAGATGAACTTCGGTTTGTTTGAGGATGGTGTCGCTTCCGATCGTGCTGATTTCTCGGCTGTCGGTGCGGCCTCCAGTTTATCCAGCAGCCGTTCAGCCTCTTCCGGAGTGATTTTGCCTTGAGCGAGCAGGTCAAGGACTTGTTTGCGTTCGTGAGGCATCAATGACTCCTTATGTTGAATACCAGCAGTGCAGGGAACGTCACTTCATTTTTTCCAGGGCTTCGCTCACCGTGATTTCACCGCGCGAGATCTGTTCGAGAATGATGGCGTTGGCGGACGGGGCTTGATAGCTCTTGTCCAGCGCAGCGCCGATGGCGTTGAGCCGATTCTTGACCGTGGGATAGCTGATGTCGAACAGCTCTTCCATCTTCTTGATCGATCCGTGGTAACGGACAAATGCCGTAACGAACACCTGATCTTCGGTAGAGAGCCTTGCCAAAGGCGAGACCTCGAAACCACCTTCCAACACCAAATTACAGTCCGAACATACCAATCGGCTGATCGTCATTGATTGATCGCAGTTTGGGCAACGAGCTTTGGCTATGTCCATACGATGATTTCCTATTATTTACTATGCTAGTAATAATGGTTTAGTTAGTCAATATTATACTTAATATTATTAAGTATTCATGCCTTGAGTAGTAATTATTGGCGGGGTGATTCGGGAAAGTGTCGATGAACTTCGGCCGCACGTTGCGGTAGTCGATGTAGTGGGCGTGTTCCCAGACGGTGGCGCACAGCAGCGGCTTGTGTCGGTGACTGCAGTCAGTGCGCCGCTTGGCGTACCACCACCACTGACTTTCATGCCGGGTCGAATTGACCAAGATCATTTTCTTTCGCAAGTGCATCTGGAACTATCCGATCCCTTGCGGTCAGGCATTGCGACCTGGCCGGCCATGACTCAATGAACAGGACTCCTTGATGGCATTGATACCGTTGGCCGACCCCGTGCATCGCCCGGCGCACCCGAGCGGCTTCGCACTGTGGGCGCTGGGCTTCCGTCCCTTCTACCTCCTCGCGGCGGCGTTCGCGGCGATCGCCGTCCTCGCCTGGGTGTTCGTGTTGACCGGCCAACTGCGGACGCCCATGGCCGGCATCTGGTGGCACGCGCACGAAATGCTGTTCGGTTTCGCGGCGGCAGTGATCGTCGGCTTCCTGTTCACCGCCGGCCGTAACTGGACCGGGCTCGATACGCCGACTGGTCTGCCGCTGGCGCTGCTCGCTGTGCTCTGGCTGGGCGGCCGTCTTGGCATGGCGTTCGACGGCGGGTTCGTCGCCACCGTCGTCGATGCCGCCTTCCTGCCGGCCGCAGCGTTCGCCATCGCGCGCGTCCTGTGGCGGGCCGGCAGCCAGCGCAACTACTTTGTCGTCGGCATCCTCGGCTTGCTGTCGCTGGCCAACATCGCGTTTCATCTCGCGCGATTTGGCGTGCTGGCCATCGATCCATTGCAGCCACTGTACTTCGCGCTCGGCGTCATCGTGCTGCTCGAAACCACGATTGCGGGACGCGTGGTGCCCTCATTCACGGCCAGCGCGCTGAAGGGCGTCCGGCAATGGCAGCGCCCGTGGCTGAACTACGCGGCGATCGCTGCGACCGGTGCTGCGCTGATCTGCTGGGCGCTCTTTCCGGATTGGCGCGGGGCCGCCGCGCTGTCCTTGCTGGCGGCGCTGCTGCAACTGCCGCGTACCCTCGGTTGGAATCCGTGGGCGACGCGCCGCGTGCCGCTGCTGTGGATTCTGCACCTCGCCCACCTCTGGATTCCGATCGGTCTCGCGCTGCTCGCGGCCGCGCAAGTGGGCTGGCTACCGAGGTCGGCCGGCGTTCATGCGCTGACCATCGGCGCCACCGGCGGCCTCATCATCGGCATGATCACGCGCACTGCGCTCGGCCACACCGGCCGCATGCTGATCGCCGGCCGCGTCGAAACCGCCGCCTACGCCCTGGTGCAACTGGCGGCAGTAGTGCGCGTGCTGACGGTGGCCGCGATTCCGGTCGCCTCCACCAGCGGCATCCACACCGCCGCCACGCTCTGGGCGCTCGCCTTCCTGCTCTATCTCTGGCGCTACGCGCCTTACTTGATCCGGCCACGCGTCGACGGACAGCCGGATTGAGCAATGAAAACGGGCACCGCAGTGCCCGTCGTCTTGTTGCCGGTGCTGAGACTCAGCCGAAATTCTTCGCCGCGAAATCCCAGTTGGCGAGGTGGTTCAGGAAAGTCTCGACGAACTTCGGGCGCAGGTTGCGGTAGTCGATGTAGTA
>PMIH01000035.1 GCA_003158255.1 Rhodocyclaceae bacterium
AGCCCGAATTTCACGTCTCGATCCTAGGCAAAGCCGCCATGACTCCGCGCAAGATTCTCGTCACCTCCGCCCTGCCCTACGCCAACGGCGCCATCCACCTCGGCCATCTGGTCGAGTACATCCAGACCGACCTCTGGGTGCGGTTCCAGAAAATGCGCGGCCACAAGTGCTGGTACGTCTGCGCCGACGACACGCACGGCGCGCCAATCATGCTGCGAGCGGAGAAGGAAGGCATCACGCCCGAGGCGTTGATCGCCCGCGTGCATGGCGAGCACAGCCGCGACTTCGCCGGCTTCCACGTGCAGTTCGATAACTATCACACGACGCACTCGGAAGAAACCCGCTTCTTTGCCGAGGATATCTACAAGAAGCTGAAGGAAGCCCGGCTGATCAAGATGCGCGCCATCGAGCAGCACTACGATCCGGTCAAGCAGATGTTCCTGCCCGATCGCTACATCAAGGGCGAGTGCCCGAAATGCGGCGCGAAGGACCAATACGGCGATTCCTGCGAGGTCTGCGGCGCTGCGTACGCGCCGACGGAACTCAAGAATCCCTACTCGGCCGTCTCTGGCGCCACGCCGGAACTGCGGAATTCCGATCACTACTTCTTCCGCCTTTCCGATCCGCGCTGCCAGGACTTCCTGCGTTTCTGGACGCAGGAAGGCCACGTGCCGCCCGAGGCCGCCAACAAGTTGCAGGAATGGCTGGGCGCAGCGGGCGAGAACAAGCTCACCGACTGGGACATCTCGCGCGACGCGCCCTACTTCGGCTTCGAGATTCCGGATGCACCGGGGAAGTACTTCTATGTCTGGCTGGACGCACCGATCGGCTACATGGGTTCGTTCAAGAACCTGTGCGACAAGCTCGGACTCGATTTCGGCGAATACTGGGACATCGACTCCAAGACCGAGCTTTATCATTTCATTGGCAAAGACATCCTCTACTTCCACGCGCTGTTCTGGCCCGCCGAACTGGAGTACGCCGGCTACCGCACGCCGACCGCGGTGTTCCCGCACGGCTTCCTCACGGTCGATGGCGCCAAGATGAGCAAGTCGCGTGGCACCTTCATCACCGCCGAAAGCTATCTCAACGAAAAGCTGAATCCCGAGTGGCTGCGCTACTACTTCGCCGCCAAGCTTAATGGCACGATGGAGGACATCGACCTCAATCTGGCCGACTTCATCGCCCGCGTGAATAGCGACCTGGTCGGCAAGTACATCAACATTGCCAGCCGCTGCGCTGGCTTCCTGACCAAGTTCTTCGATGGCAAGCTGGTCTACGGCAACGTCAATGCGCTGATCGAGGATGCATTGAACAGCGGTCAGACCGTCGCGGCCTCCTACGAAGCACGTGACACCAGCCGCGCACTGCGCGACATCATGGCCATTGCCGACCGCATCAACGGCGAGATTGCCGTCGCCGAGCCGTGGAACCTGGCCAAGGACGAAGCGAAGCGGCTCGAATTGCACGATATCTGCTCGCGCGCACTACACGGCTTCTATGTGCTCTCCATCCTGCTGCGCCCGGTGCTGCCGGCGCTGACCAGCCGCGTCGCCCGCGAGCTGTTCGGCCTGCCACGCGACTTCCAGTGGAGCGACCTTGCCGATACGCCCCACCATGTGAACGCGTACCAACATCTCATGCAACGGGTCGACCAGAAGCAGGTCGATGCACTGATCGCCGCCAACCGCGCGAGCCTGGCGCCAGAGACAGCGCCCGAGCAGCAATCGCAGCAACGCCACGCAGAACACCAGGCCGATGCCGCCAAGGTTGCCAGCGTGGAAACAAAAGTCAGTGATGGTGGTACGCCGATTATTTCCATCGACGACTTCGGCAAGATCGACCTGCGCATCGCGCGCATCACCAACGCCGAACATGTCGAGGGTGCAGAGAAGTTGCTCAAGCTCACGCTCGACGTCGGGTCGCTCGGCACGAAGCAGGTCTTCGCCGGCATCAAGTCGGCCTACGATCCGGCAACGCTGGTCGGTCGGCTGACGGTGATGGTCGCCAATCTCGCGCCACGCAAAATGAAGTTCGGCATGAGCGAAGGCATGGTGCTCGCGGCGTCGGACACTGACGGCAAGACGCCCGGGCTCTTCCTGCTCTCGCCCGATTCCGGCGCCGCGCCCGGCATGAAGGTGAAATAGTGGCCTCCCACGCTCACGTTCGTTCGCTGCCCTCCACAGGAGGGCGCATGCCTCCTTGGGGCGGCCCTGCGGAGGCTTGGTGAGCGAAGTCCGACGCCTGATCATCACCGGCTTCGTGCAAGGAATCGGCTATCGCTACAGCATGATCGCCGCCGCGCGCCGACTCGGCGTTACCGGCTGGGTCCGCAATTGCCGCGACGGCAGCGTAGAGGCAATGGTGGCAGGCAACGCCGAACAGGTGGCGGCCATGCTCGACTGGGCCCGCCATGGCCCTGCCGGCGCGGAAGTAACGCATGTCGCGGTCGAACTGGGGAGCGGAACGTTCGACAACTTCGATCAGCGGCCGACCGCCTGATTGCTTCAGCCTATCGGGGCGATTGCAAAATACAATCGCCCAAGGTACGGGAATAGCCGAGCATTGCAGTAGAATTTTTTCATGTCGCTGGCGTTTTATGCCGGCCTTCGTTACACCCCCACAATCGACATAAGGAGAATGACATGGCTGTGCTCGTCAGCAAGGCTGCGCCCGAATTCGCTGCCAATGCGGTCTACGGCGACAACGAGATCAAGGAACTCAAGCTCTCGGATTACAAGGGCAAGTACGTGGTCCTGTTCTTCTATCCGCTCGACTTCACTTTCGTCTGCCCCTCCGAGTTGATCGCTTTCGATCACCGTCTCGATGAATTCAAGAAGCGCAACGTCGAAGTCATCGGCTGCTCGATCGACTCGCAGTTCACTCACCTGGCCTGGAAGAACACTGCAATCGACAAAGGCGGTATCGGCCAGGTGAAGTACCCGCTGGTTGCTGACGTCAAGCACACGATCTGCCAGGCCTACGACGTTGAATTTGCCGCTGCCGGCGTCGCCTTCCGCGGCTCATTCCTCATCGACAAGAACGGCGTCGTGCGTCATCAGGTGGTCAACGACCTGCCACTCGGCCGCAACATCGACGAGATGCTGCGCATGGTCGACGCCCTGCAATTCACGGAAGAACACGGCGAAGTCTGTCCGGCCGGCTGGCAGAAAGGCAAGGCCGGCATGGGTGCATCGCCGGAAGGTGTCGCCAAGTACCTGGCCGAACACGCCAAGGAACTATAAGAAAAGGGGATACCCCCGACCCCAAAGAAGAAGCCGCCTCACGAGGGCGGCTTTTTCTTTAGCTGTCCGGTCGCGCCCTGGCTCACTCGGCGCCGTACTTGGTCTCCACCTTGATGCCGATTTCCTTGAGCATCCCGGTCGGCAGGATGCCGCCAGCGCAGACGATTACGCCATCGTTCTCATGGCATACGGCCTTGCCCTCGTGCTCAAGATGGACATGTCCCTCCTCGATTTTCGACACGGTCGACGATAGCAGCACGGTCAGGCGACCGGACTTCTCCGCCTCGGCCAACCGCTCGCGATTCTTCTGCTTGACACGACCGAAGGCATCGCCGCGATACGACAGGACCACCTTCGTGCCCGGCTGCTCGGCCGTGGCAACCGCCGCTTCGATGGCACTGTCACCGCCGCCGACCACCAGAATATTCCGGTCGCGATATTGCTCGGGGTCTATTAACCGATAAACCACTTTCGCCGACTCCTCGCCGGGCACACCCAACTTGCGTGGCGAGCCGCGCCTGCCAATGGCCAATAGCACGTTGCGAGTAAAATACTCGGCCTGGCTTGATTTGACGATGTAACCGCCTTCGGTGGCTGTTACCTTTTCGACCCGCTCGTCGAAGTTGAGCTTCATGTCGACGCGGTCGACGATGTCCTGCCAGAAGGCCAGCAGATCCTCCTTGACGATCTCGCCCAACTTGGCCTTGCCAACGATCGGCAACACAACGGGCTGCGTCATCACTATCTTGTTGCGTGGGTAGTGATACACCGTGCCCCCGAGGGAATCTTCCTGCTCCAGGGTGACGGACCGCATCTTCTTTTCCATGGCGCCCAGCGTCGCCGCCAGGCCGGCAGGTCCAGCTCCCACGATCACGACATCGAGTTGCTTGCCTTGGCCGCGATTCTTGGCGATCGACTCCATCGCTCGCCGTCCCTGTTCGGCGGCCTTGCGGACCAGCCCCATACCGCCCAATTCGCCGGCAATGAAGATGCCGGGAACATTGGTCTCGAAATTGGGCTGAACCTCGGGAATATCGATGCCTCGCCGCTCGGTACCGAACACCAGCTTCACGGCCCCTACCGGGCAAGCGGGCGCGCAAGCGCCATGACCGATGCAGTGTGCCGGATTGATCAGCACCGCTTTGTGATTGATGATTCCGAGCGCATTCTCGGGACAGACGCGGACGCAGGCGCCCGATCCGCAACAGGCAGCCAGATCGATGACCGGGTGCAGGCTGGGAGGCTCGGTCAAGCCGGACTTGATGGCCTCGTCGAGAACCTCCTTGGCAGCAAGGTACCGCCGCTTCTTCTTTCCCAAGTATCGGGAAATAACGATCAGCACAAAAACAACGGGGATCAAGTAATAGTAAAAGTCATGCATTTGACGGCGTACCTACCTTAAGCATCCACTTCCGCGTGCATCGCAACGGGGTGTCTGGCGA
>PMIH01000085.1 GCA_003158255.1 Rhodocyclaceae bacterium
AAAAAAAAGCCTGCCAGGCAAAGCCTGGCAGGCTTTCTAATTCCGTGGGCCGGTTAGGCCTTCTGGATGTTCGACGCCTGCTTGCCTTTGGGGCCTTGCACGACATCGAAGGAAACTTTCTCGCCTTCCTTCAGTGTTTTGAAACCAGCCATGGTAATCGCCGAGAAATGGGCGAACAAATCCTCGCTGCCATCGTCCGGAGTAATAAAGCCATAACCCTTGGAGTCATTGAACCACTTGACGGTACCAGTTGCCATAAACCTCTTCCCATAAACGAAAAACACACCGACAAACAAAACATGCCGGAACATGTTTGCGTTGCAAGTTCTCTACAGCCTAGGAAGCCATGCGGTAAATCAGAATACTGAAGGACAGCGGGGCGATTCCTGAAACAACAAAGCGGTGAGGCTTGAACCAAACACGCTTTGTTTTTTACTCATTTCTCCGAACAGCGTCAAGAGGATTGTTTGTTGCGGGACAACAAGATGGACAGAACATCCGGGCGAAAATGACCGCTATTACCCTGTTGATGCTGGTGTTGATGCCGCGGCGATTGGCATTAGAATGAAATTATGGCAACACAAAAGCCGGCGCGGGAAGCCAACGCCGTTCTCGAACCACAGCGGGCGAAGGTCAAGCCGCCGCCTCTTTACCAAGTTTTGCTGTTGAATGACGATTTCACACCGATGGATTTCGTTGTCGTCGTCTTGCAGCAGTTTTTTGGCATGAACCGTGAGCAGGCCACAGTGGTCATGCTCAAGGTGCATCGCGAAGGCAAGGGTGTTTGCGGTATCTTTCCACGTGATGTTGCAGCAACGAAAGTCGAGCAGGTCGGCGCGTTCGCGCGCCAGAACCAGCATCCGCTGGCGTGTGTGATGGAGGAAACCTAGATGATTGCGCAGGAACTGGAAGTTAGCCTCCATATGGCCTTCGTCGAGGCGCGGCAGAAGCGCCACGAATTCATTACCGTCGAACACCTGCTTCTGACGCTGCTCGACAACCCCTCTGCCGCTGAAGTGCTGCGCGCCTGTGTCGCCAACATCGACGAACTGCGGCGCGAGTTGACCACCTTCATCGACCAGCACACGCCCACCGTGGCCGGCAGCGATGAGATCGACACTCAGCCGACCCTGGGCTTCCAGCGCGTCATCCAGCGCGCCATCCTGCACGTGCAGTCATCGGGGAAGAAGGAAGTCACCGGTGCCAACGTTCTGGTGGCGATCTTCGGCGAAAAGGACTCGCATGCCGTCTTCTTCCTGCAACAGCAGGGCGTTTCCCGGCTGGATGTCGTGAACTTCATTTCCCACGGCATCACCAAGGCGCCGCAGCCCGCCCACAAGGGCGAGGAGGCGCCGGAACAAGAGGCCGAGGGCCAGCCGCAGGCAGGCGCCCTGGAGAATTTCACGCAGAATCTGAATCAGGCGGCACTGGTCGGCAAGATCGACCCGTTGATCGGTCGCGAGAAGGAACTGGAGCGCGTAATCCAGACCTTGTGCCGCCGCCGCAAGAACAACCCGCTGCTGGTCGGCGAAGCCGGCGTCGGCAAGACCGCGATCGCCGAAGGACTTGCCCAGCGCATCATCGAGGGTCGCGTTCCGGACATCCTCGCCAAGGCGACGGTGTACGCGCTCGACATGGGCGCCCTGCTCGCCGGCACCAAGTATCGCGGCGATTTCGAGCAGCGCCTGAAAGGCGTATTGAAGCAGCTCGCCGACAACCCGGATGCGATCCTGTTCATCGACGAGATCCACACGCTGATCGGCGCCGGCGCCGCGTCGGGCGGCACTCTTGACGCCTCGAATCTGTTGAAGCCGGCGCTGTCTTCCGGCGCATTGAAGTGCATCGGCGCCACCACCTACAACGAGTTCCGCGGCGTCTTCGAGAAGGACCATGCCCTGTCGCGTCGTTTCCAGAAGATCGACGTCGATGAACCGAGCGTCGGCGAAACCGTATCCATCCTGCGCGGCCTCAAGAGCCGTTTCGAGGAGCACCACGGCGTCAAGTATTCCGCAGCGGCAATCACCAACGCAGCGGAACTGGCGGCCAAGTACATTACCGACCGCCATCTGCCCGACAAGGCGATCGACGTCATTGACGAGGCCGGTGCAGCGCAGCGCATCCTGCCGAAATCGAAGCAGAAGAAGGTCATCGGCAAGCAGGAGATCGAGGAGATCGTTGCCAAGATCGCCCGCGTCCCGCCGCAGCACGTTTCGGCGGACGACCGCTCGGTGCTGAAGAACATCGGACGCGATCTCAAGGCCGTGGTGTTCGGCCAGGACCCGGCCATCGAGGCGCTGGCGAAGGCGATCAAGATGTCGCGCTCCGGCCTCGGCAACCCGCAGAAGCCGATCGGCAGTTTCCTGTTCTCCGGCCCAACCGGCGTCGGCAAGACCGAAGTAGCGCGCCAGCTCGCCTACTGCATGGGCATCGAGCTGATCCGCTTCGACATGTCCGAGTACCAGGAGCGTCACGCGGTTTCGCGGCTGATCGGCGCGCCTCCCGGCTATGTCGGCTTCGACCAGGGCGGCCAACTCACCGAGGCGGTGACCAAGAAGCCGCATGCCGTACTGCTGCTCGACGAAATCGAGAAGGCACATCCGGACATCTACAACATTCTGCTCCAGGTGATGGAC
This sequence comes from Rhodocyclaceae bacterium, assembly GCA_003158255.1. Taxonomy (GTDB): domain Bacteria; phylum Pseudomonadota; class Gammaproteobacteria; order Burkholderiales; family Rhodocyclaceae; genus Fen-999. The sequence goes on from PMIH01000085.1 coordinate 2,634, forward strand.
CACGGCACGCTGACGGACAACAACGGCCGCAAGGCCGACTTCCGCAACGTGATCATCGTCATGACCACCAACGCGGGCGCCGAAGCCTTGCAGAAAGCCTCGATCGGCTTCACCAGCAACAAGGAAGCCGGCGACGAGATGGCGGACATCAAGCGCGCGTTTACGCCGGAGTTCCGCAACCGGCTCGACGGCATCATCTCTTTCAAGGCGCTCGATACCGAAGTCATCCTGCGTGTGGTCGACAAGTTCCTGATGCAACTCGAAGGTCAGTTGCACGAAAAGAAGGTGGAGGTGATCTTCACCGACACCCTGCGCGCCTGGCTGGCTGAAAAGGGCTTCGACCCGCTGATGGGCGCACGGCCAATGGCGCGGCTGATCCAGGATTCGATTCGCTCCGCGCTGGCCGACGAACTGCTGTTCGGCCGCTTGCTGCATGGCGGCCGGGTCACCATCGATGTCAACGATGACGGCACCGACGAAAAGATCAAACTCATTTTCGAGGATGCGGTTGCAGAGTCGGCGGCGACCACGCCGTCAGCCTCGCTGGGCTAATCTCAGTCCGGTAGCTCGAACATCACTGGCAGATTGACGGCGAACGCCCGGCCCCGCAGCACGACCGGGACGGGCGTTACCGGCAGCGCGTGGCGCAGCATGTCGAGCGCCGCATCGTCCAGTGCCGCGTGGCCGCTGGACTTGGTAAGTTCCGCTGCCATCGCCACGCCGTCCGCCTGCACGGTCACCCGGAGTTCCGCCGTCCCGCTCCATTGGGCATCGACCGCCTGCGACGGGTAACGTTTGAAGCGCCGCGCTTCCCGCGCCAGCGCCAAACGGTAACTGCGCAGGCCGTCGGCATCGATCCCGTCGCTGGTTGGCAGCGCGGCTGATATCGTTGGTTGCGCCGCTGCGGCCGAAACTGGTGCCTCGCTGGAACGCGCAGGAATGGTTTCGGTCAAAGAAGATGGAGCCGCCGGGCGCATTTCACCTGAAGCATCCGGGATCGCCAAGGGTTGCGCGAGCGTCTGTTTCGCCGCCTTCTCCGACTTTCCGGCTGTGACTGGTTTTGACACCGTCGCGGATGTGGCAAGGGCGCCGGGCACGGTCATTGGCCGCAGGCTGGCCATCAGCGGCGCAGCAGGAACCGCATCCCGCCAAGCCGATAGCGCCGGCCAGAGCAGGAAGACATGAAGGAGCAAGGAGATGGCGAATGCCCGCACGACGCCGCGGGGCGAGGTTACGATAGGCAAAGTAACGAGGCTCTGCTAGATTGACGCAACTTGGAATTCTAAGGTATGAGCGCACATCCGCTGATTCTCACGCTTGACCAGCACGGCGCGCCTCACCGCTGGGTGAGTTGGCAGCATGCGTGCTTTTATTACGCTAAGGATCTCGTTGCGTGGGCCATCGGCGAGCACTGTTTTGTTTTCCATGGCGGCACCAACCGCGACACGGGGACGCGGTCCGAAATCGCCACCAACAGCATCATCGCCATCAAGGGCAAGGCGCTGGCGAACAAATCGCTGCGCAAGGTGCCGCCGCTCTCTAACCGCGAACTGTTCCACCGCGACCGGCACGTCTGCGCCTATTGCGGCGAGGAATTGCCCGGCCAACGACTCACGCGCGACCACGTCGTGCCTGTGGTCCAGGGCGGCCGCGACATGTGGATGAACGTGGTCACTGCCTGCCGCGGCTGCAACCAGTTGAAGAGCGGCCGCACGCCCGAGCAGGCCGGCATGGAACTGCTGTACGCGCCGTACGTGCCCAACAAGGCCGAGTACTTGATCCTCTGCAACCGCCACATCCTCGCCGACCAGATGGACTTCCTCGCCCGCCACGTGCCGAGCATCAGTCGGGTCCGGCTCTAGTTTTTCAGCGTGACGACAGCGAAGCCTCTCACTTCCTACCGGAAGCACTGGGCGCAACGTTTCGGCGTCGCCCCCTTCCTGCCCATGTCGCGCGCCGAGATGGAGGCGCTTGGCTGGGATTCCTGCGACATCATCATCGTTACCGGCGATGCATACATCGACCATCCGAGCTTCGGCATGGCACTGATCGGGCGGCTGCTCGAAGCGCAGGGCTTTCGCGTCGGCGTCATCGCGCAGCCGGACTGGCAGTCGGCCGACGCCTTTCGCCGCTTGGGCCGCCCGAACCTGTTCTTCGGCGTCACCGCCGGCAACATGGATTCGATGGTCAACCGCTACACGTCCGAACGCAAGATCCGCTCCGACGACGCTTACACGCCCGACGCGGCACCGGATCGGCGGCCCGACCGCGCCACTGTCGTCTACGCGCAACGCTGCCGCGAGGCATTTTCGGACGTGCCGCTGGTGATCGGCGGCATCGAGGCGAGCCTGCGTCGTATCGCCCACTACGATTACTGGTCCGACAAGGTGCGGCGTTCGATCCTGCCGGACAGCAAGGCCGATCTGCTGCTGTTCGGCAATGCGGAGCGTGGCTTGGTCGAACTCGCACATCGTCTGGCGAAGGGTACGAAGATCGCAGAGATTCGCGACTTGCGCGGCTCGGCCTTCATGGTGCCGCGCGGCTGGACGCCGGGTGAGGACTGGAGCGACCACGCGAAAGTCAGTCATGGTGGTACGCCAGGTACACGCGAGAATTCCTTCATTCGCCTGCCCGACTACGAGGCGGTGAAGGACGACCCGATCCGCTACGCCGAGGCCTCGCGTGCCTTCCATCTCGAATCGAATCCCGGCAACGCGCGCTGCATCGTCCAGGCGCATGGCGATCGCGACGTGTGGCTGAATCCGCCGCCGATCCCGCTCACCACCGCGGAGATGGATCACGTCTTCGCGCTGCCCTACGCTCGCGCGCCGCATCCGTCCTACGGCAACGCGAAGATTCCGGCCTGGGAGATGATCCGGTTCTCGATCAATATCATGCGCGGCTGTTTCGGCGGCTGCACCTTCTGTTCGATCACCGAGCACGAAGGCCGCATCATCCAGAGCCGCTCGGAGGAATCCATCCTTCATGAAATCGAGGAGATCCGCGACAAGGTGCCCGGCTTCACCGGCGTGATCTCCGACCTCGGCGGACCGACCGCGAACATGTATCGCATGGCCTGCAAGGACCCGAAGATCGAGTCGGCATGCCGACGCTTGTCGTGCGTCTATCCGGGCATCTGCGAGAACCTGAACACCGACCACTCGGCCTTGATTCACCTCTACCGGGAATCGCGGCAATTGCGCGGCGTCAAGAAAGTGCTGATCGGCTCCGGCCTGCGTTACGACCTCGCCGTACGCTCGCCCGAGTACGTGAAGGAACTGGTGACGCACCACGTCGGCGGTTACCTCAAGATCGCACCCGAGCACACCGAGGCCGGGCCGCTGTCGAAGATGATGAAGCCGGGCATGGAGAGCTACGAGAAGTTCAAGCGCATGTTCGACGCGGCCTCGAAAGCCGCCGGCAAGGAACAGTACCTGATCCCCTACTTCATCGCCGCGCATCCCGGCACGACCGACGAGGACATGCTCGAACTCGCGCTCTGGCTCAAGCGCAACGGCTTCCGGCTCGACCAGGTGCAGACCTTCCTGCCGACGCCGCTGGCGATCGCCACGGCGATGTGGCACACGGAACGAAATCCGCTCAAGCGCGTCTCAACATCGTCTGAAACGGTGCCAGTGGCACGTGGCGGCCGGCAAAGAAAGCTGCACAAGGCGTTCCTCCGCTACCACGATGCCGAAAACTGGCCCCTGCTACGTGAAGCCCTCAAGCGCATGGGGCGCGTGGATCTGATCGGTAGTGGCAAGAAACACTTGGTTCCTGCGTGGCAGCCAAGTGGCTCTGAAAAGCCCGTACGAGGAATGGTGCGTCGCCATAATGCGACACGTTGACGACAAAATTGATCAAGTTATGATGTGGGGGCTGTTACAACAAGACTTACCCCCTGCAAAGGAGTCCATCATGAAGATTGTGTACTTAATTCTCTGGCCATCGTTTCTGGTCGCCGGAATAGCCGAGATCTTGTTCTTTACCTTCGTAGACCCGAGAGAACTATATCTTTTGGGGTATCCGGTTACTTTATCAACGATTGCAACGTATTCAATAGGGTTTTTCGCCTTCTGGGGCATCTGCGCCGCTTCCAGCTACGCCACGCGCTTCTTCCAGCGCGCTGGTCAGGCCATCAACGAAGAATCTCTCGCCCGCACGGCGCCCACCGCCTGAACGGTGAAGCAGGCGTAGGCAGAATCAGACGCAGCCGGTCGGCTTGGGCATGCCCGCATAGCGGGCGGCCTGCTTGGCCGGCCCGTAGGGAAAGAGGTCGAACAGGTACTTCTTCNNCTCCGACCATTCCTCGCCCAGATCGCCGCCAATGGTTTTGGTCATCACGCGCAAGTTCGGCGCGGTGCGGTTTTCCTGGTAGTAGTTACGAATCCAGTTGAGCAGCTGCCAGTGGCGATCGGTCAGTTCCAGGTCGTCCTGCTTCGACAGGACCTCGGCAACTTCCTCGGACCAGTCTTCCAGATTGGCCAGGTAGCCTTCCGCATCGGTTTGAATCTCTTTGCCGTTGATGGCGATCATGATTCTTCTCTCTGTCAGGGTTAGGGGTATTTGCCGACTATTTTAGTCAGGTACTACCCGGTGTCAATACCCCGCCAGAAATGCGCACGATGCCGGCCAGATCGCGGTGCTGCTCGATGGGGCCAAAACCGGCCTGCTCCAGCAGCGCCCGCACGGCTTCGGCCTGATCGTAGCCGTGCTCCAGGAATAGCCAGCCGCCGGGAAGCAGATGGCGCGGCGCCTCGGCAACGATGCGGCGGATGGCCGACAAGCCATCGGCGCCGCAAGCCAGCGCCAGCGCCGGCTCGAAGCGCAGATCGCCCTCGCCCAGGTGCACATCGCCTTCCGCCACGTAGGGCGGGTTGCCGACGATGAGGTCGAACTTGCCATCGACTGCCGAGTACCAGTCGCTCTCGATGAACGTCACCTTCGCGTTCAGCCGCGCTGCGTTCTCGCGCGCCACGGTCAGTGCGTCAGGCGAAACATCCACTGCGGTGACCTTGCCGCCAAGTTCGAGCGCCAGCGTGATCGCCACGCAGCCACTGCCGGCGCCGAGATCGAGCATGCTCGGCGTACTCCCGCGGGGATTCC
>PMIH01000004.1:0-619 GCA_003158255.1 Rhodocyclaceae bacterium
TCGTCGACTCCGTCGCCGCGATCTCCGTCGGCGTCGTCGACGGCGTCGCGCTGCTCGACCTCGACTACTCCGAGGACTCGAACGCGGAGACCGACATGAACGTCGTCATGACCGGCAGCGGCGGCCTGGTGGAAGTTCAGGGCACGGCCGAAGGCGCGCCATTCAGCCGCGCCGAAATGGAAGCCCTGCTCGATCTCGCCACGGGTGGCATAACGCAAATCATCTCAGCGCAAAAGTCAGCCTTGGCGGAACGCCGCTGAACCGTGTTCGAGCAAGCCTTCAAGAATATCGACGATGTCCTCTGGAAAGAGGCCGGCTGCACCACCGAACTGGATTACACCGAGCAGACTTCCTGGCTGCTGTTCCTGAAATACCTCGACGGCCTCGAACAGGACAAGGCCACCGAAGCCCGGCTGGAGGGGAAGAAGTATTCCTTCATCCTCGATGCCGACTACCGCTGGGAAAGCTGGGCGGCGCCGAAAGACGCCGCCGGCAAACTCGATCACAACCAGGCCAAGACCGGCGACGACCTGCGCGACTTCGTCGACCGCAAACTGTTTCCCTATCTGCACGGCTTCAAGCAGCGCGCCAGCGGCCCGAACACCATCGAATACAAGAT
>PMIH01000004.1:634-2665 GCA_003158255.1 Rhodocyclaceae bacterium
TACACGCCGCGCCCGCTGATTCGCGCCATGGTCAAGGTCGTCGCGCCGAAAATAGACGAGCGCATCTACGACGGCGCCGTCGGCAGCGCCGGCTTCCTGTGCGAAGCCTTCGACTATCTCCGCTCGCCGGCGGATGGGCGGCGTCTCACGACGGCTGACTTTCGCACGCTGCAAACCAGCACCTTCTACGGCATCGAAAAGAAGAGCCTCGCCTACGTCATCGCGATCATGAACATGATCCTGCACGGCATCGAGACGCCCAACATCGCGCATGCCAACACGCTGGCGATGGACTTGAACAACGTTCAGGACAGCCAGCGCTTCGAAGTCATCCTCGCCAATCCGCCCTTCGGCGGCAAAGAGCGCAAGGAAGTCCAGCAGAACTTTCCCATCCGCACGGGCGAAACCGCCTTCCTTTTCCTCCAGCACTTCATCAAGTTCCTCAAGGCCGGCGGCCGCGCCGGCGTGGTGATCAAGAACACCTTCCTGAGCAACACAGACAACGCCTCGGTGAGCCTTCGGAAACTTTTGCTGGAAAGCTGCAACCTCCACACCATCCTCGACTGCCCCGGCGGCACCTTCCAGGGNNCAACCCGCTCAACGACGCCGACCTCGCCGAGTTCGTCGAACTGCAAAAGACCTGCGCCGACTCGCCGAAAAGCTGGAGCATCGACGCGGCGACCATCGACCCGACCACCCTCGATCTCTCGGTAAAGAACCCCAACGGCGGCGAAACGGTCGTCCACCGCAGCCCGCAAGCGATCATGGACGAGATTGCCGCACTCGACGCCGAGGGCGCGGAGGTGCTGGCGAAGATCAGGGCGTTGCTGTGACGGCAGGGTGGCCGACGCGGACGCTCGTCGAAGCGTGCGAAATCAAGCCACCAAGGTCAGAGGCTCGCCGACGCATCTCCGAATCGGATTTGGTGTCGTTCGTTCCGATGGAAGACCTCGGAATTGATCGGAAAATAGTTGTACCGACGCAGGCCAAGCCATTGTCTGAAGTCGTCGGCAGTTACACTTATTTTGCCGATGGGGATGTGCTGCTAGCGAAGATCACTCCTTGCTTCGAGAACGGCAAAGTCGGCATTGCTGCGGACCTCACCAACGGCATCGGGTTTGGATCAAGCGAATACATCGTTCTTCGGCCTGGGTCATCGCTGGACAAAGATTGGCTCTACTACTTCCTTTCGCGCGAGTCATTCAGGACCGAAGGTGCTGAACGCATGAGCGGTGCGGTCGGTCACAAACGGGTCGCAAAGGAGTTTATCGAGTCGTATCCGATCCCAGTTCCCCCGTTCCCCGAACAACACCGCATCGTCGCCATCCTCGACGAAGCCTTCGCCGGCATCGCCACCGCCAAAGCCAACGCCGAACAGAACCTCCAGAATGCCCGCGCTCTCTTCGAGAACACGCTGCGGAAGGTTTTCACTGAGCGTGGAAGCGGTTGGTTCGTAACGACGCTTGGAAAGGCGACAGAGGGAGTTTTCACTGGGCCATTCGGTTCGTTGTTGCACAAGAGCGACTACATTGCAGGCGGAATACCACTGGTCAACCCAGCCCACATCACCAATTCCGGTATTGAGCCGGACTTTCAAAAGACAGTATCGGAAGAAACCGCGCGACGGCTTTCGAGTTACATCATGCGCGCTGGAGACATTGTGATCGGCCGCCGGGGTGAAATGGGCCGCTGCGCACTCGTTACCGATGTTGAAGATGGCTGGCTGTGTGGAACCGGCAGTTTTTTCATCAAGCCATCTGGTCGCTGCGATCCGCGCTATTTGGTCAGGCTGCTGCGATCCGAAGCGTGCAAGCAGGAACTGGAAAAGATTGCGGGCGGAGCGGTGATGCCAAACTTGAGCAACACCGACCTAGGGAATCTTCCGATCAATGTGCCGCCGCTTGACCGGCAACGGATCATCGTTGCTGAGATCAGCGCAGTTGCGGAAGAAACCCAACGCCTCGCCTCCCTCTACCAGCGCAAGCTCGCCGCCCTCGACGAGTTGAAGAAGTCGCTGCTGCATCAGGCGTT
>PMIH01000160.1 GCA_003158255.1 Rhodocyclaceae bacterium
CTGTGGCACGACCAATCCATTCCACGATGTACCCTACACCTCGAGCATGTGCGGCTATGTCAAGCGGCTGGCCGAGTTGGGTATCACTACCGGGACGGGGGGTGGCAACTTCAGTCCCAACGGGATCGTCACCCGGGAGCAGATGGCGGTGTTCGTGGCCCGGGCGTTCCTGAGCATGTGAGGTCTGGCATCGCCTCGCTCCAAAGGCACCATTCGGGCAAGACGACTGAGGTTGTGGGCTACTCCAGTCGGCCAGCCCAGTGCCCCAAGGGCGGCTCTGGGCCACATTGCGGTCGTTTCGGGCTAGGTCATCAATGGGCACTCTGTCGTCGGCGACCATAAGAACCTGAGCGTCCGTTGACCGTCTTGTACCGACGTGATCGGCCGACAACTCCACGAGTGGTTGATGTCCGCACTCCATCACTTCCGTGAAAGTCAGCCGTGGTGGTACGGCTCGTACCGGGCGCGTCGTCGCTGGCGGTCGTTGGGCGGCGAACTACAATGCGCGCTCTGATGGACAGGAGTCGATATCCGACATGATCGCCAGCATCAAGGAATTCTTCGCGCAGTTCGTCGAAGCCGGCACGCGGTCGGATGACGCGGGCGGCGAGCACGCGTTGCAGGTTGCTACCGCGGCGCTGTTGCTGGAAATGATGCGCATGGACAACCGCATCGTGGATGAGGAGCGGGCCGCTGTCGCCGAGGTGATGCGGCGGCAGTTCCATCTCGATACCACCGAGTTCGAGGCGATCCTCGCGCTGGCCGAGCAGGCCGCCCATCAGGCGCACGACTACTACCAGTTCACGTCGCTGATCAACAAGCGCTGCGATGCGGCGCAGAAGATTCAGATCATCGAGAACATGTGGCGCGTGGCGATGGCCGACGGCCATCTCGATGCCCACGAATTGCACTTGATGCGCAAGATCGGCGACCTGCTGCATGTCGGCCACGCCGATTACGTCGCGGCGAAACAGCGGGCGCGCGAAGCGACCGGGCTGCCACCCGCTTAGTCGGCAACCACCTTCGGCCGGAAGGCGGCGGAGGTGCTGTAGCCAGCAACGGGCGGATGGCCGTATCATTACGGCCATCATGCGAATCACCCGCGACACCGCCACGATCATCCGCGACACCGCCGCCGAGCTTTTCGGCGCGCCGGTGCGCTTGTTCGGTTCGCGCTTGGACGATCAGAAGCGCGGCGGCGATATCGATCTCTACGTCGAAACGGACCTTACCGCCGAGGACGCTGAAAAGCGCCGCCTGCGCATGCTGGCCCGGCTTGCGCGCCGGCTCGGTGAGCGGAAGATCGACCTCGTCGTCAAGACGCCGGACGGCGAACTGCCGATTCACGCCATCGCCCGCCGTGAGGGGGTTGTTCTGTGAGTGGACAGGAACGGCCGTCCGTCGCTGCTGCTATCGATGAATGCCGTCGCCATCTGCACTACCTGCGCGATGCCAACAGTAGAATCGTCTGGCCACTCACCACGCAGCAGATGGAGGCTCCCGCAGACGAATTGGTCGCCACACTGGATCAGTTTGCGTTCCGCTTCTCCCGCCTTCAGGACACCCTCGGGCAGAAAGCCTTCCGCGCCATCCTCGTCGGCAGCCTGCGCGAACCGTTCGAGGACAGCGCGCTACGCGACGTGCTGGACCGCCTGGAACAACTGCGCCTACTGCCTTCGGCGGAACGCTGGGAGGAGATACGCGCCGCCCGCAACTCCCTCGCCCACGACTATCCGGATACCCCGGCACAACGCTCCGCTCGCCTGAATCTTGCCCAACCGATGGTCAGCGAGATGGGCGCCATACTCGACGCCTTGGCCGGCGCGGTCTGACCGCACACATCCAATCGCTGGCCGACTACGCGGCGGAAGTGCAGTAGCCCCAACGAATCGCCGATTGGCCCTACTTCGCCGTAGGGTCGATCTTCGACGCCAGGAGGTGGGGAACGTACTTGCGGTCAGTGATATCGATATGGTTTGCCAACCAGGACTCGATGAACTTGTGCAGCTGCGTCGCAATGTCGGCGTCGAGTAGCCGCTGCTGAAAGTCGGCGAGCTGTTTGCGGAGCCGCTGGTGCTCGTCGATATGCGCCAGAAGATCCGGGTAGCCGTGCATACGCATCAGGCTTTCCTCGATTGCGAAGTGAACATTCGCGTACTCGGTTAACTTGCTGAGCGCATTCCGCGCCGCGTCATAGGTATATCGTTCTCCGGAATGCTCCTCCAGCCTGGCAAGGATCGCAAACAACTCTCGATGCTGGGCATCGATTTCAGCAATGCCGATTTCGTACTTGTTGCCGGAATCAGGGGCAAGGGACTTGACCATGGACAATCCGTGCTGAAGGGGAGCCCGAAGGATATCGGATATTGGTCGCTCGACACCCCCTAGGGACAAATTGTCCTCAAGTTCCGTTCCTGATTCGGCGTACCGCAACGACTGACTTTCAGATCGAGATCTGGGCGCCAATCGCACTCTTCGAGACTTAGTACTCCAATTCGACCTGAAGGCGAAAGGTGTGGTCGGGTGCGGCTTGCGAGGCGCCGAACAACCAGGCCGCGTTGTACTCGATGGCTCGGCGGCCACCCTGCGCAAGCTTGCCGAAGATGGCCGGGCCCATGCGGTGGTTCTGTTCTTCGCGCGGCGCCCAGTCGTTCCATTTCCCGGTCTCGCCGAAGCCTTGCAACCCCCACTCCAGTTCCCTTTGCCAGCGATACTTGGCCTGCCACTCGTACTTGAATTCGGTTTGGGCGAAACCCTCGCTGCGATAGTTGCGCTGCAGGAGCGGATTGAAGTTCAACTGGACCTTGCCGAATTCGGTCTGGAACAGCGGCCCCCACTTCACCTCCCATCCTTCGGCACGGTCCTGCGGACGTTCGATTTCGAGCAGCAGGCCGACATCAACCGGATACTTGCCGGTTTCCGTGAGCTGGAACTTGTTCTCCCATTCGATGGCATCGAAGTTCGTGCCTGCGCCGTTCTCGCGTTTGTACTTGATGTAGAACTCGGTGAACCACCACTCCGTGGCACCGTAGCCGAAGCCAATGCTGGCGGCCGACGCGCGCGGATCGGCGCCCTTGCTGGCGGTGCCGAACTTGAAGTCGATCTCGCGTTCGCCATATTCGACCGCAGGCTGAGCAACGTAGTCGGCGGGTTCGGCGAGCGCACAGGTTGAGGCCAGGAGGGATCCTGCGGCCAACAGCAGCGCATTTGTTTTCAAGGGACTTTCCTTTCAGGACGAAGGTGATTGAAGCGTCTTGGCGTGGCGCATGCCGGCGGCAATCAAGAACAGCGCCGTCGCGTAAAAGACCACCTGCATGCCGGCGGGCGTTGCCTCATAGCCCATCAAGACGTGCAGCAGCACGCCGAGCGGCGCGTTGTTGGTCAGCAGCCAGGACGTATCCCACAATGGGCTGGCCAGGCTGGGCAACAGGTCCGCCTGGATCAGCACGCGGGCGAACTGGCTCGCCATGGCCGCGGCCAGCAGCAGGATCAGCCCGCTGGTGGCGGAGAAGAACCATTTGGCGGGAATCCGCAGGAAGCCGGCGTACAGGCCGAATCCAGCCGCCGCGCCGAGAGCGAGCCCCAGGGCGCCACCGAGGAATATGGCGACTCTCGAGTTGTCGCCGCCGATCATCAGGCTGTACATGAACAGCGCCGTCTCCGATCCTTCGCGGACGACGGCGAGTGTCACCACCAGGGCCATGGCTGACATGTCCCGCCTGCCGCTGGCGACGTCGGCGCCCAACTGCTTCGCGTCGCGCGCCAGCCCGCGGGCGTGGCGGCTCATCCAGATGTTGTGCCAGGCCAGCATCAGCACCGCCAGCCCGAGCACGCCGGCGCTGAAGAGTTCCTGTCCGACGCCGTCGGCGAAGCTGGCGAGTTCGCCGGTCAGCGAGGCGACGAGCAATGAACCAACCACACCGGCGCCGACGCCGGCAAGCACCCAGCGATTACGCCCGGACCGGCCGCGGGTCGCCGCCGCGACGATGCCGATGATCAAGGCGGCCTCAAGAACCTCGCGGAAAACAATGATCGTTGCGCCGAGCATCATCTACTCCGCAACTACCGCGCCACGCGCGGTGCTCTCGTGGAACTCGCCGAAAAACGGATAGCGCCCCGGGCTCAGCGGACCAATGTAGATCGTGGCCGTCGCCCCGGCGGCGATGACCTTTTCGCGATTCAGTTCGTGGCTCTCAAATTCCTCGGCCGCCGCATCCAGATTTTTCACCAGCAACCTGATCTTCTGGCCGGCCGGCACCCGAACTTCCTGCGGTTCGAACCGGTTGTTCCTGATCACCAGGCTGACGTCCTGATCGGCGGCGAATCCCGGGATCGAAAAACCGAACGCCACGAGGGCAATCGCGAGCTTGACAGTACGTTTCATGGCACCTCCATTTGATGATGCGAACGATAATGATTCGCATTTGCGTTGTCAAGCATTTCAACGCACGGGCGTACCGACGCCGGGAATCAGGGGAATGCCAACCGAGATTACTGAAAGGGAAAAGACCTGCCGATGCTCGCTGTATCAGCCTTTTGCGCGCTTGGCGGCGCAATCCGGGCAGTACCCGTAGAGCGCCAACTGGTGATCGCGCAGTGCGTAGCCGAAGGATTCGGCGACGACCTTCTGCCGCTTTTCTATGGTGGGATCGTTGAATTCTTCGGTGCGCCCACAGTCGAGGCAGATCAGGTGGTCGTGGTGTTTGCCTTCATTGAGCTCGTACACGGCCTTGCCGGCGTTGAAAGTGTTGCGCGCGAGCATGCTGGCTTCTTCCAGTTGCGTCAGCACGCGATACACCGTCGCCAGCCCGATGTCCGCCTGCTGCGCCGCGAGGCGATGGTAAACCTCCTCCGCGCTCAGATGCCGGGTCTTGGCGCTACGAAACACTTCCAGCACCTTGATCCTGGGCAGTGTCACCTTCAGGCCGGCGTCCTTCAAGTCTTCAAGCTCGTGCATGGAGTTTGCCGCGCTAAACGATATTGAGAATTATTCGCGACAGCCGGCGCAACGTCAAGCCGAACATCCTGCCCACCGC
>PMIH01000212.1:0-4266 GCA_003158255.1 Rhodocyclaceae bacterium
TTGGCCGGCAGGTCAAGATCGGTAGGGTGCGAGGCATCGTCATCGGCTACAACATCGCCCAAGGCGGCGAATACCCGGGCACTCGCTTTCCGCTGCTGGTGAAGACCGAACTCGGCACCGCCAAGTTCGGCATCGACGAAGTGATGCCGGCCTGAATTCTGGCTGGCAGCGGTCCTACGCCAGCGCCTTGAGCGCGGCAGCGTAATCCGGTTCCGTCTTGATTTCACTGACCAGCTGCGCATAGACGACCTTGTCGTTTTCGTCGAGCACGACCACCGCGCGCGCCGTCACGCCGGCCAGCGGGCCGCTGGTGATCTCGACGCCGTAATTCTTCATGAACTCGCGCCCGCGCATGGTCGAGAGATGGACGACGTTCTTCAGCCCTTCGATGCTACAGAATCGCCCGGCGGCGAAAGGCAGATCGGCCGAAACCACCAGCACCACGGTGTTGGTCAGCTTGCTGGCCTCTTCGTTGAAGCGGCGGGTGGAGGTCGCGCAAATGGCGGTATCGAGGCTGGGCACGATGTTGAGCAGCTTGCGCTTGCCGGCGTAGGTCTTCAGCGTCGTATCGCTGAGATCGGCCGCGACCAGTGAAAAATCCGGGGCGCGGTCACCTGCCTTGGGAAATTTGCCGGCGACTTCGATCGGGTTGCCGCCGAGGGTTACTGTTGCCATGTCGAACTCCTGTTGTGGTGTTGACGGCACTGTGCCACATGACCATGGGATGTCACAACCACGACCTCATAACGGTCAATCTTCAGGCAAACTGCACAACATGGATTCCAACTCCCCAATCCGCTACGTCGAACCGGTGTTCCGCCCGCCCAGTGAAGCGGAATCGCTGATCATTCCGCTGACCGACGGCTGCTCGTGGAACCGTTGCACCTTTTGCGAGATGTACACCGCGCCGCAGAAGAAGTTTCGCGCCCGCGACGAGGCCGAGACGCAGGAGAGCATCCGCCGCTGCGGCGAGCTGTACGGGGCGGGCGTCAAGCGCGTGTTCCTCGCCGACGGCGACGCGCTGATGCTGCCCGAGCGCCGGTTGCTGGCGGTACTGGAGGCGATCCGCAAGCACCTGCCTGGCGTGCGCCGCATCTCGGCGTACTGCCTGCCACGCAACCTGGCGCGAAAGTCAGCCGTCGTGGTACGCCGACTGGCGGACGCCGGGCTGACGATGGTCTATGTCGGCGCCGAATCGGGCGATGACGAAGTGCTGGCCCGCGTCAATAAGGGCGAGACGCAGGCTTCGACGCTGGCAGCGCTCGACAAGCTCGGCGAAGCGGGCATCACGCGCTCGGTGATGATCCTCAACGGCCTCGGCGGCCGGGCGTTGTCGAAACAACACGCCGACCATTCGGCCGATCTCATCAACGCCGCGCAGCCGGAATACCTGGCGACGCTGGTGGTCAGTTTTCCGAAGGGAGAAGGTCGATTCCGCGCGTCGTTTCCCGGCTGGGAACCGCTGTCGATTCTCGACCTGATGCAGGAGATGGAACGCTTCCTCGCGCGCCTCGAATTGAAGCGCACCGTGTTCCGCAGCGACCACGCCTCCAACTGGCTGGTGATGAAGGGCACGCTAGGCGCCGACAAGGACCGCCTGGTCGATCAACTGCGCAGCGCCATCGCCGACCCCAACCACGCGCGGCTGCGGCCGGCCTGGGCCAGGGGTCTGTGAGGGTCTGTAGAATCCGCCGCATGGACTATCAAATCATCCCCGTTACCGCCTTCGCCCAGAACTGCTCGCTGATCTGGTGCGAGGAAACGAAGCAGGCTGCCGTGGTCGATCCCGGCGGCGACATCGATGACATCGTTGCCGCGGCTGCGCGCCGCGGCGTCACCATCGTCAAGGTCCTGCTCACGCATGGCCACATCGACCATGCCGGCGGCGCGGCGGAAATGGCCGCACGGCTGTCGATTCCGATCGAGGGGCCGCAGCGCGGCGACGACTACTGGATCCGGCAATTGACCGATCAGGCGCGGATGTTCGGTTTCCCCGGCAGGGTCGCGCCATTCACGCCCGATCGCTGGCTGGAAGGGGGCGACACGGTGACGTTCGGCAATGTGGTGCTGGAGGTGATTCACACGCCGGGGCACACGCCTGGCCATGTGGTGTTCTTCCATCGCCCGTCCAAGCTGGCGCTGGTCGGCGACGTGCTGTTCGCCGGCTCGATCGGCCGCACCGATTTTCCGGGCGGCAATCACGGCGACTTGATCCGTTCGATCAGGGCCGGCTTGTGGCCGCTGGGCGATGACGTGGAGTTCATCCCGGGCCACGGACCGATGTCGACCTTCGGCGAGGAACGGAGCAGCAATCCGTTCGTCGCCGATGGCGTGTAGGGCAAATTACTTCTTCAGCGAATCGCGGATTTCGCGCAGCAGCACGATGTCTTCCGGCGTCGGCGGCGGCGCGGCCGGCGCGGCGGGTTCTTCTCGCTTCAGGCGGTTCATCTGCTTGATCATGATGAAGATGATGAAAGCCAGAATGAGGAAGTTGATCAGGATGGTAATGAAGCTGCCATAAGCGAACACAGGCACGCCGGCCTTCTTCACTTCCGCCAGCGTCATGGCAACGCCTGGGGGCACTTCCTTGAGGGCGAGGAAATAGTTGTTGAAGTCGAGACCGCCGAAGATGCGTCCGACGACCGGCATGATGAGGTCGCCGACAATGGAATCGACGATCTTGCCGAAGGCACCACCGATGATGACGCCGACCGCCAGATCCATCACGTTGCCTTTGACGGCGAACTCCTTGAACTCTTGCACGAATCCACTCATGGTCTTTCCTCCTATCAGGTTTCTGCTAGGCTGGGAACTCTAACAAACTTTCATATCTAAAGTTCATAGCCATGAAGGTATTAAAGTTAGCTGCTATTGCATTCTAAATTCTCGCCGCTGTCGCCGAATGCGCGCGGAAGGCGAAGGTCGACGAGAAGAAAGAGGAACTCAAGCAGGAACTGAAACAGCGGGCCCGCGAGGAAGTGCTGAAAGGCCTGTTCGGCAAGTAGCTACAGGCGCAGCGACTCGCGCAGGGGCTCGGCGGGATGCTGGAAGGCCACCGGGCCATTAGGCCGCGCATGCACGAACTGATCGACGAAGGCGTCGCGCGATTCCCGCATTTCCTTTGCCGTACCTTCGGCCACGACGACGCCGTTATGGATGAAGTAGGCATAGTCCGCCACCTTCAGCGATTCCGTCACGTCGTAGGTGACGACGATGGAGGTGACGCCGAGCGTGTCATTGAGCGTGCGGATCAAATGGGCGATCAGGTTGAGCGAGATCGGGTCGAGGCCGGCGAACGGTTCGTCGTACATGGTCAGCGTCGGGTCGAGGCCGATCGCCCGCGCGAGGGCGACGCGGCGGGCCATGCCGCCTGAAAGCTCGTTCGGCATCAGCCGGCTGGCGCCGCGCAGACCCACGGCATTGAGCTTCATCAGCACCAGGCGGTAGATCAGGTCTTCCGGCAGATCGGTCAGTTCGCGCATCGGGAAGGCGATGTTGTCGTAGACCGAGAGGTCGGAAAACAAGCCGCCAGCCTGGAACATCATGCCCATCTCGCGACGCAATTCGTAGATGCCGTCGTTGTCGAGCTCATTGATCACCTTGCCGTCGACCGTCACCTTGCCGCGCTGCGGCCGCAACTGGCCGCCGATCAGCTTGAGGATCGTGCTCTTGCCGGCACCGGAAACGCCGAGGATCGCCACGACTTTGCCGCGCGGCACGCGCAGGTTGATGCCGCGCAGCACCGGATTGTCGCCGTAAGCGAAGTGGAGATCTTCGATCTCGATGATGTTTTCGGAAGCCATGGCGGGGATTTTCGCAGACTTGGGCATGCCATGCCAGAATTGCAGCCATGGACTTCAGGCTCGGCATCGACCTCGGCGGCACCAAGATCGAGATCATCGCGCTCGATCGCAGCGGTGCCGAACAGCTACGCCGGCGCGTAGCGACGCCACGCGGCGACTATCCCGGCACGCTTGACGCCATCGCCGGTCTGGTCAGCGCCGCGGAAGCAGAGCTTGGCCGGCAGGGCAGCGTCGGCATCGGCATTCCCGGCGCCGAATCGCGCGTCACCGGCCTGATCAAGAATGCCAATTCGACGTGGCTGATCGGCCAGCCGCTGCGTCGCGATCTGGAAGTGGCATTGCAACGCGAAGTGCGCATCGAAAACGACGCCAATTGCTTTGCGCTTTCGGAAGCGACGGATGGCGCGGCGGCAGGCGCCGAAGTCGTGTTCGGCGTCATTCTCGGCACGGGCGTCGGCGGCGG
>PMIH01000212.1:4295-9832 GCA_003158255.1 Rhodocyclaceae bacterium
GGCGACGCTCGCACGCTACGAGCAGCGGCTGGCCAAGGGTCTGGCGCAAGTGATCAACATCCTCGACCCGAATGTCATCGTGCTCGGCGGCGGGCTGTCAAACGTCGACCGCCTGTACGCGAACGTGCCGAAACTTTGGGGCCGGCACGTATTCTCCGACCACGTCGTCACTAGGCTCGTGAAGAACCGCCATGGCGATTCTTCCGGCGTGCGCGGTGCCGCGCGGTTGTGGCCATGAATCCCTGGCTGCGCGTCTTCGCACCCTTTGCGGTCGGCTATTTCCTTTCCTACCTGCTGCGCAACGTCAACGCCGTCATCGCGCCGGAACTGACGCGCGACCTGGCGCTTTCCGCTGGCGACCTTGGCCTCCTGACCTCCGCCTACCTGCTGGCATTCGGCGCCTTCCAACTGCCGCTCGGGCTGCTGCTCGACCGCTACGGTCCGCGCAAGGTCGAGGCGAGCCTGCTTGTCATCGCGGCACTCGGCTGTGCCATATTCGCCACCAGCGAGAGCTTGTTGGCCCTGGCGGGCGGTCGCGCGCTGATCGGCCTCGGCGTCTCGGCCTGCCTGATGGCAAGCTTCAAGGCGTTCTCCCTGTGGTTCCCGGCCGAGCGCCAGGCTTCGCTCAACGCCGCGGTCATGGCCGCGGGCGGCCTGGGTGCCCTGACCGCCACCACGCCACTCGGCTGGGCGCTGCCGGCGCTGGGCTGGCGTGGCATCTTCGCCGCCATCGCGATGCTCGTACTGGCGGTGGCCGGCCTCATTTTCTCGACGCCCGAGAAGCCGTCTGGCAGCCACCGCGAAACACTGGCCGAACAACTGGCAGCGCTGGGTGGCATCCTGAAAAGCCGCATATTCTGGCGCTTCGCGCCGCAAACCGCCGCCGTCGTCGGCGGTTTCATGGCGCTCCAAGGCCTCTGGGCGGTGCCCTGGCTGATGCACGTTGACGGCCACTCACGCGACACCGCCGCAATCCACTTGCTGCTGACCAGCAGTGCCATGCTGATCGGCTTTCTGTCGATCGCCGCCTTCGTCGTCCGACTCAAGCGTATGGGCATCGAGCCGGAGCGCATCCTCATGTTCGGCATGGGCCTCGGCGTGACGGTAATGCTGCTGATCCTGGTCGGCGTCGGCCCCAGCTACGTGCTCTGGTTTGTGCTCGGCCTGGTCTTTTCCGTCGGCAACCTCTCGTACGCACTGCTCTGCAGCCACTTTCCGCGCGAGTTGTCAGGCCGCGTCAACACTGCGCTCAACCTTGGCGCCTTCGTCGGCGCCTTCGGCATCCAGTGGGGTATCGGCGCCTTGGTGAATCAGCTCACCACCGGGGGCATGCCGACAGCAGAAGCCTACCGCTGGGCGTTCGGCGCCCTGGTGGTCATGCAGGCGGCGGCGTACGGCTGGTTCGTGCTCGGGGGCCGCAACACTAGAGCTTGATCAACGGCGGCGCCGGATTGTCGGCGCCCCCCAGGAGGCTCAGTGAGTTCATGGATTTGCGCAGGGAACGACGCTGCATCAGCTTGTGCTGTGCCGCCGCCGGCAGGTCGGTAAAACGGAGCACGTTCTTGTCCATCAGCGTCTCGATCAGATCCTCGACGACGCGGATCAGGCCGCTGTCGGTGCGGGCGATGTCGCCCACTGTCTCCGGGGCGATCTGGGCCAGGTACGCCTGGAGTTCCGGCGAGCCGGCATCGATGACTTCAGCGACGGTAGCGGTCGCCTGGACGGCCACCGCCACGATCCGGCCGTCTGCATCGCGGGCCACGTAAGGCATGTTCGACTCCCCGGGGTTGATGCGCAAGTGTAGCAGCGCCGGCCAAAACTCAGAACTCCAGCGGATCGACGTCCAGATGCCAACGCAGATCGCGCGGCACCTTGAGCGAATGCAGCTGTTCCATCCACGCAGTCAGGAAATTCTGGAGCGCCGGCCGGCTTGACGACTCGACCAGCAACTGCGCCCGCTCCAGATTCTTGAGGCGCGCCATCCGCATGGGCACCGGATCGTAAAGGCTGATCGCGTCTCCGGCCAGCGCCAGGGCCACTGCACGGGCGGCGGCAAGGAAGCTGATCGACTGGCCCATTTCCCTCGCTTCGGCCCGCAGCAAAGCTTGGAAGGAAAAGGGCGGGAAGCCGGCGGACCGCCGCTCGTCGAGTTGCGTGCGGGCGAAGGATGGGTAGTCGTGGCCGATCAGCGCGCGGTAGAGCGGGTGGCCGGGATGCTCGGTCTGGATCAACACTTCGCCCGGCAGGTCGTGACGGCCGCTGCGGCCGCCCACCTGCATCAATTGCGAGAACAGCCGCTCAGGCGCGCGAAAATCGGCGGCGAACAGTGCGGCATCGGCGCCGACAACGCCGACCAGCGTGAGCAACGGAAAGTCGTGGCCCTTGGCCATCATTTGCGTGCCGATCAGGATGTCGGCTTCGCCGGCATGGATCGTCGCCAGCAGCGCCTGCCACTTCTTCGGCGTGCTGGCCGAGTCGCGGTCGATGCGCAGGATGCGCGCCGCGGCAAAGCGCTCACTCAGCGCCGCCTCCAGCCGCTGCGTGCCTCTGCCAAACGGATGGATGTCCTGGTTGCCGCAGTCGGGACAGGCGCGCGGAATCGCCTCTTCCAGGCCGCAATGGTGGCAGCGCAGCCGCTTGTCGGCCAGATGGAGGACGAGGTTGGCGGCGCAGCGGCGGCAGCGCGACACCCAGCCGCAGGCCGGGCAGGCAAGCACGGGCGCGTAGCCGCGCCGGTTGAGGAAGACCAGGCTCTGCTCGCCGCGCGCCAGCCGTTCGGCCAATGCGGCGATGAGGGCGGCGCTCATGCCGTCCTGCAATTTCTCCTTGCGGGTATCGACGGTGCGTACCTCGGGCGGTGCTTCGGCCACGGCCCGACGGGAAAGTTCGAGCAGGCGATAGCGGCCACCCTGGCCGTGGTGAAAGGTTTCCAGCGATGGCGTCGCCGATCCGAGCACGATCGGAATATCGAGCTGCTTGGCCCGGAACACCGCCATGTCGCGTGCCGAGTAGCGCAAGCCTTCCTGCTGCTTGAAGGAGGTGTCGTGTTCCTCGTCCACCACGATCAAGCCAAGACGAGGCAGCGGCATGAACATCGAGAGACGCGTGCCGAGAACGATGTCGGCACGGCCTTCGAGCGCATCGAGGAAGCCGCGCGCGCGCGCCGCGTCGGCCACGCCGCTATGCGCGGAGACGACATNNGTTTTGCCGCTGCCGGTGACACCGTGCAGCAGGAAAGTCTCGAAGCCACGCGCCGAAGTAATCGCTGCCACCGCAGCCTGCTGCTCTGGCAGCATGGTCGGCCGTACGACTTCACGCCCTCCCTTGTCCCTTGCCCCTTGCCCCTTGCCCCGGCTCTTCGGCAGCTTGCCTCGCCGCAGCATGGGCGGCATGGCGAAGGCCATGACCTGGCCGAGCGGATGCTGGTAATAGCGGCTACAAAACTCGCACAAGGCCAGCCAATCCGGTGGCAGGGCCGGCATATCGCGCAGGATCGCTTCGACAGCCTTCAGCTTTTCCTGCGGCTGATCGCTGGTTTCAGCAATACCGACCACCAGGCCGAACTTGCTGCCACTGCCGAATGGCACCCGGACGCGCAGGCCGACATCGGCACCCGAAGCATCGTCGGCCCGGTAGTCGAACAGCCGCGGCAGCGGTACATCAAGGGCAACTCTAGCGATCGGCATAGGCGATCAAGGGCTTGGTCAGCATTGTTCGACTCAACTTCCGCTTATTAAGCTAATTCATTGGCGTAACAGGGGAAATTTGTTACTCACAAAATCTGTGGATAAGTTTGTGAACAAGGAATGCCTTCAAAAGCTAAATGACNNGACCGCGAGCGATTGTGAATAAGTCGATTGTCAACCCCTCCCGGCAAGCCTTGCTACGCCTGCGTTACCGGGCGGCTTGCCCGGGGCGCCGCATGCTGCCGGCAACAGCACCTTGGTGGCGCCGCGATGCCGGTGGCGCGCGCCTAAGCAGCGGCGACGCCGTGAAAGCCGCGGCTGTACTGGCGCACCGCATCGACCAGCGTGGTAACGCTCTCGGGCTGGACGAATTGGGAGATGCCATGACCAAGNNGCAACACGATCGCCCACGCGTTTGCGTGCCGCGCCGATGTCGGTCGTCCAGTCGAGGCCAACCGCATCGACACCGATGGCGGCAATCGATTCGAGCCACTGGCCGCCGCCCTTGGTGAAGACGATGGACGGCACGCGCTCGCCGTTATGCACCTTCTTCAGGCCGGCGACGATGCGTTCCATGTAGGCAAGGGAGAATTCCTTGTAGGCCCAGGCCGGCAGCATGCCGCCCCAGGTGTCGAAGATCATGGCCGCCTGGGCGCCCGATTCGATCTGGGCGTTGAGGTAATCGGTCACCGCGACGGTCGTAACCTCGAGGATGCGGTGCAGCAGGTCGGGACGGCTGTACAGCATGGTCTTGATCGTGCGGTAGTCCTCGGAACCGCCGCCTTCGACCATGTAGCAGGCGAGGGTGAACGGGCTGCCGGAAAAGCCGATCAGCGGCACGGTGTTGTTGAGCGCGCGCCGGATCTCGGCCACTGCATCCATCACGTAACGCAGATGGACGTTGGGATCGGGTGCTTGCAGGTCGCGGATCTCCCATTCCTCGCGCAAGGGTCGCTCGAACTTCGGGCCTTCGCCGTCGGCGAAGTAGAGGCCGAGGCCCATGGCATCGGGCACAGTCAGGATGTCGGAAAACAGGATCGCGGCGTCGAGGTTGTAGCGGGCGAGCGGTTGCAGCGTCACTTCGCAGGCCAGCGCCGGCGACTTGCACAACTGCAGGAAACTGCCGGCCCGTTTGCGCGTTTCGCAATACTCGGGCAGGTAGCGGCCCGCCTGACGCATCAGCCAGATCGGCGTGTATTCGGTCGGCTGGCGCAGCAGCGCGCGCAGGAAGGTGTCGTTCTCGGGACGGGCCATGATGGTGAATCCGGTTGAATTTGGTCGATTATCGCATGGCGCCCCGAACTGAAAGTCAGGCGTGGCGGTACGCCGGGGATCGCGATCCGTGTTGGCCTATTCCTCCACCTTGCCGCCGCGCAGACCGAGATCTTTCAGCTTGCGGTAGAGGTGCGTCCGTTCCAGTCCGGTTCTTTCGGCCAAGCGCGTCATGTTGCCGCCATCGACGCTCAACTGATGCTCGAAATACATGCGCTCGAACAATTCGCGCGCTTCGCGCAGCGGCATGTCCATTGCCTCCGGCGGCAGGCCGGCGAAGGCGGCGATCGGCGTCGCACCGACGTCCGGAAAGAGCACGCGGGCAATTTCGTCGGTGTCGATCTCCTCTTCCAGGGAGGCCAGCGCCAGCGAGCGGATCGCACTCTTCAACTCGCTGTAGCCGCCGGGCCAGGCATGTTGGCGCAGGCTGTTGAGGGCGCTCGTGGTGAAACGCCGCAGCGGCGTCTCGCCGCTTTCGACCAGTTGCGTCAGCAGATGGCTGGCGATATCGGGAATTTCGTCTTTCAGTTCCGCCAGCGTCGGCATGGCCAGCCAGACTTCCGACAGCCGGCGCAGGCT
>PMIH01000207.1 GCA_003158255.1 Rhodocyclaceae bacterium
ATCGTCGACGTGCCGACTTCGAAATTGCGCTTGGCCGATTCCAGTTGTTGCGTGATGGCTTCCTTCTGCGCGACGGCGGTGGCCGCTGTCTCCTGCGCCAGCAGCACGTCGAAATAGGCCTGCGCCGAGCGCACGATCAGATCTTGCTGCGCGGCGGCGAATTGCGCCTCGGCAATCGCGACCGCCAGCTCGCCCTGCTTGTAGGCGGCCCAGTTCTGCCAGCGGAACAGCGGCTGCGTCAGGCTCGCCGTCCAGCCGTTGCTGTTGTACTTGGCCTTGTCGGTGAAGGGTGGGCTGGAATGCACCGTGTATTCGGTGTCGTTCCACGTGGTGTTGACGCCGACGCCGATGACCGGCAGCAGGCCCGAGCGGCCTTGCGGCAGTTTCTCGCGGCCGGCGTCGAGGCTCGCCCGCGCCGCGGCGAACTGGGCGTCGTAGCCGGCTGCATCGCGGTAAACCGACATCAGGTCGGCCGCGTTCGCCGTCGCTGCGACGGCAATCAAGCCCAATCCGGATACGAGCAGGGAAATCGTCTTCTTCATTGCTGACTCCGATAAGTATTCAGTAGGTCGGCGTGGTCGGATCCACGTCCCGTGACCAGGCCGCCATGCCGCCGTGCAGGTTGAACAGGCGAGTAAATCCCTGATGTTCGAGGAACATGCAAACCTGGTAGCTGCGCGCGCCGTGGTGACAGATCACCACCGTCTCGGCGTCGCGCTTGAGTTCGATGAAACGGGCGGGAATCGCGCGCATCGGCACGGGCTTGGCGCCATTGATGCGACAAACGTCGAACTCCCACGGTTCGCGCACGTCGATCAGCGCCGGCTTCGCGCGGGCGGGATCGTCGAGCCATTCCTTCAGTTGGGCGGCAGTCAGTTGTTGCATGAGTGCTTCGAATAAAAGGGGCGAATATTAGCATGCCCTTATATATAGCCAAGTCGGTAAGTTTCAATTCTACGCCCCCGTCCCACCGGGCATCGGCTCCTGCACCCGGTACCAGGCGGCATAAAGCGCCGGCAGGAAGAGCAGCGTCAGCACCGTGGCGACGATCAGGCCGCCCATGATGGCCACGGCCATCGGCCCCCAGAAGATCTGGCGCGAAAGCGGGACCATCGCCAGCACGGCCGCTGCGGCCGTTAGCATGATCGGCCGGAAGCGGCGCACGGCCGAACCGATGATGGCCTCCCAAGTGCTCTTGCCCGCTCGCTCGTCCTGATCGATCTGGTCGACCAGGATCACCGAGTTGCGCAAGATCATGCCCATGAGGGCGATGACGCCGAGGTTGGCGACGAAGCCGAATGGCTTGGCGAAAACCAGCAGCGCAATGGCAACGCCGATCAGGCCGAGCGGCGCGGTGAGCAGCACCATGAACGTGCGGCGCATGCTTTGCAGTTGCATCATCAGCAACGTGATCACGCCGACGATCATCAGCGGCACCACCGCCTTGATCGCGTTCTCGTTTTTCGCCGACTCCTCGATGGTACCGCCCAGTTCGATTTGATAGCCTGGCGGCAGGTGGCTGCGGAGTTCGTTCAGCGTCGGGTCGATCTGCAAGGAGGCGGTCGGTCCGGTGACGTTGTTATTGGCCAGGTCGGCACGCACCTGGATGGTTGGCACCCGGTTGCGCCGCCAGATCACGCCCTCCTCAAGGGCCGGTTCCAGCCTCGCCACCTGCGACAGCGGCACCCACTTGCCGCCCGACGCTATCGGCAGGTCGGCCAGGCGATCAAGCCGGCCGCGGTCCTGGCCGCCCGCACGCCACACCACGTCGATCAACTGATCGCCTTCGCGGAACTGCGTCAGCGTCGCCCCCACTTCGTGCGCCTGCAACGCCTGGGCGATGTCCTGGCTGGTGACACCAAGCGCACGCGCCCTGTCCTGGTCGATGGCGACACGCACGCTTTTCGCCAGTTCGTTCCAGTCAAGATGGACGTCGCGCACGTTCGGGTTGCTGCGCATCACGGCGGCCGTTTGTTCGGCGATGTTGCGCAGCGTCGTCAGGTCTTCGCCCATGACTCGGAACACGACCGGGAAGCCGACCGGCGGGCCGTTCTCCAGCCGCTGGACCCGGGCGCGCAGATGGCTCCAGCCGCCGTCCGGCGCATCGAACTCCTGGAGCAGTCGCGCGCGCACCGCTTCGCGCTCTTCGAAGCCCTTGGTGACGACCAGAACCTGGCCGAAGTTGTCGTTGAACAACTGCTGGTCCAGCGGCAGGAAGAAGCGCGGCGCACCGTTGCCGATGTAGGCAGAGTATGAGGCAATCTTCTCGTCGTCCTTGACGAGCGCCTCAACGCGTTTGACCTCGTGTTCGGTCGCCTTCAGCGAGGCGCCCTGCGGCAGCCAGAGGTCGACCAGCAGTTCGGGCCGGTTCGAGGGCGGAAAGAACTGCTTTTGTACCGCCGTGTTGAATACGATCATGGCGAGCACGAAGACAGCTACCGTAATGGCGATGGTCGCCCATCGGTGACGTACGCACCACGTCACGGTGGTCCGCACACGACGGTAGAACGGCGTGTCGTAGATGTCGCCGCTGTGCTTTTCGCCGAATTTTCGCAACTTGTCGACATCCAGCAGCTTGTAGCCGAGGTAGGGCGTGAACACCACCGCCACCAGCCAGGAAGTCAGCAAGGCAATGGTGGTAACCGAGAAGATCGCTGCCACGTACTCGCCGGCTGCCGACCTGGCAAAGCCGACCGGCGTGAAGGCGGCTGCCGTGATCAGCGTTCCGGTGAGCATGGGAAATGCTGTCGACGTATACGCGAAGGTGGCGGCATTGAACTTGTCGAGGCCCTGTTCGATCTTCACTACCATCATCTCGACGGAGATGATGGCATCGTCGACCAGCAGGCCAAGAGAGATGATCAGCGCGCCGAGCGAAATGCGGTGCAGATCGATGCCCAACGCGTACATCAGGATGAAAGTCATCGCCAGCACCAGCGGAATCGACAGCGCGACCACCATGCCCGTGCGCAGGCCGAGACTGAGGAAGCTTACCGCCAGGACGATGATCAGCGCTTCCGCGAGCGACTGCAGGAAGAGCTTGAGCGACACCTGGACGATGGTTGGCTGGTCGGCAACCTTGCGCATTTCCATGCCCACCGGCAGGTCGGCGGCGCGGCGCTCAACCTCCTTTGCCAGGTTTTCGCCCAGCTTGATGACGTTGCCGCCGCGGTTCATGGCCACGGCGATGCCGATCGCGTCTTCACCGCCGACCCGCATGCGCGGGCTGGGGGGATCGACGACGCCGCGTTTCACGTCGGCGATGTCGGCAAGCCGGAAATGTCGCCCGCCGACGGCGAGGTCGGTGTTACGGATGCGCTCGACCGTATCGTAGGGCCCGGTCACGCGCAAGCGCACGCGGTCGCTGGCCGTTTCGACGAAACCGGCTTGCGTGACGGAATTCTGCTTCGTCAGCGCGTCCGCTACCTGCGCGGGCGTCAGGCCTAGCGCGGCCAGTCGCGCCGGGGCGACTTCCACGTAGACTTTTTCGTCTTGCACGCCAAGCAGGTCCACTTTCTTTACGTCGGGCTGCGCGCGCAGCTCGCGCGCCAGACGATCGGCTTCGGCGCGCAACGCGCCCATGTCGTAGCCCTGACCGGTGAGCGCGTAGATATTGACGTAGACGTCGCCGAACTCGTCGTTCGGGAAGGGGCCCTGTACGCCCGGGGGAAGGCTGGCTTTTATGTCGTCGAGCTTGCGGCGCACCTGACGCCACGACTCCGGCACGTCGGCGCTTCTGGTGTAGTCCTTCAACTGGACGAAGATCAGCGACTCGCCGGCACGCGACGCCGACTTCAGGATGTCCAGGCTGGCGGTTTCCTGGAGTTTCTTTTCGATTCGCTCGGTCAGTTCCATCTCGACTTCGCGCGCCGTGGCGCCCGGCCACAGCGTGCGCACTATCATGATCTTGAGCGTGAAGTCCGGGTCCTCGGCACGACCGAGGCTCAGGAAGGACAACGCACCGCCGACAATGATGACGATGATGAGGTAGAGCACCATCGATGGGTGCTCAAGCGACCAGGCGGAAAGATTGACGCGCTTCACGGTGCGGCGATCCGAAGTTTTTCGCCGGCGGTCAGCTTGAAGGCGCCCGCCGCGACAATGATTTCGCCCTCGGCGAGGCCGGCTTTCACGACGGCACCTTCGTCGCTAAAGCTGGCGACGTCGATGGCGCGCAATTCGGCTGTCTGCTCCTTGCCGATCACCCAGACTGCGGGCTTGCCGTTCTGCTGAAAGACGGCTGCAAGCGGGACGTGGAACGAGGCTTCGCCCGGTTGCGCGAAACTTGCCGTCGCCGACATGCCGAGCGGTAGCGCGGGGTCGGCACCAATGAGGGTGATTCGCGCCGCGAAGGTACGCGTCGCCGAGTCAGCGGAGGGAGCGATTTCGCGTACCCGGCCCTGATAATGCTTGTCGTCCGCCCACAGCGTGACCGTCGCCGCGCTTCCCGCCTTGACGGCGGCCAGCGCGCTTTCGGGCAAGGCGATCGCCACTTCGCGTTCGCCGTCGCGGGCAAGGCGCACCACGCCCTGGCCAGCGGCGAGCACCTGGCCCGGCTCTGACAGCACAGCGGCGATCACGCCGGTGGCGTCGGCAGCCAGCGTCGTGTAGCCGGCCTGATTGCGCGTCAGTTGGGCCTGCGCCTCGGCGGCGTGCGCGGCGCTGGCACGCGCGTCCAGCGCGGCCTGACTGACGAAGTTCTTGTCGCGCAGTTCCTGGGCGCGCTTGAAGTCCGCCGTTGCCAGCGCGGCGTTGGCGTCTGCCTGGACCGCAGAAAGACGCGCATCGGCGGGATCCAGACGCGCCAGCGTCTGGCCGGCTTTGACGCGGGCGCCGGCATCGACCAGACGCTCGGTCATCTTGCCGCCGACTCGAAAGCCGAGCACCGACTCATAGCGGGCACGTACTTCGCCGCTGTAGCGGCTTTCATTTGGCGTACCACCACGACTGACTTTCAGCGCCTTGACCAGTCGCGGTCCGCTTGCAAGCGTGTCAGGCGAAGGCGACTTGTCGCCGCAGGCGGTGACGGCGAGTACGGCAATTGCGAGGCTTGCGGCGTGGGTCAGGCGCATTTCGTTTCCCCTTTCAGACCATTGACCAGAATGTCGACCACCGTCGCAAAGTAGGCCTCCGGCTTTGGCAAGTCGGGCATGGCGGGACCGAAGGCGCGGCGCCAGAGGACGTACGCGAACATCTGGGCGAACAGGATTCTGGCCACGTCCATGGCCACGACGGGGCGGAAATCACCCGAGGCAATGCCGCGCTCGATGATGCTGGCGGCGGCGCGCTTGCCGCGCATGACCAGGTTTTCGTGGAACCACTTGCCGAGCTCGGGAAAATTGCCGACTTCGGCGACCAGGAGTTTGGGCAGCGCGCCAATGTCGCTGGCACCAACCTTTTCCCACCACCAGAAGACGAAAGTTCGCAGTGCCTCGGCTGGCGACAGCGAGTGGTCGGCGGCAAGCGCCTCGCCGGCTTCCACCGCGGGAATTACCGCGGATTCGACCGCCGCCTTGAACAGGGCCTCCTTGCTGTCGAAGTAGAGATAGACCGTGCCCTTGGACACGCCCGCGCGCTTGGCGACGTCGTCCAGCTTCGTGGCGGCGAATCCGCGTTCGCCGAAAACCTCGAGCGCCGCACTCAATAATTCGCCTGGACGTGCTTCCTTGCGGCGCTGGCGGGCCCTGGGACAAAGGGGAAAGATCATGGCATCGACCGATTAGTGACTGACCGGTCGGTAATTTACTACACAAAAAAACTCGCCGTCAAGGCTTGCGGGGCCTACACGGCGCCCCAGGGGCGCAGCAGCGTGTGCGGCACGCCGACCTGGTCGAGGATGCGCGCGACGACAAAGTCGACCAGGTCACCCACGGCTTGCGGGTGGTGGTAGAAGCCGGGCGAGGGTGGCAGGATGACCGCACCGGCCCGCGCCAGGCGCAGCATGTTTTCCAGATGGATAGCGGAGAACGGCGTCTCGCGCGGTACCAGCACGACTTTGCGGCCTTCCTTGAGGGCGACATCGGCAGCGCGGGCGATCAGGTCGTCGGCAAGCCCCGCCGCCACTTTGGCCAAGGTGCCCATACTGCAAGGACAAATGACATAAGCATCGGGCGGATTGGAGCCGGATGCCAGCGGCGCATTCCAGTCCTGGGTGCCGAAGACGGCAAGCTGGCCCTCCTTCGCGCCGAAACGCTCCGCGAACAGACGCTGCGCTTCACGCGGCTGCACGGGCAGGACCATGTCCAGTTCCTGCTTCGCCACCAGTTGTGCCGCCTTCGAATAGAGCAGCCAGACGCGCCGATCGGCCGCCAGCAGGCACTCGAGCAAGCGCAGCCCGTAGGGCAAACCGGAAGCGCCGGTGAATGCAAGGGCAATGGTTTTCACAATTC
>PMIH01000273.1 GCA_003158255.1 Rhodocyclaceae bacterium
TGTCTGCACGACGCCACTGCTGGTCACCGCCCCTTGCGACGTCCCTTTTCTGCCGAGCGATCTGGTTGCCCGGCTATACGATGCCTTGTCGCACGACGGCACGGACATCGCACTGCCGCGAACCGGCGACGGACTACAGCCGGCATTCACCCTGATGCGTCGCGATGTCCTGTCGAATCTCACCGACTATCTTGCNNGCGATTCCTTCGCCAACATCAACACGCCGGCCGACCTTGAGCGCCTTGCTCGCCCCTGATCACAACCCTTCCGATCCGGTCCGCAACTCACCGAGCACAGCCAGCAGACGGTCGCGCAGCGCGACCAATTCGTCAACTCTTGGCTGCGCTGCGCCGGGGCGGGTTTCGTTGAGCGCTACCAATTCGGCGCCCAAGGTGTGCATGTTCCGATGCAGTGGCTCAAGGGTCCGAAAACCTTCCATATGCCCGTATCGCTGCCGCCCACGGCCGTCATACCAGCGGCCGAAGGCGCAAGCGGTCTCGTCGTCAAGTTTGATGTCGTAGGGAGCCAGCCCGTCGGGCCCTGCCAGTCGGGCCAAGACGAGATTCACCCAGTGGCGGTGAGCGACGCTGGCATACAAGAGCGGCAAATCCTCCTGCGGCCATGGCTCGGCACTGGCGGCCATCCATGCCGCATCGGGCCGCCAGGTCGCCAGCCAGGCGGGCATCGAGTCGCCCGGCATGGGGCGGGCAATCCCGTAGCCCTGTGCCAATTCGCAGCCCATTTGCAGCAACAGGACGCCGTGCTCGACCGTTTCCACTCCCTCGGCAATGACGTCGCGCCGAAAGGCGCTGGCCAGACTGATCACCCCTTCGACGATGGCGGTGTCGTCCTGGTTGATCAGCATTTCGCGCACGAATGTTTGATCGATCTTGATGGTGCTTACAGGCAGGCGCCGCAAATAGGTGAGGGACGAGTAGCCGGTGCCGAAGTCATCCAGGGCAACGGTGACGCCCAGTTGGCGGCATTCCTTGATGACCGCCGATGCCCGGGCAATGTCGTCGAGCGCCGAGCTTTCGAGCACTTCCACTTCGATCATGCCCGCAGCCAGTTCCGGATAGGATTCCAGTTGCCGCGCCAGGTTGACGACGAACAGCGCATGCTGCATTTGTTGCGCGGAAATATTGACGCTGACGGGAACACGCAAACCGAGTTGTCGCCACGTATCCATCTGGAACAGCGCCTCGCCGATCACCCAGTCGCCCACGGCGATCGCCAGTTCCGAATCCTGAATCATCGGCAGGAACTCCGCGGGCGGCAGCAGGCCCCTGTCCGGATGCTGCCAGCGAATCAGCGCTTCGGCACCGACGACCTCGCCAGTCCGCATGTTGACCTTTGGCTGGTAATACAGCCGAAATTCACCCAGATTCACAGCCCGCACAATGCTTTCCCGGCGGTCATGAAGCTCCTGCGCCACCCGGTCCCGCTGCATATCGAAAACGTGCCAGCGGTTGCGGCCGGCCTGTTTGGCCGTGTACATGGCTTGATCGGCAAGCCGCAGCAGCGAATCGAGGTCGTTCGCGACGTCGTTCGGATACAAGGCCACACCGATGCTGGCGGACATCTTCACGACGGTCGTCGCCACGGCATAAGGCGCCGACAAGCTGTCGAGAATCCGGCCGAGAACGCGCTCGACTTCAACGGCGTCATTCAAACCCACGAGCACGAGCACGAACTCGTCGCCGCCGAAACGGGCAATGGTGTCGCCACCGCGGATACAGACCTTCAATCGCTCCGCCACCTCGACCAACAAATGGTCGCCAGCTCCGTGCCCGAACTGGTCGTTCACCTCCTTGAAATTGTCCAGATCAAGGTAGCAAACGGCCAGCGACGTTTTCCCGCGGCGCGTCTGGGAGAGGGCAATGTCGAAGCGATCGGCGACCAGCCGACGGTTGGGCAAGCCGGTCAGGACATCGTAGTACGCCAGGCGTTCCAGCTGTTTCTGCTGGTCCTTCAGTTGCGTGATATCGGTAAACAATCCGAAGTAATGCGTGACCGCTCCCCGAGCGTTGCGCACAGCGGAAATCGAACCCATTTCGACAAATATCTCGCCGTCTTTGCGACGGTTGAAGATTTCCCCGTGCCAATAGCTTTCTGTCTTGAGCGCCTGCCAAAGTCGCTCGTAAAACGCCTGATCGTGACGACCGGACTTGAGTAGGGACGGCGTCTGGCCGAGCGCTTCGTCGCGCGTGTAGCCCGTCACCTCGGTAAATGCCTGGTTGACATCGATGATGACGGTTTCCGGATTGGTGATGACCACGCTTTCGCTGGCATGCTCAACGACGCTGGCCAGCAGATTCAACCGGTATTCCTGCGCCTTCCGTTCAGTCTGGTCCCTGACAACCAGCACCGCTCCGAGGATCACGCCATCCTGTTCATCCCGGATCGGCGCTGCAATTACGGCAATGTATCTTTCAGTACCGTTGCCGTACTGAATCAGGAGCACATTGTCGGCCAGGCTGACGGCGCCACCCTGGCTGAGCACCTCGATTACCGGGCACGCGAGCTTGTCTCGCGAATCGGCATCGATGATCTCGAACACGGCCGACAACAACTGCCCTCTTGCCTGCTCGATCTGCCAACCGGTCAGTGCCTCTGCGGTTGAATTCATGAACTCGACAGCACCATTGGCATCCGTTGCAATGACGCCATCGGCGATTGACGACAAAGTGACCTGCAGGTATTCCTTCTCGCGGGCGAGCAAGGCGCGGTCGGAGGCCAAGGTCTCGGCCATGTCGTTGAACGCGGCCATGACGCCGCGCAACTCGGGGCCGCCGCCCGGGTCAAGGCGCCGGGAAAAGTCGCCCGCTTGCAGCCGGCGCGCACCCTCGTGCAGTCGGCGCAACGGCTTCAGTCCGTTGCGCAGCACCAGCCAGATGCCCAGAAAACCCAGGACAATTGCCAGCACAAGGATAGCCAAATGCCTTAGCAACCGGGTCCAGGCATGATCCACGGCTGTTCGTGCGGTCAAGCCGACTTCGAGGGTGCCGTAGTTGCGTTCACCAATCGTGACTGCGGCGCTGCCCGTCGAATCGGGAACATCGAACCAGTGCCGGAACCACTCTGGCGCATCCCCTTTGCTCGCAACGTCCTTGCTGACCAAGGTCCCGTCACCCGCCGCGTGATAAGTAACGAACACGACGTCGTCCTGGGCCACGTACCGGTCCATCGATTTCTTGAGTACCGAGAAATCGCCGACCACGATCCATTCGCCGAGCGTTGCCGGCAAAATGGCAAGATGGTCCCGCATCGCCCGCGCCATATCGCGCCTTGCCTGCTCGGCATCCTCGCGGGCGACCGTGTAGAGCATGGCTGAAGCTGCGGCCAGAAGCGCCAGGCTGGCGATCACCAGCAACCGCCCGACAAACGGCAACCGACCCCAAAGTGCGGCTGGCGCGCGGAACATGGCCCTAGTGCGCCCCCTTGAACACGCTGTGTCGATAAAAATCGAGATAGGTTTTGTAATCCTGCTGGTTGGCAGGGATGAAGCCATACGGAGGCGATTGCCCGATCACCCTGGCGCTCGATTCGAGGATGCGCGCGCCTTCGGGATCCTCCGCCATTTCCGCAAACACTTTGCGCACCGCCTCGACCGCGATCCTCGGCAGGCGCGAATGCACGGAAATGGCCAGATCGTGATAGGCAGGCGAACGCCACAAAACTCGATAGCGCAAATTCTCGCGTGTCGCATATTCCTGCATGACCGCGCTATTCACGCCTGCCGCAATAACGTTGCCCGCCTTCAACTGCTCCATGATGCCCTCCTGGGTGCCACCAAAGGTGGGTACAACCGTGATCCCCTGCCGCAGAAGATGGTCCATTTGGACGGTATAGCCGGCAAATCCCTGCGGATTGGCAAAGCCAACGGTTTGATCCCGCAAGCCGGCAACGGACTTGATCGGCGAATTTTCGAGTGTCACCAACAGGCCGGCGATATCCGGTGCCCGCGGCCGCAGAATGACCGTGTAACCCTGAGCGGCAGCGGAAGGCTTGAACTGGTGGTTGTTATAGACGAAATCGTAGTCCCCGCGAACCGTCGCATCGCTTGACTGGTCACCGGTGGCCGCAACTTTCAGGACAAGCGTGATACCGGAGCGACGAGAAACATAGTCGAGGATGGGATTCCAGTACTGTGCCTGCGTCACCGGGCTGCGCTGCGTAGCAGGGCCAAACGAATAGCTATCGCCGGCATGGGCCAGGGAAGCGGCCAATGCCGCCAATAGCGCACCGAACAGCCGAAAAGAAACGACGTGCATGTATTCCCCCAACAGCACCAAACGCGCAGTGATTTGCCGTACCCGCTGACAGCTTGACGTCCCGACAGCAGCGGAACTTCCATGGCCAACGCATTATGCCAACGAGTTAGGAGTGTACTAGGAATAGCAGCCACTTCATTTGCATCTTCAGCTTCCGCCAAAAAGAAGGCTGTGTTGGAATTAAGTAGTGATTTCATGTCATCCCATTGATTTATCGTGCGTTATATAAATATCACATCCGAATAACAACAACAGTCCCAGCCAAGATGAAATCCACCGAATTGAAGCGCCTCAAGGACGCTCTTGCGACACTCTCAGCCGACGAATGCCTTGACATAAAAAAGGTGTTGAGGGAGCGAGAGAATCAAGTCGTGAGTTCCGTTGTCATGAAGGAGATAACGGATGGGGTTGATTCTTGTCCGCACTGCGGCAGCAAGAAAATCGCCAAGGCTGGCAGCAAGGATGGGCGCAAGCGGTTCAAGTGCAAGAACGACAAGACCAACGAGGACGGTTCGCTTGTCTGTGGAAAGTCCTTTAACGCACTGACTGGAACACCGCTCGCCCGTCTTCGTCAGACGGAAAAACACATCGAGCATGCTCAATGCATGGTTGAGAAAATGACCATCAGACAAGTTGCCAAGAAACTTAAAATCGACATACACACCGCGTTTCGTTGGCGGCATCGTTTCCTTGAATCAATCCAGCATATGCAGCCTTCTGTTCTCACAGGAGTAGTCGAAGCGGATGAGACGTTTTTTTTGCGTTCCTATAAGGGGCAACGAACGGGCATTCCTAGACCGTCAAAAAAGCGCGGCATGCCAGGATGCACGGCCGGACTCGGGCCTGATCAAGTTCCTGTGCTGGTCGCTAGGGATCGTTCGAGCGGAGAAACGCTGACTGCCATGCTGCCATCCCGCAAAGCCAAGGACATCGCCCCGGCCCTTCTGCCCCGTCTTTCCAAAGATGCAGTGCTTTGCTCTGACGGAGCCTCCGCTTACAGGGTCATCGGAAAGAAGGCCGGCATCGAGGTCAAGAGCACCCCGGCAAAAAAGGCGGCTGGCATCTACCACATACAAAATGTCAATGCGTATGACAGTCGATTGAAGGCATGGATGTTCGGTTTCAAAGGAGTGGCGAGCGTCTATCTCCAAAATTATCTCGGATGGCATCGGCTGTTGGACAAAACCAGCCTTGCCTTGCCAAGCAAGGAGTTCTATTCGGCCGCATTGGGGAAGTGACAGGGATACAATTGCGCCACGCCTAGACTTGGGGAGCGGTGCCGTGGGGTTCGTAGCTCTGGATGTGGAAACAGCCAACCCGGACATGTCGAGCATTTGCCAGATTGGCATTGTTCGCTTCGAGGATGGAGTCCCGGTTGAAACATGGTCGTCTCTGGTAAATCCCAAAGATTGGTTTGACGACATGAATGTGTCGATTCATGGCATAGAAGAATCGGATGTCCGGGATGCTCCCGACTTCAAGGAGCTTTATTCGGAGCTTGACAGGCGTGTCTCAGGACAGGTCGTCGCCATCCACACGGCCTTTGACAGAAACGCTATCAGCCAGGCCTCAACGCGGCACGGAGTTCGGCCACCTGAATGCTCTTGGCTCAACACGGCGAGCGTTGCACGAAGGGCTTGGCCGGAAGTGGCGCAAAAAGGTTATGGCCTCGCGCCGTTGGCTGAGAAGCTCGGTATCAAGTTCGAGCATCATGACGCGGCTGAGGACGCGAGAGCGGCCGGCATGATTCTGGTCCATGCGATGGCCGAGATGAATCTTGATTTGGCCGGATGGATGGAGCGAATCAAACGCCCTATCAACCCGAACCAAACTACAAGCGTGGCTCATGACGGCAACCCGGACGGGGCTTTATTCGGCGAGGTTGTGGTATTCACCGGAGCGTTAATCATGCCTCGTCACGAGGCTGCGGAACTGGCCTCTCGTGCGGGATGCGAGACCGCCGATGGCGTGACAAAGCATACGACACTGCTTGTTGTTGGAGACCAGGACATTCGCATGCTGAACGGCCATGAGAAGAGCAGCAAGCATCGCAAGGCCGAGGAGTTGATTGCCAAAGGCAAGCCAATTCGCATACTGACCGAAACTGATTTTCTTTCCTTGGTGGCGCTGCGATGATGCCTGGATTTGTCGAAGTCGACTGCCACACTTTTTACGCTGATGTGTGGGAACGCATCAAGCGTGATGTAGAGGCCGTGGAAAGCAATTGGGCCGAAGCAAAGAAAGGAGCTAGGCCGATTGTCATCAAGTGGGGTTACAAAAACGACGAAACCGGTGAGAAGGTCATCGTCGCTATCACGCATGCTGACAATACCGGAGACAAGCATTGGGTCGTGGAGGGCTTTGCTTCAAATGGCGTAAAAACCTAACAAGTGATCCAACAACGAATACTAACTTTCTATTCTCCGGATGGGCCTTGTGTATCTTGTGGCGGCTTAGCTCGCCGTTGTTTAACTATTATCACTGGCGAAGGACGCACGCCCCATTCCTTCGTTGGGTCGCTTGCTATTAGGTCGGCAGCATACTGCTTAGCTACTTTTGCAGTGCTTTTCTCGTTGGCATCCAGCACTCCCATTCTTACAGTAGGATTCCCGCCAAATGGGCAGAACCATTTATCCGTCCATTCCAGCGGCACGCTTTTCAGAAAATTAAATCTCGTGGGTTCTTTTAGTCCAGAAACGTTTGTTGCTGGAACTTGAATTTGATAAGGCTGCAATAAATTTTCCGCTGTGGTTCCTTTTGATTTTGCGGCTGAACCATATACGCAAACAACCTTTCCGGACTTTCTAACCTCCACAACGAGAACTGGCCGCAAATCTGGTCCCAGTCTTGATATGTCTAAATCATATGGAAACCAGCAAGATACTATCAGTCCTGGAAACGGTTGTAGTTTAATCGGCGAGGACATAACTAGCGACCCTATAAGGAATCTATGACCTCGTCGTTTTCGATTTCCGGGTGCAGAGCCCACATTGCCTTAACTTGCTCGTCTGTTAGTTCCACGTCTGAATAGACAACATCGGGATGCTTGGTATTTGTCGCTTGGGTCTTTGAGGGGCTAACAAGACGCTCAACTGCGTCGTCATTGGCGATGTTCCGGTTAGGAGCCCCTATGGCTCCCCGCTGAGAAATGAAGTTCTGCATTTTGTCTTCTCCCGTTTTATTTGTTTTATTTTTTGGTTTTGTTTTTGCTGAAGACATATTCATCCTCCCATTGATAGGTTTATGCGTCAATAATGTAATGACAAATAACAATAATGCAAGATAAACGGTAACATATAAACTTTGAGACCACTACTGAACGCCAACACAGCCAAAAAGAAAGGGCGCCGAAGCGCCCTTTCTGGCCATGCCGTCCGCCGAGCTTACGAAGTCTGCTTGAGCTGGTCGAGAATGGCCGGGTTTTCCAGCGTGGACACGTCCTGGGTAATTTCCTCGCCCTTGGCTAGCGAGCGCAGCAGACGACGCATGATCTTG
>PMIH01000149.1:0-136 GCA_003158255.1 Rhodocyclaceae bacterium
CATGACGACGAAGGCCACCACCAGCACCGAGATGGGGTAGAACATCGCCGACTTGATCTTCGACTTGATGGCAAGAATCTTTTCCTTGTAGGTCGCCAAACGGTCGAGCAAGGAGTCGAGGATGCCCGCCTGTTCG
>PMIH01000149.1:155-386 GCA_003158255.1 Rhodocyclaceae bacterium
GAGCCCTTGGCGACGATATCGAACGCTTGCAGCAATGGCACGCCGGACTTCATCATGGTGGCCATTTGGCGTGTGAATAGCGAGACATCCTTCTCGCTGACGCTGCCGCCTCCGCGGAAGGATTGCTTCTTGATCTTGACCGGCAGGATGCCCTGGCGCCGCAGGGTGGTGCTGACGACGGTCCCACCGGCAGCGCGCATCTCGCCGCGGACAATCTTCCCGCTCTTGTCC
>PMIH01000149.1:446-9398 GCA_003158255.1 Rhodocyclaceae bacterium
CCGGACTGGCGCAAATCGCGTACGCCCTCCGCGTAGGCTTGCGCCGCGATGTCGAGTGAAGTGCCATTGGCCATGATGATGCGCTGGATTTCTTCCGTGACGGGCATGACCTGGTATATGCCCACCCGGCCCTTATAGCCGGAGCCCTTGCAGCGATCGCATTTTCCTGGCCCGTAGAGTTGCCAGCCGCCGTCGAGGTCGTCTTCGCTAAAGCCGGCGTTGAGCAGCGTTTCCACGGGCACGTCGATTGGTACCTTGCAAGTGCACAGCTTGCGGGCGAGCCGCTGGGCCGTGATCAGGATGATGCTGGAGGCGATGTTGAACGTCGGTACGCCCATATTCATCAGGCGGGTCAGCGTTTGTGGCGCATCGTTGGTGTGCAGCGTCGACAGCACCAAGTGCCCGGTCTGCGCTGCCTTGATCGCGATTTCCGCCGTTTCAATGTCGCGGACTTCGCCGACCATGATGATGTCCGGATCCTGGCGCAGGAAGGATCTCAACGCGCCTGCAAAAGTGAGACCCGCCTTGTCGTCCACGTTGACCTGGTTGATGCCGGCAAGATTGATTTCCGCCGGGTCCTCAGCCGTCGAGATGTTGGTGCCGGGCTGGTTGAGAATGTTAAGGCAGGTATATAGGGACACCGTTTTGCCGCTACCGGTCGGACCGGTCACCAGCACCATCCCGTATGGCCGATTGATGGCAGCCAGCAGCAATTCCCGCTGGTCCGGGTCATAACCGAGTGCGTCGATGCCCAGCATGGCNNGAACTGACCCGGAAGTCGATGGTCTTGTTCTTTGACAGTACCAGTTTCATGCGGCCGTCTTGCGGCACGCGCTTCTCGGCGATGTTCAGGCGGGAGATGACCTTGATGCGGGAAGCGATCTTTTCCTTGATTACCAAGGGCGGCTGGGCGACCTCGCGCAGCACGCCGTCGACGCGGAAGCGGATGCGGTAGTATTTTTCGTAGGGCTCGAAGTGAATATCCGACGCCCCTTCGGCGATGGCATCGTGGAGGATCTTCTGGATGAACTTGACGACCGGNNACGGACAACTTGTCGGCTTCGACCACGACCGGGTCCACCGCCATGCCGGTCTGAAAGCGGATCTCGTCGAGGGCGCGCAGATTGGTCGGATCGGCCAGCGCGACGGACAGACGATTGCCGCGCCGGAGCAGCGCGATCACCTGATGGTTGTGCATCACTCGTCGGTCGATGGCGTCGCTGGCGATGTACTCAGCGGAATAGGCGTTGAGGTCGAGCAGCGGGTAGCCAAAGGTGCGGGAAGCGAAGATGGCGATATCACGCGCCGACATGCGGCCGGTGGCGATCAATTGGCCAACGAAGCCGCCCGTTTCCGGCTTCGACTCGCCGGCGATCCGCTCCGCCTCGGTCTCCCTGAGCCGGTCCTGTTGAACGAGGGCGCGGGCCAACCCACTCAGGGTGGCTGGGATCGCTACCGCCATTGTTGCTGAATCAATATGCCGAACATATCGGACCGATAATGCCCGCGTAGCGAGGGTTTGTAAAGATATTGGCGTACCGCCATGACTGACTTTTACAAAGCGCTCGTCGGCCGGAACAGTTTGACGATCTTGATGCGGCGGTCCTGGGTCTGGACGATTTCCATGGCGACACCAGCGATCCGCAGGCAGACGTCGGTTTCCGGGATATCCTGGAGATACTCGACGACCAGGCCGCTAAGCGTCTTCGGCCCCTCCAGGGGCAGGTCAAGATCGAGCACCCGATTCAACTCGCGCAGGCTATGGCTGCCATCGACGAGCGTCGTGCCGTCTTCATCCCAGGAAAATTCCGCCGTCGCGCCTGGCATGGTGGTCGTGAACTTGCCGACGATTTCCTCGATGATGTCCTCCAGCGTCACCAGCCCAAGCAGCTCGCCGTATTCGTCGACGACCAGGCCTTGGCGCTGCCTGTTCTCGCGGAAGAATTGCAATTGTGTGTAGACCGGCGTCGCCGCGGGGATGAAGTACGGCTCACCCAGTTGGTCCCGAAGGGTCTCGATGTCCAGCGGCGCCTTCAGCAAACTGGCGAGCAGCCGGCGCTGGTGCAGGATGCCGATGACGTTGCCCGGATCGCCGGTGACCACCGGCAAACGCGTGTGATAGCTGGTAGCCAGTTGTGCCTGGATTTCCTCGATCGGCGCCTCGATGTCGATCCGTTCGATATCGCCGCGCGGCACCATGATGTCTTCGACCGTCACCCGCTCCAGTTCGAACAGGTTGAGCAGGATGTCCCGGTGCTGGCGCGGAATGGCATGGCTGGATTCGAGGACCAGCGCCCGCAGTTCGGCGGGCGCAAGCGGCTGTATGCCATGTGCGGCCGATGGCGCGAGGCGAAAGATGCGCAGCAGCGCGGCAACGAACAGATTGACGAACGATACCACCGGCCTGGTGGCGGCCAGGATCGGCTTGAGCACGTGGGCCGAGCCGATGGCCAGTTTGTCCGGATAGCTGGCACCGATGACTTTCGGCGTGATTTCAGCGAACACCAGGATCAGGAAGGAGATCACCATCGTGCCAACGCCGAGTGCCCATTTTTCTTCCCCGAACATCTGGATGGTGATGATTCCCGCCAGGGTGGCGATGCCGGCGTTGATGAGGGTGTTGAAGAGCAGGATGACACCCAGCAGTTTGTCGGTCTGTGCCAGCAGCGCCAGTGCCAGTTGCGCGCCGCGATGGTGGCTGTCGGCAAGGGCGCGGAGCCGGTAGCGGTTGCTGGCCATCATGGCCGTCTCGGCCATGGCGAAGAAACCGGAAAGCACCAGAAGGACGGCCAGCACCAAACCCAAAACGGTCAGCGGAATGTCATCCATCGGCGATCGGTCAGCCGCGACCGAGGAGCACTTCCAGCACGAAGCGGCTGCCGACGTAGGCCAGCAGCAGCGCGGCGAAGCCGGCCAACGTCCAGCGCAAGGCCTTGCGGCCGCGCCAGCCGCGCAGATGGCGGCCGATCAGCAGGTGCGCGAAGATGACCCAGGACAGAATGGCGAAGACGGTCTTGTGATTGAACGTCAGCGCCTTGCCGAACAGCGATTCGGAAAAGAGAATGCCGGAAACAAGCGTCAGGGTCAGCAGTGCGAAACCGATGTGAATCAGCCTGAACAGCAGCGTTTCCATCGTCAGCAGCGGTGGCAGGCTGGCCAAGAGCGGCGTCAGTTGCCCCTGATGCAGGCGTTTTTCCGCGGCCGCCATCAGGATCGCGTGCAGCGCCGCCAGGGTCAACAGGCTGTAAGCCATCATCGCGATCAGGAAGTGGGCGCGGAATTGAACGGAATCGACGTTGGTGAGCAGGTGCTGCCCGGGAAAGACGATCGGCAGCAAGACCGCTACTGCCGCCGCCGGCAGGCCAAGCATCTGCAGGCCGTCCATGCGGGCGTAGAAACTTTCGATCCAGTAGAAGGCGATAGCGAGCCAGAAGATCATCGACAGGGCAATCGAGAAGCTGAAATGCATGGCGTTGCCCGGGAAGATCTCGCCCGCGAGGGCGAAGCCGTGCGCGAGAAGCGCCGCCAGCAGCCAGCCGTGCGGCCACGTGGAAAGACCCGCGGGTGGGCGGTCGAGCGCAGGCCCGCGCCATCGGCCGCGCCAGGACAGGATGGCAAGGCCGACGTAAAGGGCGGCGGCGGCCAGATGCAGTAAAATCGAAGGCATTCTGCAAGTCTACCTCATTCCCCGACTTCGATTCCCATGCTGGATAACCTGACCCAACGGCTGACCAAGGTCGTCAAGACCATGCGCGGCCAAGCCCGCCTGACCGACGACAATATCCAGGAGATGTTGCGCGAAGTGCGCATGGCGTTGCTGGAAGCCGACGTTGCCCTGCCGGTCGTCAAGGACTTTATCGCTCGGGTCAAGGACAAGGCGGTCGGCCAGGAAGTCGTCGGTTCGCTGACGCCCGGTCAGGCGCTGGTCGGCGTCGTACACCGCGAACTCACCGACCTGATGGGCGGCGAGAAGAGCGAACTCAACCTTGCGACTCAGCCGCCGGCCGTGATCCTGATGGCCGGCCTGCAAGGCGCCGGCAAGACGACGACGACTGCCAAGCTCGGCAAGTGGCTCAAGGAGCGGCAGAAGAAGAAAGTGCTGGCGGTGAGTTGCGACGTCTATCGCCCGGCCGCCATCGAGCAGTTGAAGACAGTGTCGGCGCAGGCCGGCATGGATTTCTTTCCGTCGTCCGTCGGCCAGAAGCCGCTCGACATCGCGCTGGCGGCGCTCGACTACGCGAAGAAGCATTATCACGACGTTTTGTTTGTGGACACCGCCGGCCGGCTTGCCATCGATGAAGCCATGATGGCCGAAGTGCGCGAACTGCATGCCGCGCTGAAGCCTATCGAAACCTTGTTCGTGGTCGATGCCATGCTCGGCCAGGATGCGGTCAATACCGCCAAGGCGTTCAGCGAGGCGCTGCCGCTGACCGGCATCGTCCTGACCAAGCTCGACGGCGACGCCCGCGGTGGCGCGGCATTGTCCGTGCGTCACGTCACCGGCAAGCCGCTCAAGTTCGCCGGCGTCGGCGAGAAGCTCAACGGCATCGAAGAGTTCCATCCCGAGCGCATGGCCTCGCGCATTCTCGGCATGGGCGACATCCTCGGCCTGGTCGAGGACGCGCATCGAAACGTCGACCAGGGCAAGGCGCAGGAACTCGTCAAGAAGATGAAGTCCGGCAAGGGCTTCGACCTCAACGATTTCAAGGATCAGATCGGCCAGATGCGCAAGATGGGCGGCATGTCGTCGCTGCTCGACAAACTGCCGGCCCAGTTCGGCCAGATGGCGCAGCAGGCCGGTGGTGCCATGGACGACAAGGTGATCCGGCGCACCGAAGGCATCATCAACTCGATGACGCCGACGGAGCGGGCGAAGCCCGAGCTCATCAAGGCGACCCGCAAGCGCCGCATCGCCACAGGCGCCGGCGTGCAGGTGCAGGAAGTCAATCGTTTGCTCAATCAGTTCGAGCAGACGCAGAAGGTGATGAAGCAGTTCTCCAAGGGCGGCATGGCGAAGATGATGCGTGGCATGAAAGGCATGCTGCCCGGCATGCGCTGATTGCGCGGCGTACCGCGACGACTGACTCTTAGCGTGATTCAGTGATGATCCGTTGTCCCCAACTCCACTGCCGCTCCCACGCACCGCGCACCAGGTTCGGGTAGTCGGGGGCGCCCAGGCTGCCGTTGTAGCGGCCAAGCGCGCGATAGAGGTCGCCCTTTTCGATGTCGAGGTAGTGGCGCAGGATCGTGCAGCCGAAGCGCAGGTTCGTGCGCAGATGGAACAGGTTTTGGTCGTCGTTGCCGATCAGCTTGACCCAGAACGGCATCACCTGCATGTAGCCGCGCGCACCCGCCGATGACGTGGCGTACTTCTTGAAGCCGCTTTCAACCTGGATCAAACCCAGCACCAGTTGCGGGTCGAGGCCGGCGCGCTGGGCCTCGTAATAGACGGTCTTGAGAAACTCCAGCCGGGCCTGGCGATCGGGAATGCGCTTCTCCAATCGGCGCGACATTTCCGCCAGCCAGGTGATCTTTTCCTCCATGCTGGCGAACTTCGGCTCGGGCGACGCCCGGTCGGCCACGGCCGCGTGCAGGGCGGCCTGCACGCTGGCCGCCAGCGGTTCGTACTGCTGGGTGCCAGCCCAAGCCGCGCCGGCGCCAGCGACCAGCGCCAGCGTTGCAACGAAACGTCGGATCAGCCGCACAGTTTTCCGCGCAAATACTGCACCATTTCGTCGGCTGGAACCATGGTCGCCTCTGCTTCGCGGCGACCCTTGTACTCGAACTTGCCCTCCTTGAGGCCGCGCTCGCCGATGACGATGCGGTGCGGCACACCGATCAATTCCCAGTCGGCGAACATGACGCCGGGTCGCTCGTCGCGGTCGTCGAGAATCACATCCACGCCTGTCGCGATGAGATCGTCGCGCAGCTTGTCCGCCGCTTCGCGCACCGCCGCCGACTTGTGATAGCCCATCGGCGCGATCACGGCCTCGAAGGGCGCGATGGCGGCCGGGAAAATGATGCCGCGCTCGTCGTTACCCTGCTCGATGGCCGAACCGACGATGCGGGTGACGCCGATGCCGTAGCAGCCCATTTCCATGATGCGGTCCTTGCCCTGTTCGTCGAGGAACTTGCATTGAAGCGCCTCGGCATATTGGGTACGCAACTGGAAGATGTGGCCGACTTCGATGCCGCGGCAGATGTCGAGCGCGCCTTTGCCGTCCGGCGAAGGGTCGCCAACGACAACGTTGCGGATGTCGGCGACGGCATCCGGTTCCGGCAGGTCGCGGCCCCAGTTGGCGCCCGTCAAGTGGAAGCCGGCCTCGTTGGCGCCGCAGACGAAGTTGTCCATGGCGGCCACCGTGCGGTCGGCGACGACGCGCACCTTCTTCCGGTCGACGCCGACCGGGCCGATGTAGCCGGGCCGGCAGCCAAGGAACTGTTCGACTTCCTCGTCGGTGGCGAAGCGGAACGGATCAAGGCCTGGCAGTTTGTTCGCCTTGATCTCGTTCAGGTTGTGGTCGCCGCGGATCAGCAGCAATGAGAATTCCCGTGCACCGTCGAGTTCATGCACGACCGCGATGGCTTTCACGGTGCGCGTTAGCTGCGTGCCGAGGAATTCCGCAACGTCCTCGCAGCGGCTCTTCCCCGGCGTTGCCTTCTTCTCGAGCGGTTCGACGGCGGCACAACGCGACGTTGCAGGCGCGAGCGCCTCGGCCAGTTCGACGTTCGCGGCGTAATCCGAATCGGGGCAGAAGGCGATCGCGTCCTCGCCCGAGTCCGCCAGCACATGGAACTCGTGCGAGCCGGTGCCGCCGATCGAACCCGTGTCGGCCGCGACGGCTCGGAAACCGAGCCCAAGCCGCCTGAAAATGCGGCTATAGGTCTGGTACATGNNTTGGTCTGGATCTGGTAGAAGTGCTTCGGCAACTGCCGGTAGCTGCGAATCTCGCGCCGCACGACGTCGGTGATCA
Source organism: Rhodocyclaceae bacterium (assembly GCA_003158255.1). GTDB lineage: Bacteria > Pseudomonadota > Gammaproteobacteria > Burkholderiales > Rhodocyclaceae > Fen-999. The sequence goes on from PMIH01000149.1 coordinate 7,421, forward strand.
CTTCTTCGTGCGTCGGGCCGATGACGAACTCGCGGCTATGGCGATCCTTGAAGCGCAACAGTTCGGGACCATACTTCTCCCAGCGGCCGGACTCCTGCCACAGTTCGGCCGGCTGCACGGCGGGCATGAACAGCTCAATGGCGCCGGCGCGATCCATCTCTTCGCGCACGACGCGCTCGACCTTGCGCACCACGCGCAGACCCATTGGCATCCACGTATAGATGCCGGCGGCGAGGCGTCTGATCATGCCGGCACGCAGCATCAGCTTGTGGCTGACGACTTCCGCGTCGGCGGGGGCTTCCTTAAGGGTGGCGATAAAAAACTGACTGGCGCGCATGGTTGAATCCTGCCGGCGAAAAAACACGCATTTTACCGTTGTCGGCGTTCTTTCCTTGGCGCCTCAACTATGAAAGAATTATCTCCAGTCAAACATTTGAAGGTTGCAACATCATGCTCGACCGGGAAGGTTATCGCCCGAATGTCGGCATTATCCTGCTCAATCAGCACGACGAGGTCTTCTGGGGCAAGCGCATTCGCGAACATTCCTGGCAGTTCCCGCAGGGAGGCATCAAGAAGGGCGAGACGCCCGAACAGGCCATGTACCGCGAATTGCACGAAGAAGTCGGGCTGGAGCCGGATCATGTCCGCATCATCGGCCGCACGCGCGACTGGCTACGCTACGAGGTGCCCAAGCAATGGGTTCGCCGCGAGTGGCGCGGCACCTACAAGGGCCAGAAGCAGATATGGTTTCTGCTACGATTGGTTGGGCGCGATTCCGATGTTTCATTGCGCGCTTCGGCGCATCCCGAGTTCGACGCTTGGCGCTGGCACGACTACTGGGTGCCAATGGACGCTGTCATCGAGTTCAAGCGCGCGGTTTACGAGCTGGCATTGACCGAACTGTCGCGCCTGCTGCCTTCCTGCCGCCGGGGCGAGCGTGACGAGTCGGTGACGTCGTGATCGACTCGCTGATTCTCGAATTCGACAAGGCCTTGCGCACGGTGTTCGCGTCGGCGCCCACTACGCGCGCCATGCCGGGAGCGGATCTGCCTGAAGCGGATCTCGACGAGGCCGAACGCGGCCACGCTGCGGCGCTCATGCGCATCGACCACGTTGGCGAAGTTTGCGCCCAGGCGCTCTATCAGGGGCAGGCGCTGACTTGCCGCAATGCCGAGACGCGGCAGGCGCTCCAGCAAGCGGCTTGGGAGGAAACCGAGCACCTCAANNCGAACTGGGCGGTCGCAAGAGCCTCCTCAACCCACTCTGGTACGCTGGCTCGCTGGCTATTGGTGTCGTTGCCGGCAAACTCGGCGACGATTGGAACCTGGGCTTTCTGGCCGAAACCGAACGTCAGGTAGAAGCCCATCTCGACGGCCACCTCGTCAGCCTGCCCGAGACCGACCAGCGCTCACGAGCCGTGGTGGATCAGATGAAGGCCGACGAAATCCGCCACGCCGAAACCGCAGTCCGCCTCGGCGCGCGCGAACTGCCGGCGCCCATGAAGGCAGCCATGGCGGCGATGTCGAAGGCGATGACCACGATCGCCTACCGGGTTTAGACTTCGACGATTTCCCATGAGTGCGTCATCTCGGCCGTTTTGCCGAGCATGATTGACGCAGAACAATATTTTTCCGCGGACAATTTGATCGCGCGCTCGACGGACTCCGGTTTCAGGCCTCGGCCCTTGACCGTGAAGTGAAAGTGGATNNCCCCCGGCTTCCGGGGCGCCATCCATCGCCACCAGGTGGCCGCTACCCGTCTGGGCAATGAAACTCATCCCTTCGTGCCAGCGCACCGTGCATTCCATCTCGCCTCTCCTTCTGTTGCGGATTTCATACATTCTAGGTCGGTTCCACTTTAGCCATATGATGCTCCGCACAAAATTCTTGCACCGCACAAAAAGTTCTGGAATACTGGCTCCAACGAAACGCGTTGTAGGTAGCAGGCGTTTCCTCCGGTGTCTCCTCCACCCTCCTCC
>PMIH01000095.1 GCA_003158255.1 Rhodocyclaceae bacterium
CAAGAAACTCGTAGAGGCGGATGCCGGCGGCGGCGATACGCGACTGATCCTCAACCGCGACGAGATCGTCGAACTGGTGCGCGTCTTCCTGCCCACCTCCAGCAACGAAGCGAAACTCATCGATCAGATCGAAACCCATCTCAACAAGATCGTCGACCTGGGCTTCCTGCGGCGCTTGAAAGTCAGCCCTGGCGGGACGCCTACCCCGGCGAGCTACGAGGTGCGGCGCATCCTCAAGGCCTTTGTCGACGCCCAATGGCTGGCGGAATTCGATGCGCGACTGGCAACCTATCGGACGCATCTAAACGGCCAAGTTGATCGAGCCGGAGGCAGCGACGATGAATGAGCCGCAATCGATGGGCCTGGATTTCACGGCCGACGACGCCTTGTCGGGCTTTCGTCTAGAGCGGCTGGAGGTTTTCAACTGGGGCACCTTCGACGAACGGGTCTGGACGCTCTCGCTCGCCGGCAAGAATGGGCTGCTGACCGGCGATATCGGCTCGGGCAAATCCACCCTGGTGGATGCGATCACGACGCTGCTGGTGCCGGCCCAACGGATCGCCTACAACAAGGCCGCCGGCGCCGACAGCAAGGAACGGACGCTACGCTCGTACGTGCTGGGGAACTACAAGTCGGAACGCAACGAAGTGACCGGCGCTTCCAAGCCGGTGTCCCTGCGCGACCAGAACAGCTATTCGGTCATCCTGGGCGTCTTCCACAACGCCGGCTACGACCAGACGGTGACCCTGGCGCAAGTGTTCTGGATGAAGGATGCACCCGGACAGCCGGCACGCTTCTTCGTCTGCGCCGAACGCGCTTTGTCCATCGCCGCCGACTTCGCCCATTTCGGCGCCGAGATTGCCGCCTTGAAGAAACGGCTGCGCGGCAGCGGCGCGGAAATCGAGGACAGCTTCCCAAAATATGGCGCCTGGTTCCGGCGGCGCTTCGGCATCGACAACGACCAGGCGCTGGAGCTATTCCATCAGACCGTGTCGATGAAATCCGTGGGCAATCTGACCGACTTCGTGCGCGGCCATATGCTCGAACCCTTCGACGTGGCGCCGCGCATTCAGGCGCTGATCGCCCATTTCGACGACTTGAGCCGCGCCCACGAAGCCGTGCTCAAGGCCAAGCGGCAGGTCGAGTTGCTCGCGCCCATGGTCGGCGACTGCCTGCGACACACGGAACAAACCACCGAACTCGACGCGTTGCGCGCCTGCCGGGAGGCCCTCAAGCCCTTCTTTTCGGAACTCAAACTCGGCCTGCTGGATCGGCGTCTCGAACTGCTGGCGGCCGAGCAGCTGCGCCTGGCCACGCAGAAGGATAGAGAGGGCGAGCGACGCAACACGCTGCGCCGCGAAGAAGAGGAACTCAAGCGGGCCGTGGCCGAGCACGGCGGCAATCGCATGGAACAACTGGCCGGCGAAATCCAGACTCAGGAGCGCGAGCGCGACCGGCGCCGGCAGCGTGAGCAACGATATGCGGCCTTGCTGACCATGCTGGAACAACCCGCAGTCGACGACGAATCGGCGTTCGATCGGCAGCGCCAGCAACTGGCCGCACGGCGTGAGAACTTGAGCCAGGAAGAAAGCGAGCTCCAAAACAAGATCACCGAAGGGGGCGTCTCCTTGCGCGACGGCAAGCGCGAGCACGATGCCTTGCGCGAAGAAATCGCCAGCCTGAAGGCGCGCGTCGGCAACATTCCCAAAGCGCAAATCGCCATGCGTTCGGCCATGTGCGAGGCGCTGGGAATCGACGAAGAGGCCATGCCCTATGCCGGCGAACTGCTCCAGGTACGCGACGAGGCCCGCCAGTGGGAAGGGGCCATCGAACGCATTTTGCACAACTTTGCCCTCGCGCTGCTGGTGCCGGACGAACGCTATGCCGAGGTTGCCGCCTGGGTGGATCGCACGCATCTCGCGGGGCGGCTGGTGTATTTCCGCGTTCGGCCCCAACGACAGAGCCAAGCCGACGCGACGGACTTGCACCCGGAAAGCCTGGTCAGAAAGCTGACCATCAAACCCGACGCGGCCTTCTACAACTGGCTGGAACGCGAACTCGGACATCGCTTCGACTACGCCTGCTGCGCGACGCACGAGCAATTCCGCCGGGAGACCCGTGCGCTCACCCTAAACGGCCAGATCAAGGCGCCGGGCGAACGGCACGAGAAGGACGACCGGCACCAACTCGACGATCGCAGCCGCTTTGTACTAGGCTGGACCAACGCGGAAAAGATCGCCGCGCTGGAATCGAACAAGCGCGAGATCGAATCGCATCTGGGAAAGATCGCCCAGGAAATCTCCAAAGCGCAAAGCCAGCAGCGACAACTGCGCGAGCAACTCGAAGCCCTGGCGGGCATCAATGAGTTCAACGATTTTCGCGACCTCGACTGGCCGAGCTGTGTCACCGCCATCGCGCGCCTGCAAGACGAAAAGGCGCGACTGGAGCTCGCCAGCGATGCCCTGAAGGAACTCGGCACCCAGCTTGCGGAGACGCAAGCCGCGTTGCGATCCTGCGAGGACGTCTTGTCGAAACTGGACAAGGAGCTTGGCGGCGTCGATACCAAGCATGAGACGGCCACGACGCTCCGCACGGAAACCATCGCCCTGATCGGCGACATCGCGGCCGAAACGCGCCTGCGGCTCGAAACCTTGCGCGCGGAACTCCAGGGCGATCATCAGCTCTCGGTGGAGTCCTGCGACAACCGCGAGCGGGAATTGCGCGATGTCCTCCAGGCGCGCATGGATGGCGAGGCAAAGACGCTGGCGCGCTTGCTGGAAAAGATCATCAAGGCCATGTCGGCGTTCAAGGACGCCTACAAACTGGAAACGGCGGAATTCGACGCCAGCATCGACGCCGCCTTCGAGTATCGGAACCTGTTGGAGCAGTTGAACCGCGACGACCTGCCGCGCTTCGAAGCGCGCTTCAAGGAGCTGTTGAACGTCAACACCATCAACGAGATCGCCAACTTCAATGCTCAACTGGCCCGAGAACGCGAGACCATCAAGGAGCGGATCGCGCGCATCAACGAATCGCTATCGCAGATCGACTACAACACGGGGCGCTACATCGTCCTGGAATCGCAGCTCAGTCCGGATGCGGATATCCGCGACTTCCAGAGCGAATTGCGAACCTGCACGGAGGGCGCACTGACAGGGTCCGACGACGCCCAGTATTCGGAAGCCAAGTTCCTCCAGGTCAAGGCCATCATCGACCGCTTCCGTGGCCGCGACGGACTCATCGATCTCGACCGGCGCTGGACCGCCAAGGTCAGCGACGTGCGCAACTGGTTCCTGTTTGCCGCCTCCGAGCGCTGGCGCGAGGACGACAGCGAACACGAGCACTACTCCGATTCCGGCGGTAAGTCCGGTGGCCAAAAGGAAAAACTGGCCTATACGGTGCTCGCGGCGAGTCTGGCCTATCAGTTCGGCTTGAAATGGGGCGAGGTCAAATCGCGCTCGTTCCGCTTCGTGGTGATCGACGAGGCGTTTGGCCGAGGCTCCGACGAGTCGGCCCAGTATGGATTGAAGCTGTTCCGGCAACTCAATCTGCAACTGCTGATCGTCACGCCATTGCAGAAAATCCACATCATCGAGCCCTTCGTCGCCAGCGTCGGCTTCGTGCACAACGAGGGCGGACGCGCTTCTAAATTGCGCAATCTGTCCATCGAGGAATACCGGACCCATCGTGCCCGTGGCGCCGGGCTGGCGGCATGAGCTGGACCACGGCCGGCGATCTGAAAGCGCAACTCGCCCGCCGCTGGCAGCGCGGGGAACTGCTGCGCCCGTTGGTCACGGGCGAGACGTCATTCCCGCTGCGTTTGACGCTCAAGACACCCAGCTCGTCGGAACTGACCGAGCGCTTTGAAGCCGTGCGCGCCTGGATCGCCGACCTCGTCGCCACCCCACGAGTGCGGATCGAATGGTGCGAACTCAAGCATCGCGTGCTCGGCACCCAACGCCTGCCCCAGTCCATCTGGGTGGACAGCCTGGACGATGCGCTGGCCCTGATCGGCAAACGCGCCGATGGCGCGCGTTTTGAGCAAGTGCTATCGCTGACTCGTTCGCGCCATTCGACGCTACTGGCCTGGCTCGCCAAACAACCCCTGCAAGCCATCGAGTTGGCCGACGCCTGGCCACGCCTGCTCGACGTGGTGGACTGGCTGCGCCAGCATCCCCGCCCCGGCATCTACCTGCGCCAGGTGGATATCCCGGGCATCCACAGCAAGTTCATCGAAGCCCATCGCGGCGTCCTCGCCGAGTTGTTCGACCTTGCTTTACCGGCAACGGCGATTGCCGCCGAGCACGCCGGCACCAGTCGTTTTTCCGCGCGCTACGGCTTTCTCGATAAGCCGACTCGAATCCGCTTTCGGGTACTCGACGAGCGAATAGCGCTGATGCATGGCCCGACAGTTCCCGA
>PMIH01000237.1:0-1571 GCA_003158255.1 Rhodocyclaceae bacterium
CCGGCCAGTGGCAGTGGAGCGGGCGAAGGGAGTCGAACCCTCGTCATCAGCTTGGGAAGCTGGGGTAATGCCGTTATACGACGCCCGCGAGAGCCCTGATTTTACGGGCATAAAGGATCTGCGGCAAATCGTATCCGCGACGGTGCCGACTACCGCAACATTCGGTAACAATTCAGTAGCAAATTGCTTTTCCTGGTTAAGGCAATATGAGAATGGCTATTCGCGGCAACGGCGAATAGCATATGCGCACAGAGCCAATGAGCTCGTGCCTCAATTCTTTCAGGGTAGCTTCGCATATGTTCCCACATGCCGTCCGTTTGGCTCTTGCTCTTGTCATAGCGACATTCTTTGCTGGCTGCGGTGGTGGTGGCAGTTCGGCGTCACCTCCTGCCGGTGGCCTGACGCTCGTCGCTTCGGACGGACAGATCGTGGTCAGCTGGAATGATGACTCGAACGTCCAGTACGATCTTTGGTACTCATCGAACGCAGATGTTGCGGCGTGCCAGAATGCCAATGGCGCCTTCCCGGCAGGCTGCCAGTTCCACATTCAAGTAACCTCTCCCTATGTGATCACGGGCCTGGTCAACGGCGTGTCCTACTACTTTGTCATGAACGCGCGCAAGAACGGCGGCCCGGCGGGAGACGATACGCCCATAGCATCGGCAACCCCGACTTTGGCAGGTGATACTTGGCAGCCTGGAGGCGCCATGGGTAGTGCCGACATGCACGGCATCGTCTATGGAACCAACGTCCAGAATGCTGTCAGCTCTTATGTTGCGGTCGGCAACGCTGGCGCTATCTACAACAGTACCAACGGCACCAGTTGGACGCCGGTTTCGTCCCCGACCGGCAACAACCTGAATGCCGCAGCTTATGCGCAGAACAATTTCATTGCCGCCGGCGCTGCTGGCAGCATTTTCTATAGCCCGGATGCCCTGACCTGGACGGCCGCTCCATCCAACACAGCCCAGACGTTGAATGCCCTTGGCAACAATGCCGGGCTGGCGAAATGCTATGGCATTCTGGTTGGCACCGTATCGCAAACCGACTATTTCACGTCGCCATCCACATGTGGATTTTCTGGTTCCAGGGGCAACAATGCGTCGTTGACGGTCGCTGTCGGCGACTCGGGAACCGTTCTGTATTCATCAAACGGCGGCGTGGCCTGGACCACTGCCACCTCCCCGACCGCCAATAACCTTTACGGCGTTGCCTTCTCGGCCGGCGTTACGAAATGGGTTGCCGTTGGTGCCGGTGGCACCATGATTTCGAGTACGGATGGCATAAATTGGACGACGGTTACTTCGCCAACAACGTCTGATTTGTTCAGCATCGCCGTACTGGCTTCGACAAATGCCGCGACATTGGGTACGACCTATACTTTCGTCGCAGTGGGCGCCGGTGGAACGATACTCACGAGCAACGATGGAGTAACCTGGGTTAGCCAGACCGTGAGCCCAGCCGCCAACCTTCATGCCGTTACCGGCTGGAGCCGGTTCGTCGCCGTAGGTGACGGCGGCGCCGCATTCACCAGCGCTGACGGGACAACGTGGACCTCGGTCGCCAGCGGT
>PMIH01000237.1:1618-4702 GCA_003158255.1 Rhodocyclaceae bacterium
AGTCCAGCGTTACGACGGCACTTCCCTCGGCCTCGACGAGGACGAGACCCGGACCGGGAATCTCCCTGGTTTGGCCGGTACCGCAACTGCCTGCGCCTGAATTGCGGCAACCCGTGGAACGAGGCCATCGACGCGGGCATCCGGCGCTTGGGCGAACTGGTGCACCAACACGCCGACGCGGGATGACAGCCGGGGCGGTAAAATCGCCGCCATGATTTCCCTCTTCATCAACGGCGAGCCCGCCGACCTGCCGCAAGCGATGACCGTTGCCACCCTGCTTGAAGCGCGCGGTCTGGCCGGAAAGCGAGTGGCGGTCGAGCGCAACGGCGAGATCGTCCCCAAGAGCCAGCACGCCGCGGTTGTCGCCGAAAACGGCGACCGCATCGAAATTGTCGTCGCCGTCGGCGGCGGCTGATTGTCGTATAGGAAACCACATGTCCGATTCCCTGATCATCGCCAGCAAGGCGTATTCGTCCCGTTTGCTCGTCGGCACCGGCAAGTACAAGGACTTCGCCGAAACGCGAGCCGCCGTCAAGGCGAGCGGCGCCGAGATCGTCACCGTCGCCATCCGTCGCACCAACATCGGCCAGGATCCGAACCAGCCGTCGCTGCTCGACGCGCTGCCGCCAGCGGAATTCACCTATCTGCCGAACACGGCGGGCTGCTATTCGGCCGACGACGCGGTGCGCACGCTGCGTCTGGCGCGCGAACTTCTCGATGGCCACGACCTCGTCAAGCTCGAAGTGTTGGGCGATCCGCAGACGCTGTTCCCCAATATGCCGGAAACGCTGAAGGCCGCGGAGACGCTGGTGAAGGAAGGCTTCAAGGTCATGGTGTATTGCGCCGACGATCCGATCCAGGCAAAGATCCTTGAAGGCATGGGCTGCGTGGCGATCATGCCGCTCGCCTCGCTGATCGGTTCGGGCATGGGCATCCTCAATCCGTGGAACCTCAAGCTGATCATCGAATCGGCCAAGGTGCCGGTGCTGGTCGACGCGGGCGTCGGCACGGCGTCGGACGCCGCCATCGCCATGGAACTCGGTTGCGACGGCGTGCTGATGAACACCGCGATTGCCGGCGCCAAGAATCCGGTGCTGATGGCCGGTGCCATGAAGAAGGCGGTCGAAGCGGGCCGCGAAGCTTTCCTGGCCGGGCGCATGCCGAAGAAGCTCTACTCGGCCACGCCGAGTTCGCCGACCACCGGCATCATCGGTTCCTGAGCGGTTCGTGAAGCGTGCCATTGCCGTGATGGGTGCTGCGCTGGCGCTGGCGGCGCATGGCGAGGAGGCACCGATTCCGTCCGGCTATGAATTCGACGAGCCGTCCATCCTCGCACAGCAACTTCTCTGGGGCGTCGTCCATGGTGTCCGCCTGCTTGGTATGGCCTGCCACAGGCGCGGCGACACTGTGGCGGCGCAGGCGTATGCGGACTGGCTCGACCGCCAGTGGCCGCGCATCCGGGCTGCCGAAGGCGATTTATCGCGTCATTATTTCAAGCGCGATCAAGTGCCGATGGAAGCCATCGACAGCGCGCTCAAACTCAAACCCGCGCTTGACCGGCCCGACGCCGATCTCGGTGAAGCCTGCGCCAGCCTGCCCGAGGCGCTGGCCGCGCCGCGCTACGATCTCGAGCGCTACTACCAGGAAAAACTGAAGCAATGACCGAAGAAGAAGTCCGGCCGCACGGCCACATCCGCAGCTTCGTGTTGCGCCAGGGCCGCGTGTCGAACGCGCAACTACGCTACCACGAGGAGATGATGCCGAAGGTTGGCGTTCCCTATCGCGCCGAATCGCTCGACCTTGCTGCTGCATTCGGCCGTTCGGCACCCAAGGTGCTGGAGATCGGGTTCGGCATGGGCGAGACGACGGCGACCATCGCCGCCGCGCATCCGGAAATCGACTATCTCGGCATCGAGGTGCATACGCCCGGCGTCGGCAGCCTGTTGAAGCTGATCGCCGAGGGCAACCTGATCAACGTGCGCGTCGTCCAGCACGATGCGGTTGAAGTGGTGCGCGACATGATCGCGCCCGACACGCTCGCCGGTATCCACATCTTCTTTCCCGATCCGTGGCCGAAGAAGCGCCAGCAGAAGCGGCGTCTCATCAAGACTGACTTTGTCAGCCTGCTCGCCTCGCGCCTCGCGCCGGGCGGCTACTTCCATTGCGCGACCGACTGGGAAGAGTACGCGCAGCAGATGCTGGAAGTGCTGGGCGGCGAACCGCTGCTGGAGAATACGGCCGACGGCTTTGCACCAAGGCCCGATTACCGGCCACTGACCAAGTTCGAGCAGCGCGGCCTGCGTCTTGGCCACGGCGTTTGGGATGTTGTGTTCAGGCGGCGAGAAACTGGCCGATCAGGCGGTTGAGGAAGCGCTGGCCGAGCAAGGTCGGCGCAATGCGATCGGCGGTTTGTCGCAGCAGGCCTTCGGTTTCGGCCTGGCGCAGCCCAATTTCAATCGAGGCGAGCGACAGCCCCGTGCGCTCGTCGAACAACGAGGGCGCGAAACCGTCGATCAGGCGCAGCGCGTTCATCATGAACTCGCCCGCGAGATCTTCCTGCGCCACCGGTTGCCAGCAGCGTGTTGCCGGATCGGCGAGATAGTCGTTCGGGTGGCGCGGCCGTGCTTCGCGGCGGATGGCGGCCGTGGTGATCTTCGAGTGCGCACCGGCGCCCAGCCCGAGGTAATCGCCGAAGGTCCAGTAGTTGAGATTGTGGCGGCACGCCTCACCCGGCCGGGCGAAAGCCGAGGTTTCGTAATGTGCGTAGCCAGCGCCGGCCAACGCGGTTTCCACCACCTCCTGCATGTCGGCGGCAAGGTCGTCGTCCGGAAGATCCGGCGGTGCGTGATGGAAGGCCGTGTTCGGTTCGAGGGTCAGGTGATAGGCCGAGATGTGGCCGGGGCCGAAGGAAATGGCGGTCTCGATATCGCGCCGCGCCTCGGCAAGCGACTGGCCGGGCAGGCCGTACATAAGGTCGAGGTTGACGCGCTCGAAGTGACGCAGCGCGAGGTCGATTGCGCGCTTCGCTTCGTCGCCGGAATGAATGCGGCCGAGCGCGGTGAGCTTGGCGTTGTCGAAACTCTG
>PMIH01000105.1 GCA_003158255.1 Rhodocyclaceae bacterium
GCAGACGTATATCGCTACATGAAGTTCGACCAGATCGGCGAATTCGGCGCATTGAAGCGGGCGGCCTGACGAGCCATGACAGAGGAGCGAGGAGGGAGTATGCAGAAGACCGACGACAAGTCCAGCCATGGCAGCGGCAAGCGGCAGCGCGTGCACGCGAACATGGTGACCGTGTTCATCATGGGCAAGCGCCATGTGGTCCCAGAGCATGCGACCATCATGCGCGCCATCGAGCACGCCGGACACCAGATCATTCGCGGCGTCGGTTGTCGCGAAGGCTTCTGCGGCGCTTGCGGTACGCTTTATCGGTTGCCCGGTGACTACAAGTTGCACACGGGCCTCGCCTGCACCACGCTGGTCAAGGAAGGCATGGTGCTGGCGCAGATCCCCTACGTACCCATGCGGAAGGCCGTCTACGATCTGGAGATGCTGACGCCGGATGTCGGGACGATCGAGCAGATTTATCCGGCCACTTTCCGTTGCGTCGCCTGCGGTACGTGCAGCAAGGCCTGTCCGCAGAACCTGCCGGTGATGGACTACATACAGGCGGCCATGCGTGGCGATATTGCCACGGTGGCGGACCTTGCGTTCGACTGCGTGGCCTGCGGCTTGTGCGCGTTGCGTTGCCCGGCGGAAATCATCCAGCACGAAGTTGGCGTTCTCTGCAAGCGCCTTGCCGGCCGCTATCTGCGCAAGGAAAGCAAGGAACTGGACGAACGGCTCGGTGAAGTTCGGCATCACAAATTCGATGCCGAGTATGCCGAGCTGATGGCGATGGACAAGAAAGTCCTCACCAAGNNACCCGCCCAGCCCGCCTCGAAAAGGCCCTGAGTGGGCAGCCCGTCTTCCCGCCAATGAACGAGAAGGAGCGCAAGGACGTACTGACCAAGTACCACCCCGACTTCGCGCCCGGCGCCAAGCGCCCGGTGCGCATCGGGCCCAACCGTGGCGAGGATCTCACCACGGAAGTGGCGGACATGCTTGAAGCCCGCTCGATGATCGAGCCGAAGCTGATGGATATCCATCTGCGCGAGCCCGACTACGAGACCGACCTGCTCATCATCGGCGGTGGCGGGGCTGGTTGCTGGGCCGCCATTCAGGCGGCGCGCAACGGCGTCAAATCCATGGTCGCCACCAAGCTGCGCATGGGCGATGCCAACACCATGATGTCGGAAGGCGGCATGCAGGCTGCGGTTTCCCGCACCGACTCGCCGACCCGCCATTATCTGGACGCCATCGGCGGCGGTCACTTCGAGAACGATCCCGATCTGGTGCGCGTACTGACCGAGGACGGCCCGGACGTCGTGCGCGATCTGGAGAACCTCGGCGTTGTCTGGGACAAGGCCGACAACGGCGACATGCAGGTGCTGCACGGCGGCGGCACTTCCAGGAAGCGCATGGTTTCCTGCCGCGACCTGATCGGCGCCACCATCATGCGTACGCTCATGGACGAGGTGAAGAATCACCCAGATATGATCAACACGCGCGAATTCGAGCCCGCGGTCGAGTTGATCCTCGACGACAAGGGCCAGTGCGCCGGCGCCGTGCTTTATAGCCTCGACACCGAGCAGTTCCTGACCGTCAAGGCCAAGGCCGTGATCATCACCACCGGCGGTTATGGCCGTCTGCACATTCGTGGTTTCGCCACGACCAACCATTACGGTGCCACCGGCGACGGTCTGGTCATGGCCTACCGGGCCGGGGCCAAGCTGAAGTTCATGGACTCGGTGCAGTACCACCCGACCGGTGCCGTGTTTCCGGAGCAGATCGCGGGTTTCCTTGTTACCGAGAAGATTCGCGGCGCGGGTGGCCAGCCACTGAACAAGGACGGCGAGTTGTTCGTTTTTCCGCGCGAGCCGCGCGACATCGAAAGCTCGGCCATCATCCGCGAGTGCAGCGCCGACCGCAACATGGGCCTGGACACGTTCGCCGGCCGCATGGGCGTCTGGCTGGACTCGCCGATCATCGATCTGATCCACGGCGCGGGCTACACGCGGCACCAGTTCCCAGGCATCTGCCGCCAGTTCGACCGCTTCGGCATCGATATCGTCAAGCTGCCGATGCTGATCTATCCGTCGCTGCACTACCAGAACGGCGGCGTCGCCATCAACGAACGCTGCGAGACCAACATCCCCGGCCTGTATGTCGCCGGCGAGGCCTCCGGCGGCGTCCATGGCCGCAATCGCCTGATGGGCAACTCGGTGCTCGACTACAACGTCTTCGGTCGCCGCGCCGGCCAATTTGCCAGCGAGTACGTCAAGACGGCGCAGTTGGGCAAGTTGAACGTCAATCATGTCACCGCCCACGCCGAGGAACTCCTGCGCGAGGGCATCGACACCGACCTCGTCTCGCCGCTGATCCTGCCCTCCTATACGCCGGATGACGTCAAGATCCAGCAGATGGCGCGACTGGGCAACATTCCGGCGCGGCACTCCATGCTGCGCAGCCGGTTCACGCCCGGCGAACGGAAGACCCACCTATGAGCGTGCTGATGTCGCGCGATCCGGTCACCCGGGCTTTCATCGACAAGATCGAAAGCCTGGCCGGCCAGGATCTTCTGGCCTGCTACCAGTGTGGCAAGTGCTCGGCCGGTTGCCCGATGGCCAAGCACATGAACCTCCCGCCCAACCAGATGATCCGTTACGCCCAGCTCGGGCTGATGGACGACCTGCTGGCGTCCGAATCCATCTGGATGTGCGTTTCCTGCCTGACCTGTAACTCACGCTGCCCCAAGGGCGTGCGCATTGCCGAAGTGATCGAGGTGCTGCGGCAAATGCACCTGCGCGTTCGCAAGGACCACATGGACGTGCGGAGGATCGCCCCCGAAGTCCTGAGGGAACTGCCGCCCATCGCCTTGATCGCCAGCATGAGGAAGTTTACGTCTTGACGTAACCCCTCTCGGCGCCCGCCAGTTATGGCGGATACCGACTGCCAGCCGCACACGGCAACTGGCCGTCCGGCAACGCTTGATATAATCAGCCCCTTTTTCCGAAATCCGAAGGCGATGCTGGTTTTTCGTACCATTCCCGAACGGGCAATATCTCCCACAGTGCTGGCCATCGGCAACTTCGACGGCCTGCATCTGGGCCATCGCGCCTTGCTCGAACGACTAACCCGCAAAGCGCGCGAACTGGAACTACCGGCTTCGGTGATGACCTTCGAGCCGCACCCGCGCGAGCTGTTCACGCCGGAGCAGGCGCCGGCGCGACTGACCAGCCTGCGCGAAAAGCTGGACCTGCTTGAGTGCTGCGGCGTCGAACACGCCTATGTGTTTCACTTCAGCCGCAAGCTGGCGGCGCTAACAGCCGAGGAGTTCATCGACAAGGTGCTCGTGCGCGGCCTGGCCGTGAAGCACCTGATCGTCGGCGACGATTTCCGTTTCGGTCGGGGCCGCAAGGGCGACTTCGCGATGCTCCAGCAGGCCGGCGTCGAACACGACTTCGGCGTCGAGGACATGCATACCATCGACATCGATGGCGAGCGCGTGTCGAGTTCCGCGGTGCGCGAAGCCTTGGCGGCAGGCGATCTCGAACACGCGGCGCGCTTGCTCGGGCGGCCGTACAACATCTCCGGTCGTGTCGTGCATGGTGATAAGATTGGTCGCCGCATTGGCTACCCGACGGCAAACATTCAGTTGAAACGCAAGCGCGTGGCGCTAAAGGGCGTCTTCGCGGTCACGATCAGTGGGCTCGACAAGCGTCATCTGCCGGGCGCCGCCAGCCTCGGCGTTCGGCCGACGCTCGGTGACGGCGTTAAGCCCGTTCTGGAAGTGCATCTGCTCGATTTCGACCGCCAGATTTACGGCCAGCATGTCACGGTGCATTTCCTGCATAAATTGCGTGACGAGGCGAAATTTGCTTCTCTTGAATCGCTGACTGCGCAGATCGAGCGCGACGTCGCAGTTACCCGAGCTTACTTTGCAGGCAAACAACATGGCTGATTACAAGTCCACCCTGAACATGCCCGACACGCCCTTCCCGATGCGCGGCGACCTCGCCAAGCGGGAACCGGTTTGGGTCAAAGCGTGGCAGGAGAGGCAGATCTACAAGAAGATCCGCGACGCATCGAAAGGCCGGCCGCGCTTCGTGCTGCACGACGGTCCGCCCTATGCGAATGGCGACATCCACCTGGGCCATGCCGTTAACAAAATCCTTAAGGACATCATCGTTCGCTCGAAGACGCTGGCGGGATTCGATGCGCCCTATGTGCCCGGCTGGGACTGCCATGGCCTGCCCATCGAGCACCAGATCGAGAAGAAGCACGGCAAGCATCTTGAAGGCAACAAGGTACGCCAGTTGTGCCGCACCTTTGCTGCCGAGCAGGTCGAAATCCAGAAGAAGGGATTCATTCGCCTGGGCGTTCTGGGTGACTGGGACAACCCCTACACCACGATGGATTTCAAGACCGAGGCCAACGAAATCCGCGCCCTCGAAAAGATGCGCGAAGCAGGCCATCTCTATCGTGGTTTGAAGCCGGTGAACTGGTGCCTCGATTGCGGCTCGGCGCTGGCTGAAGCCGAAGTCGAGTACGAGGACAAGAGTTCGGATGCCATTGACGTCGGTTTCCCCGTTGCCGATACCGACAAGCTGCGCGAGATTTTTGGCGTCGGCATCAAGCATCCGGCTTACGCAGTAATCTGGACCACCACGCCTTGGACACTGCCGGCCAACCAAGCCGTGTGTGCGCATCCCGATTTCATCTACGACTTGGTTGAGACCGAGAAGGGCCTGCTGATCCTGACGCGCGACTTGGTCGAGTCATCGTTGGCCCGCTACGGTCTGCACGGCAAGGCGATTGCGTCGACGACCGGTGCGAAGCTGGAAGGCCTGAAGCTTCACCACCCGTTCCTGGCACGCGAAGTGCCGATGATCGTCGGCAACCACGTCACGCTGGAAGCGGGTACTGGCCTCGTCCATACTGCGCCGGCGCACGGCGTGGACGACTACTACGTCGGTAGCCGCTATGGCCTGCCGATCGATAATCCGGTTGGTGACGACGGCAAGTTCATTGCCTCGACGCCGCTGTTCGCGGGCTTGAGCGTTTGGGAAGCGAACCCCAAGGTCATCGAGACGCTGGCGCAGAAGGGCGTGCTGCTGCTGCACACCAAGATCGAGCATAGCTATCCGCACTGTTGGCGGCACAAAACGCCGATCATCTTTCGCGCCACCACCCAGTGGTTCGTGCGCATGGACGGCGAGCAGAAAGTCAGCCTTCGCAATACGGCGCTGCAAGCCATCGAGGACACGCAGTTCTACCCGAGCTGGGGCAAGGCGCGGCTCAACGCCATGATCGCCAATCGCCCCGACTGGTGTATCTCGCGCCAGCGTAACTGGGGCGTGCCGATTCCGTTCTTCCTCGACAAGGAGACCGGCGAGCCGCACCCGCGCACGCCGGAGCTGATCGAGGCAGTGGCCAAGCGCGTGGAGCAGGGCGGTATCGAAGCGTGGTTCGCGCTTGATGCCAAGGAACTACTGGGTGATGAAGCAGACCGCTACACCAAGATGAGCGACACGCTCGACGTCTGGTTCGATTCCGGTACGACGCACTGGTCCGTGATGCGCGGTTCGCATGCCGCCGATCTCGCCTATCCCGCCGACCTTTACCTTGAAGGCTCCGACCAGCATCGCGGCTGGTTCCATTCCAGTTTGCTGACGGGTTGCGCCATTGACGGCCGCGCACCGTACAAGGCGCTGCTGACGCACGGCTTCACTGTCGACGCGCAGGGCCGCAAGATGAGCAAGTCGCTTGGCAACGGTATCGAGCCGCAGGAGATCGGCAATCGCCTCGGCATCGAGGTTCTCCGCTTGTGGCTGGCATCAACCGACTACTCGGGCGAACTATCGATCTCGAAGGAAATTCTCGATCGCGTGGTCGAGACCTACCGCCGCTTGCGCAATACGCTCAAGTTCCTGCTCGCCAATACGGCCGACTTCGATCCGGCGAAGGACATGCTGCCGGTCGAGCAGTGGCTGGAGATCGATCGCTATGCGCTGGCGATGACGCGTGCCTTGCAGGAACAGTGTGTCGCCGACTACGAACGCTACGAGTTCCACAAGATCGTCCAGGCCTTGCAGAGCTTCTGCGGCCAGGACCTCGGCGCCTTCTACGTCGACATCCTCAAGGATCGCCTCTACACGTCGGCCAAGGATTCGCGTTCGCGCCGCGCTGCGCAGAGTGCGCTGTGGCATATCGTGCAGACGCTGGTGCGGCTGATGGCGCCCATCCTCGCCTTCACCGCCGAAGAGATCTGGGCCATCGTGAACGGCAGCGATACCGTGATGACTGCCACGTGGAACGAACTGCCGGCGCAATTCGGCGAAGCGGAATTGATGTCACGTTGGAGCGGCATCCGCGAGATTCGCGCCGAGGTGGTGAAGACAATGGAAGACGTTCGCACCGAAGGCAAGATCGGTTCATCGCTGCAAGCCGAAGTCGAGATCCGCGCCAGTGGCGCGAAGTACGAGCTTCTGGCTAGTCTCGAAGACGATCTGCGCTTCGTGCTGATCTGCTCGAAGACGACGTTGGTCAAAGCTGCGGATGTCGGTGCCGAAGCGATCATCGCCACGCCGAGCGGGCACCAGAAGTGCGCGCGCTGCTGGCACTGGCGGGCCGATGTCGGCAAGCATGCGCATGCGACGGAGCATCCGGAACTCTGCGGCCGTTGCGCCGACAACCTGTTCGGCGATGGCGAGGTGCGTGCCTTTGCCTAGCCTGTCATTTGGCGTACCACGACGACTGACTTTCTGGCTGGCACTGGCGGGCGGACTCGTCGCGCTCGACCAGGCCACGAAGGCGTGGGTGCTGGCGCTTTTCCAGCCCGGCGAGAATCTTGTCGTGACACCATTCTTCGACCTGGTGCTATGGTTCAATCAAGGTGCCTCGTTCAGCTTTCTCGCCGATGCCGGCGGCTGGCAGCGCTGGTTCTTCGTCGCACTGGCGCTGGCGATTTCGGTCTGGTTGCTGGCGCTGCTGCGTCGTCATGCGAACGAGCGGCTGATGGCCATGTCGCTGACGCTGATTCTCGGCGGCGCGATCGGCAATGTCATCGACCGCATCCGCTTCGGCGCCGTGACTGACTTTTTGAGCTTTCACTGGCAGGATCATTTCTTCCCGGCCTTCAACGTCGCCGATTCCTGCATCACGGTCGGTGTGGTAGTCATGATCTGGTACGAGCTGTTCGGGAAAGGAGCCGGCCATGACCGAGCGCGTGAAAGCTGACAGCCTGGTCACGTTGCACTACCGGCTCGCAACGGGTGACGATCAGGCGCTGGTCAGCACCTTCGATGGCACGCCGGCGACGCTGCAACTTGGCAACGGCGAACTGGCCCCGGCGCTGGAAGCCTGTCTCGAAGGTCTGCCGGTCGGCGAAAATCACACCTTCCTGCTGGAACCCGAACAGGCGTTCGGGCCGCACAATCCCGACCTCGTGCAGCGCTTGGCGCGCGCCGATCTTCCCGCCGACGGGAAGATCGAGGTGTCTAGCATGATCGAATTCTCGGGGCCGGAAGGCATGCACATCACCGGCCTAGTGCGCGAACTGAACGCCGACTCGGCGCTGATTGACTTTAATCATCCGCTGGCCGGCCGGGACGTGCGTTTCGAAGTCGAGATCGTGGGCATACTCTGATGGACATCCTGCTCGCCAATCCGCGTGGCTTCTGCGCCGGCGTCGAACGTGCCATCGCCATCGTCGAGAAGGCGCTCGAATTGTTCGGCGCGCCGATCTACGTCCGCCACGAAGTCGTGCACAACAAATACGTGGTCGACAACCTGCGCGCCAAGGGTGCGGTGTTCGTCGATGAACTCGATCAGGTGCCCGACGGCGCCACCGTTATTTTCAGCGCCCACGGCGTTGCCAAGGCCGTGCAGGCGGAGGCGGTGCGTCGCCATCTGCGCGTTTTCGACGCCACCTGTCCGTTGGTAACGAAAGTGCATCTGGAAGTCGCGCGCCAGCGCACCCGAGGCCGCGAAGTCGTGATGATCGGCCACAGGGGTCATCCGGAAGTGGAAGGGACGATGGGTCAGAGTCCGGATGGCATGCATCTGGTTGAAAAGGCCGGCGATGTGCCACGACTGACGTTGGCGAACCCGGAGGCCGTCGCCTACGTGACCCAGACGACGCTGTCGGTCGATGACGCCGCCGCCGTCATCGCCGCGCTGCGCGAGCATTTTCCGGCCATCGTCGGGCCGAAGAAGGACGATATCTGTTACGCGACACAGAACCGGCAGGATGCGGTCCGGCGACTGGCGGAATCATGCGACGTCGTCATCGTCGTCGGCTCGCCCAACAGCTCTAATTCGAACCGTTTGCGCGAAGTGGCCGCCGGCATGGATGCGGCGGCCTATCTGATCGACGGGGCGGACGAGATTCAGGCAACCTGGTTGAGCGGGAAGCACTGCGTCGGTCTTACTGCCGGCGCATCGGCGCCCGAGGTGCTTGTCGAGCGCGTCATCCAGCGTTTGCGGGAGCTTGGCGCCGACCGCGTGATTCCGCTTGCCGGCGAAGCCGAGACGGTCAATTTCCCTTTGCCAAAACTTCAGTAGGTGGTCCGGCCACCGACAGCAGATACTATTTTGCCGGCCAAACACGAGAAGGCTGCGCAGAATGAACAGCCCCGCTATAATGCGCCGCCTTAGATTGCCGCTTTAGCTCAGTTGGTAGAGCAACCGCTTCGTAAGCGGTAGGTCGTCTGTTCGAGTCAGACAAGCGGCACCAGATCCTTCCAAAGGCTTGCGCGGCAAGCCTTTTTTGCTTCCAGGGGGCGAGAGTATGCGCATTCGGGACGGCTTTTTTTTTGTCACTGGCGCGGCGTCCGGTCTGGGCGCCGGCGTGGCGCGGTTGTTGGCCGCGCATACCATCGAGAACACCTGTCCCAATGGCGAAGTGATTCGCCTCGATGGTGCCTTCCGAATGCAGCCGAAATAGTTGCGTGCCGGGCGAAGCCTTGAACGAACCTTGTTATCACTGCGGTCTGCCGGTTCCGGACGGCGTTGATTTCCCGGTGGAAGTTGATCAGCAGCGGCGGGAGATGTGCTGTGCCGGCTGCCAGGCGGTTGCCCAGGCGATTGTCGGCGGTGGCCTGATCGACTACTACCGGCATCGGGATGCGATGCCCGAAAGCCCGCGGGAAGCGATACCGCAGGCGTTGCAGGACCTCGGTCTATTCGATCATCCGGATGTGCAGAAGAGCTTTGTGCGACCGATCGGGGAGCACGAGCGCGAGGCAGCACTTATCCTCGAAGGAATTACCTGCTCGGCCTGCGTTTGGCTCAATGAGCAGCATATTGCCCGCCAGCCAGGCGTGACGGCGGTCGACATCAACTACGCGACGCGCCGTGCCCGCATCCGCTGGGATGAACAGCAAATAAAGCTGTCGCAGATACTTGAAGCCATCGCCGCGATCGGCTATCGCGCCCATCCCTACGACGCGGCGCGGTCGGAATTGCTGGCGCAGAAGGAACGCCGCACGGCGCTATGGCGCTTGTTCGTGGCTGGATTCGGCATGATGCAGGTCATGATGTACGCGATCCCGGTGTACCTCGCCGACGAGGGAACCATGACCGCGGACATCGAGCAATTGATGCGCTGGGCGAGCCTGATCCTCACCTTGCCCGTGGTGTTGTACTCGGCGGAGCCTTTCTTTTCGCATGCCTGGCGCGATTTGAAATTGCGCCGCGTCGGCATGGATGTGCCCGTGGCACTGGGTGTCGGTAGCGCCTTCCTGGCGAGCGTCTGGGCGACGCTGACCGCTTCCGGCGAGGTCTACTTCGATTCGGTTGCCATGTTTGTATTCTTCCTGCTCGGTGGCCGTTTCGTGGAAATGGTGGCGCGGCAGAAAGCGGCGCGTGGTGTCGAAGCGCTTGCCCGCGCGTTGCCGGCATTCGCGTTCCGATTTTCTGTCTACCCGGGGGGTGAGTTGGATCGTGTGGCGGTGGCTGAACTGGCAGAGGGCAACATCCTGCTCGTCAAGCCTGGCGAGACAATTCCGGCAGATGGCACGGTTATCGAGGGCAACAGCAGCGCAGACGAGTCGCTGCTGACCGGCGAGAGTCGCGCGGTTGCCAAGCATCCAGGCGATCTCTTGATCGGTGGCAGCGTGAACGTCGGCAGCCCGCTGACGTTGCGCGTTGAGCGTGTCGGCGAATCAACGCGGCTGGCTTCGATTCAGCGCTTGATGGAACGGGCCGCCGCGGAGAAGCCAAAGATCGTCGAGGTGGCGGATCGCATTGCCGCCCGCTTCGTTGGCGCATTGCTGATGCTTGCCCTGGTGACGGGTGTGCTTTGGTGGTGGCTGGATCCGTCGCATGCCCTTTGGGTGTTTGTGGCGGTGCTAGTGGTGAGTTGCCCTTGCGCACTGTCGCTTGCGACCCCGGCAGCGTTGACGGTGGCGACGGGTGTTCTTTCCCGCAACGGTGTGCTGGTGACGCGTGGCCACGCCATTGAGACGCTGGCCCGGGCTACGCACTTCGTGTTCGACAAGACAGGTACGCTGACCGAGGGACGGCCGGTTCTGGTTGAAACGCTGGTCGAGGGCAGCTTGCTGCCCGGCGAAGCGCTGGCCTTGGCGGCCGCAATGGAATTGGGTTCGGAACATCCGGTCGGGCGGGCTTTGCGCGGTGCGGCGGCGGACTTGTCGGTATTGCCGGCTGATGGTGTGCAGGCGGCTCATGCCATCACCGGAAAAGGTATCGAGGCCAGGCAAGGTGAGGTTCTTCTGCGGCTGGGGAATCCCGAGTTCGCCGGCACGCTGCATGGAATCGCGCTGCCGGAGGCGGCCGTTCGGTGGCGCGAGGGCGGGGATACGATCGTGGCACTGGCCGCTAGCGACGGCTGGCTTGCCGTCTTCCGCCTGGCCGATCGGCCGCGGGACGGGGCGGCCGAGGCCATGGCAGCCCTGAAGGCCCTGGGAATCCAGTTGGCAGCGCTGAGCGGCGATGCGCCGGAAACCGTCGCCAGGGTAGCGGCGAGCCTGGGCATCGACTCGGCCAAGGGAGGCATGACGCCCGAAGACAAGCATGAGGCCATACGACGTCTCCAGGAAGGCGGCGCGCTTGTTGCCATGGTCGGTGACGGCGTCAATGATGCCCCCGTTCTTGCGCAGGCTCACGTGTCAGTGGCGATGGGGGGCGGAACGGATTTGGCGAGAAGCCAGGGCGATATCGTGCTGCTCTCGAACGATCTGGGACACCTGGCCCTCGGCGTGGCCACCGCGCGGCGAACCCTCAGGGTCATTCGCCAAAACCTCGTCTGGGCCTTTGCTTACAATCTCATCGCGATCCCTTTGGCCATGGCTGGCTGGGTGACGCCATGGATGGCAGGAATCGGCATGTCGGCAAGTTCTCTTCTGGTCGTGTTGAACGCACTTCGTTTGCAGGAGTACGATGGACAGGGCACTCACAACAGGGCCGCTTGATGGATATCCTCTATTTGCTGATTCCGCTGTCCGTTGCCTTGGTATTCGTTATCGGGGCGCTCTTCTGGTGGTCGTTGCGCCATGGCCAGTTCGAGGATCTTGAGGGGCCTGCCTACCGCGTGCTCATGGACGACGACAGTCCGCGAGTGGCTGCCGGGGCGTCCGACCATCGAAATGGGAACGCCAGCTAGTTGTTGGCTCGATGCGACCAGATGTCGCTGGTTTGATCCACGTCAATAATGAGTACCAAGGTCTTATCCATACTGGCATACAGGTATTTGCCGGAGGCGATGTTTTTGGGCTGCTTCCGGCAGTTTTGGTTTGTCTCTCTGTTGGGGTTGGGGGTGCGCTGAGGCGCACCCTTTTTTTTGCTGTATCCAGAAATAATTTCTATTACTGCATTAGGAGAGTCTGAGTACGTCGTTTTTGATCTGAGTCAAAATGCCGCGGCCCACTGTGGTTATGCTCCGCGCCAGCGGCTGATCTGGCGTCTAGCGTCCATGGTGTGGTCAGGCGCCGGGGAGGCTTAAAATTTTCTTGTTCTTCATGAGGTGAATCCACATGCAATCGCAAGCGACTTATGACTACAAAGTCGTGCGCCAGTTTGCCGTGATGACCGTTATCTGGGGCATCGTCGGTATGCTGGTGGGCGTTATCATCGCCGCCGAGTTGGTTTGGCCACAACTCAACCTAATCGAGTTCTTAGGGTATGGGCGGCTTCGCCCGCTGCACACAAACGCCGTTATTTTCGCCTTTGGCGGTTGCGCGCTGTTTGCCACTTCCTACTACTCTGTGCAGCGTACCTGCCACACTAGGCTGTTTCTGCCCAAGTTGGCGGCATTCACCTTCTGGGGTTGGCAGTTGGTCATCTTGCTGGCGGCTTTGAGCCTCCCGTTGGGCTTCACTGCCGGTAAGGAATATGCCGAGCTCGAGTGGCCGATCGACATCCTGATTACCGT
>PMIH01000033.1 GCA_003158255.1 Rhodocyclaceae bacterium
TGAAGGTATTGCCATCGTCCTGCGTCTGTTGCGCGCATCGGGTCGCGCCGATCCCAAGGTGGCGGAAAAGGGGAGTTACCAATTGATGCTGGCCGGACGCACGGCCCAGTTGGTGCGATTGCGGGTAAACCGCGACGACGCGGTCATTCCCGAGATCAGCGCCAACAAGTACGCGTTGAATATCCGCTTTACCATGCCGGGTACCGATCTGCGACCAAAGCAGTCGNNGCGCTGGGCGGCGATGCGGCCTCGGTCGATGCGGATCGCGTACGCATGAAAGCGACCCACCGCATGATTACCGGATCGACCTACTCCGTGCAGGAGATCCAGACACCTGCCGGCACGACGATTCGCGAGTATGTGTCGCCGGGCGGAAAGGTCTTCGGGGTCGTCTGGCAAGGCCCGCAGATGNNCACCAGCCGTGGCGCGCTGCGGGTGGTTCAGCCGGATATCGTCGTTCATTCCGGCGGCCATATGCGAGCTTTCTTCGGGCGGGCCTATGTTCCGCAACTGGTGCCGACAGGCGTGTCGATCGACGATATCAAGTAGCCAACCATCAGCATGCGCGTTCATCATCTATTCAGTACCTTCGTCCTCGTTGTTGGTGTGGCTGCGTGTGGCGGCGGTGGGGGCGGCGGCAGCAGTTCCAGTGCTCCCGCAGGCCCCGGAGGGGGTACCGCGGCGACCGGGCAGAACGTGCTTACGCTTAAAGTCGAGGCGGGCCCGGCCAGCAACATCAATGTTCCTTTCGTCAGCGTGACCGTTTGCGCACCGGGAAGCACTTCCGCTTGCCAGACGATCGACCACGTCCTCCTTGATACCGGGTCCACTGGGTTGCGGCTCATAAACTCGGTGTTGAACGCTGGCATCGTGTTGCCGAAGCAAACCGACGGCAGCGGCAACAATGTGGCCGAGTGTGTGGTATTCGCCGATGGTTACAGCTGGGGATCCGTACGACTGGCCGATGTGACGATGGGTGGCAAGACGGCAAGCGCAATTCCGATTCAGATCATTGCTGATCCGGCGTTTCCGACCGTACCGGCCGCTTGCTCGAGTTATGGCCCGGTCGCGGAAAACACGGTGGCATCCTTCGGCGCCAATGGCGTTCTCGGACTGGCGTCTTTCCTGCAAGACTGTGGCGACTACTGTGCCAGGACGGCATCCGACGCGGCCTACTACGTCTGTCCATCCGGCATATGCAGCCCGACGACGCTCAGCGTCGCGCGGCAACTGCAAAATCCGGCGGGGGCCCTTGCCACTGAAAACAACGGCATCATCGTCGAATTGCCTGCGGTTCCGCCCACGGGCGCTGCAACGGTAACCGGAACGCTGACGATTGGCATTGGTACCCAGAGTAACAATGCCGTTGGCTCCGTCACCATTTTCGATCTCGATACGTCGGGTGATGCGAAAACGAGCTTCAACGGTCAAACGCTCAGGGCGTTCTTCGATACGGGTTCCAATGGACTGTTCTTCCCAGACAGCACCATCCCGCTCTGCGGTTCCAGCACCAATGCCCCTGGCTTTTTCTGCCCGGCGGCAACCCTCAACTTTGTGGCCACCG
This sequence comes from Rhodocyclaceae bacterium, assembly GCA_003158255.1. GTDB lineage: Bacteria > Pseudomonadota > Gammaproteobacteria > Burkholderiales > Rhodocyclaceae > Fen-999. Next base: position 1,565 of record PMIH01000033.1, read on the forward strand.
TTCTGGGCGCCAGCAACGGTTCGAGCAAAGGCGTCAACTTTAGTATCGCCAATGCCGGTCTGCTCGTTTCCGGTTCGTCGACCTTCACCGCGTTCAACAACATTGGTGCGCCGGCCGATTGGGCGCCGGTTTTCGACTGGGGCCTGCCGTTCTTTTTCGGTCGGCGCGTGGTCATTGCATTCGAGCAGCAACCTACGCCGGCCGGGGCAGGCCCGTACGTCGGTTTCTAGCCCGCCTACCCGCCTGGGCAGTCCCGAGACACACAACCCGAAATAAAAAGGGCTTAGCCGAACGGCTAAGCCCTTGAATCGGGTGGTGGGTCGTGAGTGGCTCGAACACTCGACCTACGGATTAAGAGAATCAGACTTGAACTAGCAGCCCTTTAACTTCAATGCCTTGCATCGCCCGCACGATTCAAACGTAGCTGAAATCAGCCTCAAGTAACATCATCATGACGGTGCGTAGCTACGATTTGGCTACGCTGTTTTCCCCTTGCCCCGTGCATATCGTCGCGCATTGCCATCGGTAGCCCCCCTCGGGAAGGACACCGTTCGATTCGCTCAGCATTGACAGGGGCGGACTTTGTCTTTGGGGAATGTTGCCGACAAACGCGAAAAGTGGACTATCCGTGTCTCTGCGGAGTGCTCGGCCGTGCGCCACCCGGTTATCCACGGCGTCACCGCCCGCCCCTCTATGGCGAAAGGCGAGTGACGCGGTGGGTAACCGATACGAGTGCGTGGCGCAAGCTGGACTTTCAGTGGCTTGTTCAGGCATATTCCGGGACTTGCTGCCGAAGGGAAAGTTGTGCAGCCTGAGCCCACTCTATGCGCTGGCTTGTTAGTATTGAAAGTGGCAGAACAAGTCAAACTAACCAGCCAGTGATTTCCGCTTACCACACCAAGTATTTTGCCCACGAGCTAACTCGACGCTGCCCGCCAGATAGTGTCGAGAAACTGGCCGGCGCGCTCGTCGATGCGCAAGTGGACCTGAATCCGCATCAAGTCGATGCGGCCTTGTTTGCCTTCAACTCGCCCCTTTCCAAGGGGGCGCTCCTGGCCGACGAAGTGGGCTTGGGCAAGACCATCGAAGCCGGCCTCGTGCTTTCGCAGAAATGGGCGGAGCGCAAGCGCCGCATTCTGGTCATTACGCCATCCAACCTGCGCAAGCAGTGGTTTCAGGAGTTGGCCGAAAAGTTCTTCCTGCCTTGCCGGATTCTCGAAGCCAAGCCCTATAACGCCGCGATCAAGCAAGGCCAGTTTCGCCCGTTCGAGGTGCCGGAGATCGTCATCTGCTCGTATCAGTTTGCCAAGAGCAAGGCCAGCGATGTTCATGCCGTTCCTTGGGATCTGGTGGTAATCGACGAAGCACACCGGCTGCGCAACGTGTACAAGCCGTCGAACGTCATCGCCAACACCCTCAAGCAGGCGCTGGCTGGCAAACACAAGCTGCTGCTCACGGCGACCCCTTTGCAGAATTCGCTGCTGGAGTTGTTCGGCCTGGTGAGCTTTATCGACGAACACGCCTTTGGCGATTTGAAGAGTTTTCGCGAGCAGTTCTCCAATGTGGATCAGGAACAGGTATTCGAGACGCTCAAGGCGCGCCTCAAACCCGTCTGCCACCGCACCCTGCGCCGCCAGGTCACCGCCTACGTTCCCTATACCAAGCGGCTGCCGCTGGTGGAGGAATTCACGCCGGAGGAGAGCGAAGACCGGCTCTACCATCTCGTCTCCGAATACCTGCAACGGGACAATCTCCAGGCCCTGCCGGCCAGCCAGCGTTCCCTGATGACGCTGGTACTGCGGAAGCTCCTGGCCTCATCCACGTTCGCCATCGCGGGCGCACTCACCACGATTTCCAACCGGCTTAAGGTCAAGCTCCGCAAGCAGGTACCGTCCGAATCGCTCGAAGACGAGCTGGATCAAGACTACGAGGCGCTGGACGAAACCGCTGAGGAATGGGCTGAAGACGAGGCCACTGAGCTGCTCACCGAAGCCGACCGCCAAGCACTCGAACAGGAAATCGCCGACCTCGATGCCTTTGCCAGTCTTGCCGCCTCCATCGAACAGAACGCCAAGGGAACGGCCCTGCTCAAGGCGCTGGGCATTGCCTTTGCCAAGGCGGAGGAAATCGGTGCAGCGCAAAAGGCCATCATCTTCACCGAATCGCGCCGCACCCAGAGCTATTTGCTTCGGCTGCTGGCGGATAGCCCGTTTCGCGACGGCATCGTCCTCTTCAACGGCTCCAACACCGACGAGGGCTCCAAGCTCATCTATAGGCAGTGGTTGGAGCACCATCAAGGCAGCGACCGCGTGACGGGTTCGCGCACCGCCGATATGCGCTCGGCGCTGGTGGATTACTTCCGCGAGCAGGGCCGCATCATGATCGCCACCGAGGCGGGCGCCGAAGGCATCAACCTCCAGTTCTGCTCGCTGGTGGTGAACTACGACCTGCCCTGGAACCCGCAGCGCATCGAGCAGCGCATCGGCCGTTGCCATCGTTACGGCCAGAAGCACGACGTGGTGGTAGTGAATTTCCTCAACCGCAAGAATGCCGCCGACCAGCGCGTCTTTGAGCTGCTGTCTGAAAAGTTCCAGCTCTTCGAGGGCGTGTTCGGCGCCAGCGACGAAGTGCTGGGCGCTATCGAGTCCGGCGTCGATTTCGAAAAGCGCATCGCCGCCATTTACCAGAACTGCCGCAAACCGGACGAGATTGCAACCGCCTTCAACCAGCTCCAGCTCGAACTCAGTTTGGAGATCAACGAGTCCATGACGCGCACGCGTCAGAAACTGCTGGAAAATTTCGACGACGAAGTGCGCGAAAAGCTCCGGGTGCGCGACGAAGACTCGAAGGCCTATCTCAACCGCTACGAACGCCTGCTCATGCAACTCACGCGGCACGAACTGGACGGCCAAGCCGAGTTCCTCGGCGATGCCTCGTTTCGCCTGGCAGCGAATCCTTTCCCGCAGCAACCCGCCAGCATTCCGCTCGGCTTGTATGAACTGCCGCGCCGCTCCGGCGAAGCACACCTCTATCGTCTCAATCATCCACTCGCCGAAATCCTGGTGGCGAACGCCAAGAACCGTGATCTGCCAACGGCGGAGATTCAGTTCGACTACGGCCAGCACGACGGCAAGATCACCCGTCTGGAGCCGCTGATCGGCAAGATCGGCTGGCTGGCGCTTTCGCTCTTCAGTGTCGAAGCGCTCGATCAGGCAGAAGACCACCTCATCCTGTCAGCCGTCGCCGACGACGGCCAAACCTTGGAAGAAGATGTCGCGCAGCGCCTGCTGACGCTACCTTGTGCATCCGCGCCACGCCCTCTCGTAGCAGAAGACGGCATTCAAGCCACACTCGACACCCTTACCCAGTCCCGCCAAGCCAACATTCAGCGTGGCGTTTCGGAGCGCAATGCCCGCTTCTTCGAGGCCGAGGCCGACA
>PMIH01000045.1 GCA_003158255.1 Rhodocyclaceae bacterium
GGCAAGCTGTTGACCGACATTCTCGCCGGCGTGCTCGGCATGCACTCGAAATCGGCGCCGAAGTACGGTTCCGAGAAGAGCGGTGCGCCGACCAACTACTACATCACGCTCTCACCTGAGCCGATCAAGATCACCAACGCCGAGCTTGAAGACGTCGAGATCGTCATTTCGCCCGACCACAAGGTCTTCAGCCACACGAATCCCCTGCGCGGGTTGGTGGCCGGTGGCACTTTCATGATGCAGACCAACCTCTCGGCCACCGAGGTCTGGATGCAATTGCCAGAGCAGACGCGCAAGACCATCCGCGACAAGAAGATCCGCTTCTACATCGTCGACGCCTTCGCCGTGGCCAAGAAGCATGCGCCGACGCCGGAACTGGAAACGCGCATGATGGGCATCGCCTTCATCGGCGCCGTGGCCGGCCATGTGGACCGCGTTTCGGCCGATGCGCCGGCCGACGTCATCTTGGAGAAGATTCGCAGCCAGATCTCCAAGAAGTTTGGCAGCAAGGGCGGTGCCGTCGTGGACGGCAATATGGCCGTGATTCGCGAGGGCATTGAAGCGACGCACAAGGTCGACTACAGCAGCGCCGCCTTCACCAAAGCCGAATCCCAGACCGTCGCAGTCAGCAGTCGCGGCGTGGCCATCTCGGCACGCATGTGCCGCGCCAGCGGCTCTCCGGGTAGCGCCGGTTTCGGCGACCGCGGCTACTATGACGACATCGTCGCCAGTCATTTCCGCGAAGGTACGATCTCCGAGGCCCCCGTATTGCCAGGCACCGGCATGTTCATGCCGGCAGGTACGTCGGCATGGAAGGACAAGGGCCTGTTCCGCCGCACCGTGCCCGAGTTCAACGCGAACTTGTGCACCGGTTGCATGGAATGCGCTCTTGTCTGCCCGGACGCCGCCATTCCGAACAATGTCCACGACATTCACGAGTTGCTGACGACGGCCATCCATCAACTCGACGTCGCCGAAGCCCAGAAGGAAGCGATGCGCGAGCACGTCTACACGCTGGCCGAAGCGTTGCGCGAGATGTATCGCCAGACCAAGCAGCCGCGCCCGCTGCACGAAATGGTTGCCGAGGCGGCGAGCACGCTGGACACCGACAAAGTCACCGTGCTGAAGAATTTCGGCAAGGTCGCGGAGATTCTGTCCGTGTATTCCGTCGCCAAGACGCGGCCCTTCTTCGATGCCATGGAGAAGACCAATCCCGGCAGTGGTGGCCTCTACAGCGTCAATGTCGACCCGTGGAAGTGCACTGGCTGCCTCGAATGCGTCGATGTCTGCGGCCCGGGCGCCCTGGCGGCGCGCGAGCAGAATGCCGAAATAGTCGAAAGCCTCCAGGCCCGCTTCGAATTCGGCGCCAAGATGCCGAATACGCCGGCACGCTTTGTCGACGGCGCCATTAAGGGTGGCGGCGAGACCAAGCGCCTGATGCTCGATCGTGCCAACTACTACGCCACCAACGGCGGTCACGGCGCCTGCCGCGGCTGCGGTGAGGTGACCGCGATTCGCCTGGTCATGGCGACGAACCGCGCGATCTTCGACCGCCGGCGGCGCGACCACATCCGCGAACTCGAGGGCCTGATCGAGCGCCTCAACTTCAAGCAATCAACGCTGATCACCAAGAGCGACAACGCTCGCCGTGAGCGCATCGTTACCGTGCTCGAAACCCTGGAGAAGCGGCTCTATCTGTTCGAGAGCGGCCCGGGCGGCAACGGCCCCGCAGGTGCCGTGATCGCCAACTCGACCGGCTGTAGCAGCGTCTATGCCTCGACCTTCCCGTTCAACTGCTACAACGACCCTTGGGTCAATAGCCTGTTCCAGGATGCCCAGCCGCTGGCCAAGGGCATCTTCGAGGGCCTCAGCGCCGCAGCGGTCGAGGACATGCGTGCTCTGCGCCTGGCGCGCCTCGAACTGGACGATGCCTTCGATCCCGAGATCCACCAGAAGGAGTTCGACAAGCTGTCGTGGAACCAGTTCACCGTCGACGAGCTCAATCTCCTGCCGACGGTGATGACCGTGGGCGGCGACGGCGCCACATATGACATCGGTTTCGGCGCGCTGTCGCGCATCCTCTGCACGGACACGCCGCTCAAGATCCTGGTGCTCAATACGGGTGCCTACTCGAATACCGGCGGCCAGGCCTCGACCGCGAGCTTCCTCGGCCAAGACTCCGACCTCGCGCGCATCGGCACCATGCACAGCGGCAAGCACGAGCACCGCAAGGAACTCGGTCTGATCGCCTCCTTCCACCCCAACGTCTTCGTCTGTTCCACTAGTACCGCGCTACAGGGGCACTTCCTGAAGAACACGCTGGAGTTCCTCACCTACACCGACGCACCGGCGGTGTTCGACGTCTACACGCCCTGCCAGCCCGAGCACGGCATCGCCGACGACGCCTCCAATCGCCACGCGCGGCTGGCGGTGGAAAGCCGCATGAATCCGGTGTTCGTGCACGATCCGCGCCGTGGCGTGTCGCTGAACGAATGGTTTTCGCTCGATGGCAACCCCGACCCCGACCAGACGTGGAGCACGACGACGCTCGAGTACATGGATGACGACGGCAAGGTGGCGCTGAAGTCGATGCCGCTGACGCCGGCTCATTTTGCGCTCGGCGAGAACCGCTTCAAGAAGCACTTCCGCAAGATCTCCGGTGACGATCCCAATGCGGTGCAGGTCGATGCCTACGTCGAGCTTGGCGTAGCCGACCGCGAAGGCAAAACGCCCTACATCTGGTCCGTCGATGCGCAGAAGCGCCTCATCAAGCTGTCGGTCTCCGGCATCGTCGTCCAGTTGGTCGAGGAACGGCGCAAGTACTGGCGCATGCTGCAATACTTGGGCGGCTATCACGTCACCAAGCTCGACGCCAGCCACCGCGCTGGTATCGAAAGCTTGCAGGCGCAGTATCAGGAGGCGATGAACCAGCGCGAGGCCTCGCTTGATACGATCGCCCGCTCCATGTCGGAACTCGCGGCATCGAGCAAGGCACCCGCCGCCGGTTTCGTGCCGATGGCGGGTTTTGCCCTGGCCGCCCCGGCGCTCGGCGCCGCGGCCCCGGCCACCGCAGCGACGAGCGGCGATGCGCTGGTGACTTTCTCGCAGGAAGACCAGGCGAATTGCACCAACTGCAAGACCTGCTATCAGGACCTCTCCGAGCTGTTCGAGAAGACCCGGATTGTCGTCAACGGTGAAACGAAGGAGGTTGCCCAGTTGATTCCGGGCGCCCTCGAACGCGTGACCGTGACGCCGGAACTCAAGAACCGGATCAAGAAGGTGGCCGCCAACTGCGACGCGGAGATCATTCGATGAGCACGCCCATCCCCACCGCGGCCAACGCGGGTTCCGCCGACGACCTCCAGCGCTATCTGCACGCAACTACTGCGCTGGAGAGCACACGTTCCCAGCTCGATGCCCTGGAACAGAGCGAAGCCGTCGGCGTGTACCAGAAGCAGTTGGCGCTGTTGCAGCGCCGGCTGCTCACCGAACCACAGGCCTTCCACGACATGTTCATGGCCGACGGCCTGCAGGCCGTGGTCTGGGAGTTCCAGCAGGAAGAGCTCGGCGCGGAATTCACCCGCACGCTCTGGAAGCTGCTGGTGAAGAACGACGACATGAGCACGGTGCTGATGCGCTTCGTCTGGAACGTACCGCTCAAGCTCAAGCGCAAGTTCGTCAAGGCGATCGACCTGCATCTGTCCGACCGCTACCCGATGTTCAAGGGGCTGTCGGAAGACTGGCCGGCCAACAACAGCATTCCGCCCTTCATGCGCGATGCCGACGAGCGATCGCGCGATTTCGGCCTGGTCAACGAAGGCTACCTGGGCTACATCGGCCAGGGCTTCAGCCCCCGCGAGGTCGATCTCTTCGTCTGGCTCGAAGCGCTGCGCGACAAGCAGTGCGAGGAACGCCCGTGCGAGATTGGCGTCCACGCCCCCGGCAAGCCCGAGAACAAGGGCGGTTGCCCGGTCAAGATCCACATCCCGGAAATGCTGGAACTGCTGGGCACCGGCCGTTTCCGCGAGGCGATGGAACTGATCGAGAGTTGCAATCCGCTGCCCAATGTCACCGGCCGCGTCTGCCCGCAGGAGCTTCAGTGCCAGGGCGTCTGCGCCCACACCAAGCGACCGATCGAGATCGGCCAGCTCGAGTGGTACCTGCCCCAGCGCGAGAAGATCGTCAATCCGGAGGGCCTCGCGAAGGAATTCGATGGCGTGGTCGATCCTTGGGTCAAAGCCGACAAGCCGCCCATCGCGGTCGTCGGTTCCGGTCCGGCCGGACTCATCAACGCCTATTTGTTGGCGGCCGAAGGCTATCCGGTCACGGTGTTCGAGGCCTTCCACCAACTTGGTGGCGTGCTCCGCTATGGCATTCCCGAGTTCCGCCTGCCCAACGAACTGATCGACGACGTGGTCGGCAAGATTGAGCGGCTCGGGGGCAAGTTCGTCAGGAACTTCCTCGTCGGCAAGACCGCGACCATCGAGGATCTCAAGAACGCCGGTTTCTGGAAGATCTTCATCGGCACCGGGGCCGGCCTGCCGCGCTTCATGAACGTGCCCGGCGAGCATCTGCTCAATGTCATGTCGGCCAACGAGTTCCTGACCCGCGTGAACCTCATGCAAGGCCTCTCCGATGAATACGAGACACCGCTGCCCGAAACCAAGGGCAAACGGGTCATCGTCATCGGCGGCGGCAACACCGCCATGGATGCGGCGCGCACCGCGCGCCGCCTCGGTGGCCTTGTCACCATCGTCTATCGCCGCACCCAGGGCGAAATGCCGGTGCGTGTCGAGGAACTGCACCACGCGCTCGAAGAAGGCATCGAGCTCAAGGTGCTGCGCGCGCCCTGCGAATTCGTCGGCGACGACAAGACCCACTTCGTCAAGCGCGCGATTCTCGACATCATCGAACTGGGCGAACCGGATGCTTCCGGCCGCCGCAGCCCGGTATCCACCGGCCGCACCGAACCGATGGACGTCGATCTGGTCATCATGGCGCTGGGCAACTCGCCCAACCCGATCATCAAGGACTCCGAGCCCAGCCTCAAGACGACCAAGTGGGGCACCATTGATGTCGCCGGCAAGGGCTCGCAACAGACCTCGCTCGACGGCGTCTATTCCGGCGGCGATGCTGCCCGCGGCGGCTCCACGGCAATTCGCGCCGCCGGCGACGGTCAGGCGGCGGCACGCGAGATCGTCGGCGATATCAATCTGACCAACGGCGAAATCCGCCGCCTAGTGCAGAACGCCGGCCACTACACCAGCCTCGGCGCGGCACCGCAGACCATCCTGGAGAAGATCGAACTGGCGGAGGGCATCGTCGAGTTCGTCGTCAATGCCCCGCTGGTCGCCAAGACCGCTCGCGCCGGACAGTTCGTGCGTGTGCTGCCCTGGGCGAAGGGCGAGCTGATTCCGTTGACGCTTGCCGACTGGGACGCAAGACTCGGCACCATCACGATCGTCGTGCAGGCCATGGGCACCAGCAGCATCGCCATCAACAACATGAAGGCGGGAGAAGCTTTCACCGGCATCGCCGGCCCGCTCGGACTGCCGAGCGCGCTGCACCGCTACGAGGGCAACCAGACGGTGGTGTTCACCGCCGGTGGTGTGGGTTTGCCGCCCGTGTATCCGATCATGCGCGAGCATCTGCGCCTGGGCAACCACGTGACGCTGATCTCCGGCTTCCGCAATGCCGACCTGCTCTTCTGGACCAAGGAGGACGAACGCGTCGGCAAGTTGCAAGCAGAGTTCCCGGAACTGCTGGAGGTGATCTACACCAGCAACGACGGCAGCTTCGGCATCAAGGGCTTCGTCACCGGGCCGCTGGAGACGTTGTTGAAGGACAACCAGGCAAGCAAGGGCCGCAAGATCGCCGAAGTCGTCACCATCGGCCCGCCGCTGATGATGCGTGCCGTCAGCGACCTGACCAAGCCCTACGGCGTCAAGACTGTGGCCAGTCTCAACTCGATCATGGTGGACGCCACCGGCATGTGCGGCGCCTGCATGGTGCCGGTGACCATCGACGGCAAGATGGTACGCAAGCACGCTTGCGTCGATGGCCCGGAAATCGACGCCCACCTCATCGATTGGGACAAGTTCCTGCCGCGCTTCGGGCTCTTCAAGAAGCAGGAGCAGGAGAGCAAGGTCAAGCACGGCTTTGCCTGAACGCGACAATCGTCTCCTGAAACCAGCGAAGCGCGTTGGTTTCAGGATGACGATATTTTGTTTCACGATGTGAAACAAAATTATGTTGCGTCGCAACGCGATTTCCCTATACTTTCAATCGTCACGAACATGAAAGCGGCGCAACCGCTTTCGTGCCCACAAGGGGGAGCGCAAACCTGCTCCTCTCTCGAGTAGACCGGATCCAACCTCCGGTCGCGCCGTGAAGGTTTCCGCGACCTCCGCCCGCAAGGCGCCAGTCGCAGGAGGCCTGAAAACAACTTCTTAGTTTGCCGCTTCCTCCGCGTGCCGTTGATGCGCCCGGTTGTTGCGGCGGTGCAACAAACAACTCGATATCGGAGTGGGAACGATGGATTTCTCCAATCTGGCAATTTCCGGCGCTTTCATGCTTCTTCTGGGCTTCTTGCTGGCCTGGATGCTGGCTATCGCCAGCCGGAAGCTATATGTGTATGAAGACCCGCGCATCGACGAAATCGAAGGTCGCCTGCCCAAGTCCAATTGCGGCGCCTGTGGCCAAGCTGGCTGCCGTAATTTCGCCGAGAAGGTCGTTGCCGGTGAAATCGAGCCGGCGCAGTGCTCAGTCAGTTCTCCCGCCCAGCGTCAGGAGATCGCCGATTTCCTAGGGGTTGCCGCGGGGCAGGCCGAGAAGCGTGTCGCGCGTTTGGCCTGCGCTGGTGGTCGCCATGTTGCTTTCCTTCGAGCTCGCTATGCCGGCCACAATTCTTGCCGCGCTGCGACGGTGGTATCCGGAGGTGGCAAGGAGTGCGCCTGGGGTTGTCTGGGATTGGGCGATTGCGCCACCGTCTGCACCTTCGGCGCTATCACCATGGACCTGCACGGCCTGCCGCAGGTCGACGCCGACAAATGCACCGGCTGCAACGACTGCGCCGAGGTTTGCCCGAAGGGCCTGTTCAGCGTTGAACCGGTGAGCCGGCAACTCTGGATCGCCTGCAAAAACCAGGCGGACGGCGATACGGCGGAGGCGGCTTGCGAAGTTGCCTGCACGGCCTGCGGCCGTTGCGTCCAGGATGCCGTGCCGGGCCTGATGAAACTCAACGGCAATCTCGCCAGCATCAACTATGAACTCAATACCTGGGCTGCTCGCAAGCCGATCGAGCGTTGCCCGACAGGTGCCATCGTCTGGTTCGACAACCCCAACCACGCCGTCAAGGGCGCCGCTGCGAAGAAGATCCTGCGCAATGAGCACCTGCCGGTGCTGCACTGAATTCATAGATCCAAGGAGCCCGCCATGCTTAAGAAACTATTCCAATTCTCCCTGCTCGAATTCGGCAGCGCCGCCAAGGACGCCAAGACCGTCAAATATCCCGGCGTGCGCGATGCCGTCGATGGCAACACCGCCGTGATCCACGTCGAGCGCGAAGCCTCCGATGCCGCGGGCGCCTATCCAATCACGCCCTCGACGCAGATGGGCGAGTACTGGGCCGAAGAAGCCGCCAAGGGCCATCTCAACATCTCCGATCGGCCGCTGATCTTTGTCGAACCGGAATCCGAGCACGCCGCCGCCGGCGTCACCGCCGGCATGTCCATGACGGGCCTGCGCGCGGTGAACTTCTCCTCGGCGCAGGGCGTCGCCTTCATGCACGAGTCGCTCTACGGCGCGGTCGGCAAGCGCCTGCCTTACGTGTTGAACATGGGTTGCCGCGCCATCACCAAGGCGACATTGAACGTCCATTGCAGCCACGACGACTACCACTGCGTCGATGACACCGGCTTCATCCAGGTGCTGGCCAAGAACGCCACGGAAGCCGCCGACCTGAACCTCATCGGCCGCAAGGTCGCGGAGCTTTCTCTGACGCCGGCCATCATCGGTCAGGACGGCTTCCTGACCACCCACCTGATCGAGTCGGCGCGCCTGCCCGAGCGCGAACTGGTGCGGGAATTCCTCGGCAAGCCGGACGACATCATCGATACGCCGACGCCCGCCCAGGCCATGCTCTATGGTCCGAAGCGCCGTCGCGTGCCGGCGATCTGGGACGTCGATACCCCGCTCGTGTCCGGTGTCGTGCAGAACCAGGATGCCTACATGCAGGCCGTCGCCGGCCAGCGCCCCTATTTCTTCGACCACATCGAAGCGCTCACCGAGCGCTGCATGGACGAGTACTTTGACCTGACCGGTCGTCGCTACAACCGCGTCTCGACCTACAAGGCGCAAGATGCCGACTACCTGATCGTCGGCATGGGCAGCATGATCGTTCAGGCTGAAGTCGTCGCCGACTATCTGCGCGAGACGCGCAAGCTGAAGGTCGGCGTGGTGAATATCACCATGTACCGTCCGTTCCCGGGTGATCTGGTCGGTCATGTGCTGCGCGGCAAGAAGGGCGTCGCGGTGCTCGAACGTACCGACCAGCCGATGGCGGAGGACCTGCCGCTGATGCGCGAAGTGCGCGCGGCGCTGACCAAGTGCCTGGAGAACGGTGCCGCCGGCGCCGACGACAAACCCTATCCTGACTACGCAACTTACGGTGCCGGCGACATGCCGCGCCTGTACTCCGGCTGCTACGGCCTCGGCTCGCGCGACATGCAGCCGGAGGCGATTATCGGTACCGTCGAGAACATGATGCCTGAGGGCAAGAAGCGCAAGTTCTTCTACCTCTCGGTCGACTTCGTGCGCGATCCGCTCAATCCGAAGGACGAGATTCACCAGCAGGCATTGCAGGAAGCCTACCCAAAGATCAAGGAACTCGCTCTGCGCGGTTCCGAGAATCCGAACCTGCTGCCCAAGGGCGCCATCACCGTGCGCATGCACTCGGTCGGCGGCTGGGGCGCGATCACCACCGGCAAGAACCTGGCAGTGACGCTGTTCGAACTGCTCGGCTACGACATCAAGGCCAACCCGAAGTACGGGTCCGAGAAGAAAGGCCAGCCGACCACCTACTATCTGTCGGCCGCGCCGGAACCGATCCGCATCAACTGCGAATACGTGTTCGTAGACGTTGTACTCTCGCCCGACCCCAACGTCTTCGGCCACTCGAACCCGCTCTCCGGCCTGAAAAAGGGCGGCACCTTCATCATCCAGTCGAACCTGGGCGAAGAGACCTGGGCCAACTTCCCGACCTGGGCGCAGAAGTTCATCGTCGACAACGACATCCACGTCTTCTATCTCGACGCCTTCGCCATCGCCCGTGAGGAAGCCGGCAGCCCCGAGTTGCAACTGCGCATGCAGGGCAACGCCTTCCAGGGCGCCTTCTTCGCCGCCAGCCCGGTGATGAAGAACGCCAACCTCACCGAAGACAAGCTGTTCAACGCCATCGAGGCGCAACTGAAGTACAAGTTCGGCGGCAAGGGCACGGCCGTGGTCGAAAACAACCTGCGCGTGGTCAAGCGCGGCTTCACGGAGATGACCGAGATCACGAAGAAGGACGTCGGCGCTTCGCGCAAGAAGCTTGCGAAGGCCGATGCCGGCCTGCCGATCATGTTGCGCCAGATGCCCGAGGGCGACGGCAAGATCGGCGACATCCATCGCTTCTGGGAACAGACCGGCCACTTCTACGCGACCGGCAAGGGCAACGACAATCTCGTCGATCCCTTCATCGGCGTTTCGATCATTCCGGCCGCGACCGGCGTGTTCCGCGACATGACCGGCATCCGCTTCGACCACCCCGAGTGGACCGCGGAGAACTGCACCGCGTGCGGCAACTGCTACACCGTCTGCCCGGATAGCGCCATTCCCGGCCTGGTTACCAACGTCGCCGACGTGTTCGGCTCGGTGGTCAACCGCATCGAGACCGGCGGTACGCCGACGCGCTTCCTGCGCCGCGACGTGCGCACGGCAGAGAGGAAGCTGCGCGCGCTGATCACCGGCGACGGCGCGCCGGTGCGTGCGCTGATCGACCAGGCCATCGAGGCGACCATCGCCGAAGCGCCCGCCGAGGAACGCGAGAAGACCAGCGAGGAGTTCGCTACGTTCAAGGCGCTATTGGGTGACTTCAAGTTCGCCACGACGAAGCCTTACTGGGGTAACCGGGAGAAGAAGGCCAAGGGCTCCGGCGGCCTGTTCTCGATCACTGTCAACCCGAACACCTGCAAGGCCTGCGCGCTGTGCATCGATGTCTGCGAAGACGACGCGCTGAAGATGGTGACGCAGACCGACCAGACCACGGACACGCTACGCCGTGACTGGAACCTCTGGCTCGACCTGCCGACCACGCCGAAGGAATACAGCCGCATCGACAGCCTCGACGAGAAGATTGGCGCGCTGGAAACGCTGTTGCTCGACAAGCACAACTACGCCGCCATGCCTTGCGGCGACGGCGCCTGCCTGGGCTGCGGCGAGAAGACAACGATCCACTTGTTCGTCTCCACCGCCACGGCCCTGATGCAGCCGCGCGTGAAAGCCTTCGTCGAGAAGCTCGATACTTTGATCGTCGGTCTGGAGCAGCGCATCCGCATGAAGGTCACCGAGTCCATGGACGTCGGCGACACCAAGGCCATGATCGCCGCCGTCGATGCCGCCAAGGATGGCGACCTGACCTTGTCAAAGCTTTCCGATCGCGTCAGCGCCGGCAAGCCTTCGCAGCCGATCGATCCGGTGTGGATGCGCAACGTCGCCCAGGTGTTGGAGCGCCTGAAGGATCTCAAGTGGCGCTACGTCGAAGGCCCGAGCAAGCGCGGTCGCGCCGAGATGGGCATGGTGAACTCCACCGGCTGCACGTCGGTGTGGGGCGCCACCTATCCCTTCCATCCATATCCGTTCCCCTGGACTTCGCACCTGTTCCAGGATTCTCCGTCAGTGGCGATGGGCATCTTCGAGGGCCACATGGCCAAGATGGCTGAAGGCTTCAAGGCGGTGCGCGTGGCCGAGATGGAACTGGCCGGCGAGTACAAGCCCGAACTGCACGAGGACTTCTTCCGCCGCTTCGAGTGGCGCCAATTCACCGCCGACGAATGGCATCTGTGCCCGCCGGTCGTGTCCTTGGGTGGTGACGGCGCGATGTACGACATCGGCTTCCAGAACCTCTCGCGCGCGCTGATGTCGGGCATGCCGATCAAAGTGCTGGTCGTCGATACACAGGTGTACTCGAACACCGGCGGTCAGGCCTGCACCTCCGGCTTCACCAGCCAGGTGTCCGACATGGCGCCTTACGGCTCGGCCAAGCACGGCAAGCAGGAGGCGCGCAAGGAGATCTCGCTGATCGCCATGGCGCACCGCACGGCCTACGTGCTGCAATCGACCATCGCCCACACCAACCACATGCTGGAAGGCTTCATCGACGGCCTCAATTCGCGGCGTCCGGCGCTGTTCAACATCTACGCCGTCTGCCCGCCGGAGCATGGCATCGGCGACGACCGCGCCGTGAATCAAAGCAAGCTGGCGGTCGAAGGCCGCGCCTATCCGCTGTTCAGGTTCGATCCCGATGCCGGCGTTACTTTCTCCGAGTGCGTGAGTCTCGATGGCAACCCCGAGATGGATGCGGAATGGCCGACCTACACGCTGAAGTACAAGGACGAAGCCGGCCAGCAAAAGACCATGGAACTGCCCATGACCTTCGCCGACTTCGCCGCCACGGAAGCGCGCTTCGGCAAGCAGTTCAAGAAGGCGCCGCCGGAGACCTGGAACGACGAGATGCTGCCGCTGGCCGACTTCCTGCAACTGGACAAGGACGATCGCGAAGGCAAGTTCCCGTACATCTGGGCCGTCGATGGCAAGAACCGCATGATCCGTCTGCTCGTCTCCGAAGACCTGGCCCGCTCCAGCGAAGAGCGTCTGAATTTCTGGCGTCAACTCAAGGATGTTGCGGGTCTGCGGCGTACCGCGACGACTGACTTTGCAGAGGTGACCGAGCAGGTGCGCGCCGAATTGATGGCCAAGATCGCGGCCAGCCTCGGTGTTTCCGGTGGCGACATCCTGCCGGCGCCGGTAGCTGCGACTGCCGCCAGCGGTGCCGCCAACGCCGACAGCTTCGAGCCCTGCTGGGTCGATACGCCGGAATGCACGGCTTGCGACGAATGCCTGAAACTGGCGCCCAAGGTTTTTGCCTACAACAGCGACAAGAAGACCGTGGTGCTCAATCCCAAGGGCGCGAAGTTCGTCGATATCGTCAAGGCGGCGGAGAAGTGCACTGCCGGTTGCATCCATCCGGGCACGCCGTGGAATCTGGCCGAGCCGGGTGTCGATAAACTGATGGCGCGCGCGGCTAAGTACAACTGACATTGCCATGAAGCTACTCAGCTATTTCCGCGGTGAGGTTTTCGAGCGCGGTGTGCATCCGCCCTCGGAGAAGGAGGCGACGGCGGATCGTTCCATTCGCCGGCTGCCATACGCGTCGACATTCACGATCCCGCTGTCGCAGCACATCGGCAGGCCACCAAAAGCGATCATTCGTGTCGGCGAGGAAGTGGTGCGGGGCCAACCGATAGCCCGTACCGAAGACTGGCTGTCGGTGCCGCACCACTCGCCGGTGACTGGCGTCGTCGAGGCCATCGAACTGCGGCCATCGGCGCGCGGTCCCTGGGTCGAGTCGATCGTCATTCGGGCACATGCCGGCGCCAGCCAGGAGGACCTCTGGGGCCAGCGGCGTGATCTGGCCGATGCCACGCCGGCCGATCTGCTACAGGCAGTCTGGGACACGGGCATGGTGGGTCTGGGTGGTGCGGCGTTCCCGACTCACGCCAAGTTGTCGGTGCCCAAGCAGGCCAAGGTGCATACGCTGGTGGTGAATGGCTGCGAATGTGAACCCTTCCTCACCTGCGACCACCGTGTGATGGTCGAGGAGGCCGACGACCTGATCGTCGGCATGCGCTACGCGATGCGCGTTACCGGTGCGGTTCGTGGCATCGTCGGCATCGAGGACAACAAACCAGATGCCGTTGCGGCGATCCAGGCCGCCATCGACCGCGCGAATGCTGCTGGCGTACCGGAAGGCGAGCTGTTTGTCGAGAAAGTGCCAACCAAGTATCCGCAGGGTTCGGAGAAGATGCTGATCATGGCGCTGTTCGGCGTCGAGATTCCCTCCGGCACCTTGCCGATTTCCATGGGGATGGTTGTCAACAACGTCGGCACGTTGGCGGCGTTGGGCCGGCTGCTGCCGCAAGGCCGCGGCTTGACGGAGCGCGTGGTGACGATTACCGGCCCCGGTGTGGCCCGGCCGGGCGACTACCGCGTGCCAATTGGCACGCCGCTGAAATTTGTCCTCGATTACGCTGGAGCACCCGCCGAAGCACGCCAGATCATCCTTGGCGGGCCGATGATGGGCCAGGCCATCGCATCGCTCGACGTTCCGGTGACCAAGGGCGTATCCGGTGTGCTGGTTTTCCGCAAAGAGGACATGTTGGCACGCGAGGGGCAGCAGACTTACCCGTGCATCAAGTGCGGCGAGTGCATCGAGTCCTGCCCCATGGGCCTGAATCCCTCGACCCTGGGCCTGTTGGCCGCGAAGCGTGAGTATGAAACCATGGGCAGCAACTATTACCTCGGCGAATGCTTCGAGTGCGGTTGCTGTACTTATGTCTGTCCGTCCAACATTCCGCTGGTCCAGCAGTTCCGGGTGGCGAAACAAGTTCTGAGAGAAAGAGCTGCAGCATGAGCGCTACCGTTGAAATCCGTCCGGCGCCCCATATCAAGGGCCCGCGCAGCGTCGAGAAGATCATGTTGCACGTGGTCTACTCGCTGTTGCCCGTTTGTGCCTTCTACATCTTCCAGTACGGCATATCGGCCTTGGCGATGATGCTTGTTGCCGTCGCGGCTTGTCTGCTGACGGAGCGTTGGTTCATTACCACTGGTACGCAGTCTGGGCGCCTGGGCGATTTTTCGGCCACCATTACCGGCCTGTTGCTGGCTTTGACGCTGCCGCCAGGCTTCCCGCTCTGGATGGGATTTGTCGCCGGCACCATCGCCATTGTGCTTGGCAAAGCCATCTTCGGCGGAATCGGCCACAACATCTTCAATCCGGCATTGGTTGGCCGGGCCTTTGCACAGGCAGCGTTTCCGACAGCGATCGCCACCTACACGCCGTCCTTTTTGCCTGGTCGCTTCACCGAGTTCATTCCTTCGTCGCTGGCGTGGCCGTTGATGACGCCACCCGATGCCGCACTCTGGCTGAAGGAAAAGCACCTCGATGCGCTGGCCGGTGCCACGCCGCTCGCCAAGTGGAAGTTTGAGGGCATCCTGGCCAATGCCCAGGATTTACTGATGTCGCTGTCCGGCCACATGGCGGTGGGGCCATCCCCGCTCCTGATCTTGCTTTGCGGCGCTTACCTGGCCTTCCGCCGTTACATGGACTGGCGTATTCCGACGGCGATTCTTGGCAGTGCCGCCGCCGTAGCCTGGACGCTGTATGCAGTCAACCCCGGCCACTATCCCAGCCCGTTCTTCATGCTGTTTTCCGGCGGCCTGATTCTTGGCGCCGTCTACATGGCGACCGACATGGTGACATCGCCGGTAACGCCGCGCGGGATGTGGATCTATGGCGCCCTGATCGGCTTGCTGACCGTGGTGATCCGCTATTACGGCGGTTTGCCCGAGGGGGTCATGTACGCCATCCTGATCGGCAATGCCGCGACGCCCCTGATCGAACAAATTTCCCAACCGACGCCCTTCGGCAAGGGCGGTATCGGCAAGCCAAAGCGTCGTGGCGCGTCTTACCCGCTCAACCCGAGTTACATCTCGCGCGAGGAGGCGGCTGCAGTAACACCGAAGAGGCAATTTTTGAAGAACAAGCCGAAGCGAGACTCCGGGAGCATGTCATGAGTACCGAAACCCTCGCCGCTCCCCAGGTGACGCCAACGGCGACATTGCTGCGGGTGCTGGGCATTGTCTCCGCAGTTTGCGGCCTGATCATCGTTGGCTCCTACGAGATCACGCTGCCGGCCGCGAACGCAAATCGCCGTATTGCCCTCGAACGGGCCGTGTTCAAGGTGGTGCCGACGGCGAAGTCGATCGTCGAGTATTACGCGCTGCCCGCCGGCGGTATCGAACAAGCCAAGGGCGGTGGAGAAGCGCCGGCCAGCGTGGCCAAGTTCTACGCGGCCTATGACGATGCCGGCAAGCTTACCGGCATCGCGGCGGAAGCGGGTGCCAAGGGTTACGCCGACATCGTGCGCATCATGTTCGGGTACGACACTGCCTGCCAGTGCATAACGGGCATCGGCGTCGTGTCGATGAAGGAGACGCCAGGCATTGGCGACAAGATCCTCATCGACAAGGACTTCCAGGCCAACTTCAAGGCGCTCGACGTCAAATTGACGGATGACCTCTCGGCGCTGGTCAACGAAGTGAAGACCGTCAAGCACGGCACGAAGACCAATCCGTGGCAGATCGACGCCATTGCCGGCGCCACCGTGACTTCTCGTGCGGTCGGCAAGGGCATCAATGATGCGGCGCAGTTCCTGTTGCCAAAGCTGGCGCCCAATCTGGAGAAACTGAAGGTGAAATCATGAGCGCGAACAGCCCTGTCAGCAGCCCGGCAGCCCTCCGCAACATGCAGGAGTTCATGGAGGGCATCTGGGAACGCAATCCCGTCTTCGTCATGGTTCTTGGCATGTGTCCGACCATGGCGGTGACCGTCTCGGCCATGAACTCGATCTCCATGGGCCTCGCCACTACCTTCGTGCTCGCAGCCTCGTGTTGGCTGGTGTCGGTGATGCGGCACATGATTCCGAAGGAGGTGCGCATCGCCACCTACATCGTCATCATCGCCACCTTCGTTACCGTCGTCGAGTACGCGATCCAGGCCATCAGCCTGGAAATGTCCGAGGCCTTGGGCGCTTACATCGAGCTGATCGTCGCCAACTGCCTCGTGCTTGGCCGTGCCGAAGCCCACGCGGCCAAGAACCCGCCCATGCCAGCCATGCTCAATGCCACGGGCATGGGGCTCGGTTTCACCGTCGGCCTGACGATGATCGGTGGCGTCCGCGAGATCCTCGGCAATGGCACGCTGCTGGGCATTTCCCTGTTCGGCCCGAATTTCCAGCCTTGGGTCGTGATGGTGCTGCCGCCTGGCGGCTTCTTCGTCATGGGCAGCTGGCTGCTGTTGTTTGCCATCTACCGGGCACGCAAGGATCGCAACAACGCGGCTCTCGCCGCACAAGGAGCCAGCCATGGTGCGTGAATCGCTCGGCCAGATTCTGGTCACGACCATCCTCTCCGGCAATTTCGTGCTGGCGATGTTCCTCGGCATGTGTCCCTTTCTCGGGGTGACGCATAGCGTCTCGGTCGCCTTCCCTCTCGGCCTGGCGACGACCTTCGTCATTGCCATCGCCTCGCTGTCGGCTTTCCTGCTGAACATGGTGCTCGGACCGCTGCATCTGGAATTCCTGCGCCTGATTTGTTACATCGTCGTCATCGCGGCGGCGGTGCAATTGGTCGAGATGTTCGTCAAGAAGAACAGCCCCTCGCTGTTCCGTGCGCTCGGTATCTACCTGCCGCTGATTACCACGAACTGCGCAGTTCTTGGCGTGGCGCTGTTCCAGACTGCGCGCGACTATGATTTCTTCCAGGCCATTACCTTCGCGCTTGGCGGCGGTGCGGGATTCACGTTGGCGTTGACCCTGCTCGCTAGCGTGCGCGAAAGGGTGAACCTCTCCGATGTGCCCAGCGTATTGAAGGGCACTGCCATGACGTTGATGCTGGCCGGCGTCCTGTCCTTGGCCTTCATGGGCTTTGCGGGGATCGGCGGATGATCGCGACACTCTTGCTCACCATTGGCGTGATTTTCTCGGTTGCCATCGGCGGTATCCTGGTCGAGCGCCTGTACCGGCGCTTTGCCCGGCAGAATCCGCAGCTTGGGCCTTTCCGCAAGGAAGGCAAGCAGGATTGCTGTTCCTGCGCCGTCAGCGACGGTTGCGATACCGGATCCTGCAAGGTCTAGGCTGGTATCAGGACAAGCGTTGGATCGTCCGGCGAGAGCAATACAATAGCCGCCATGGCCTCCAGACCCAATCCCGTCGTCAACTGCCCGACCTGCGGCAAGCCGGTGGAGTGGCGCGTCGACAATCGCTATCGGCCGTTCTGCTGCGGGCGATGCAAACAGATCGACCTCGGCGCCTGGGCCAACGACGAATACCGGGTGCCGGCGATCGAGTCAGATCCAGGCGGCGCGGATGGCGGCGACGCCGTGGGCGCCGACGAATTTCGCTGATTCCAGGTCGGTCCGGGCGAGCCCGCCGATCGTATAGACGGGCAGCGGGCAGTTCTCCAGCAGCTTCGCTACCGCCGGCCAGCCGATGCCGGCCTGCTTGGGATGAGTGGCGGTCGGTTTCACTGCGCCCAGCACGGCGAAGTCGAGCTGGAAATCGGCAGCACGCTTGAGTTCCGCGGCGTCATGGCAGGAGGCGGCAACCAGCGGAAAATTCGGCCGTCCGCGCAAGCCCTTCAATTGCTCCCCTGTCAGGTGCAGGCCATCGGCACCAATCGCCCCGGCGAGTTGCGCGTCGCCATTCACTAGTACGCGGGCGCCATGTTGGCGACAGAGCGCAAGTGCGGCAGCAGCGAAAGGTTCGCGCTGATCGGCGGGCAGGCGCGCTTCACGCAACTGCACCAAGCGCAAGCCATTCTGCAAGGCGTGCTCCAGCAAAGTCAGTTGTGGTGGTACGCCGACCTCGTGGGCGTGCGTGATGCCGTAGAAATCCGGCAACGCCAGCGAGGCCAGCACTGGCGCGTTGGCGGGCAGCATGGGCGAAACCGAAGTTGCGCCCGGCCATTGCCATTCCAGCGCCGAATGCACATGGTCGCGCAGTTCGCCGCGCCACGCGTTGACGCGGAAGAAATGCAACCGCACGTGCGCATGTGCATAGACGTGCTCGCGCACGATCCATGGCGTCGCGTGGCGCACTTCGATTTCCAGTTCTTCGTGCAGCTCGCGGATCAAGGCTTCGCGTGGTGTTTCGCCCGGCTCGACCTTGCCGCCGGGAAACTCCCAGTAGCCGGGATAGAAGGTGTCGGGCGCACGCTGGCCGAGCAGGAAGCTGCCATCCGGGCGTTCGATGACGGCGGCGGCGACTTCGGTGATCTTCATTTCCCGACCGTGCGTCCGGCGTAGTCACGGGCGAACTGCCAGGCAACGCGGCCGCTGCGCGCACCGCGCATCAGTGCCCATTGCAGCGCTTCCTGGCGTACCACCACGGCTGACTTTCGATCGACGCCGAAGATGCCGAGCCAGTGTTCGCAGATGGCGAGGTAGGCGTCCTGGTCGAACGGATAGAACGAGAGCCAGAGGCCGAAGCGCTCCGAAAGGGATACCTTCTCCTCGGTGGTTTCGCCCGGATGGATTTCGCCATTCTCGGTGCGCGTGACTTGCAGATTCTCGGCCATCGCCTCGGGCATCAGGTGGCGACGATTGGATGTGGCGTAGATGAGCAGGTTGTCGGGCATGCCGGCGATGGAGCCGTCGAGCACCGATTTCAGCGCCTTGTAGCCGGGCTCCGCAGCTTCGAAGGACAGGTCGTCGCAGAAGATGATGAAGTGCTCGGGCCGTTCGGCGATGAGGTCGACGATCTCGGGCAGATCGCCAAGATCCTGCTTGTCGACTTCGATCAGCCG
>PMIH01000175.1 GCA_003158255.1 Rhodocyclaceae bacterium
CATCATCGCTGCCGCACTCGCGGCCCTTGGTTTTTCCCAATACGCCCTCGCCGTCGACGACGAAGCGGCCGTGATTGTTACCGCCACACGCTTCGCCGACACCGATTCGCGCATCCCCGCCAACATCAGCGTCATCACGAAGCGGGACATCGCCGAAATGCCATCCGCCACGTTGCCCGACATCCTGAAGGCACGCGCCGGCATCGACGTACGCAGCGTCTCGGGCAGCCTCGGCATCGACGCGACCGCCGACCTGCGCGGCTTCGGCGATACCGCCGCCAGCAATACGCTGATTCTGGTCGACGGCCAACGCATCAACCCGATCGACATGGGTTCGATCAGCTGGTCGGCCATTCCGCTGGCCGGCGTACAGCGCATCGAGATCATCCGCGGTTCCGGCACGGTCCTCTACGGTGACCGCGCCAGTGGCGGCGTCATCAACATCATCACCGACAAGACCGGCGCGCCCGCCGCTTCCACCACGTTCGAAGCCGGCAACCACGGCTTCCACAGCGTCGATGGCCATGTCGCAGGCGGCGGCGACCAAGCCTATTTCAACCTGGCCGCCCATTACGCCGAAGACGGCGGCTGGCGCGAAAACAACCAGCAGGACCAGCGCGCGCTGTCCGGTCGTGTCGGCCTGCGCCTGGCGGCCGGCGACGTATTCACCGACTTCGCCGCCTATCGCGACTCCTCCGGCTTGCCCGGTTACCTACGCGGCGCCGCCTACGCCAACGATCCACGCAGCGCCAGCACGCCTCTGAACAACCAGTCGCGCGACGGCTATCGGCTGCGTCCGGGCGTGCGTTTCGACGTCACCGAGACGCTGGCAGTGGAGGCGGAAATCGGCGCCGAACAGGAGGACCGCCACGGCAATTACGTCTCGTTCGGCAGCATTTCCGACACCAGCAGGGAAACTCGCTCGGCGACGCCACGGCTGCGTTGGCGCCACGGCCTGGCCGGCCTGACCAGCGAAACCGTCATCGGCGTCGACTACTACGACGGCAACGTCGAATCGCACTACACCACGTCGCCGCACCAGACGGCCGACCAGACCAGCACGTCGGTCTACCTGCAGAACTCCACGGCGCTCAGCGACGCCTGGACGCTGACCATCGGTGGCCGCCGGCAGCGGATGGAGCAGACCGCCCATCAGGACGCCTATCCGGCCTGGTTCCAACCCGAGCTCAATGGCGCCACCGCGCGCACGCGCAACGCGGGCGACCTCGGCGCCAGCTACACCGGCCAAGGCTGGCGCGCCTACGGCAAGGTCGGTTCGACCTACCGCTTCGCCAATACCGACGAATTGTTCGGCTATGACAACATCCTGTTCGTGCCGAAGTTCGCCGGCGATCTGCGTCCGCAGCACGGCAGCATCGGCGAACTGGGCGGCAGTATCCGCGCCGGCGCGGCCGACGCGCGCTTCGCCGCCTACCGGATGGACCTGAAGGACGAGATTGGCTATGACGGTTCGGCCGGCGCCAACGTCAACTTCGATCCCACGCGCCGCCAGGGCATCGAAACGGAACTCGGCTGGCGCCTCGGCGGCGGCGTCAAGGCGCAGATTGCCTACGCCTGCACCGACGCGCATTTCCGTGAAGGCGCCTACGCCGGCAAGACGGTTCCGCTCGTGTCGCGCAACATGGTGACGCTACAGCTCGGCTGGGATACCGGCATGGCGGGCACCTACGACGTGCTCACCCATTACGTCGGTGACCGGCGCTTCAGCGGCGATTACGCCAACGAGCGCAACATGCTGTCCGGCTACACGCTCGTCGATCTACAGGCTTCCTGGAAGTTCAAACCCTGGACGATCACAGCGCGCGTGCTCAACGCCTTCGACAAGCGCTACGCGCCCTTCGCCGGCTACTCGACCTATATTTCCGACTACTACTACTATCCGGGCGACGGACGCGGTTTCCGCCTCGCCGCCCGTTACGACTTCCTCTAGCCCGAATGCCCTCGCGACGCCGCGCCCTGCTCGTTCTTCTCTCGCTGACACTACTGTCGGTGGCGAGCCTGGTCGTGGCGCTCGCGGCAGGCAGTCTGGTTCTATCCCTGGGGGACGTGCTGTCGATGCTCGCCGGCGAAGACAATACGGCGCGCGCCGTCGTCTTTGACCTGCGTCTGCCGCGCGCGTTGGCCGCGTTCGCCTGCGGCGGACTGCTAGCTTTGGCCGGCGCGCTGATGCAGGTGCTGCTGCGCAACCCGCTCGCCGACCCCTACGTGCTCGGCATCTCCGGTGGCGCCGGCGTCGGCGCGCTGTCGGCGATGCTGCTCGGCTTGGCCGGACTGGCCGTTCCGGGCTTCGCCTTCGCCGGCGCGCTGGCCGCCATGCTGCTTGTGTTCGGCCTTGCTCACGGCGACGGCAGCTGGACGCAGACGCGCCTGCTGCTCACGGGCGTCGTCATCGCCGCCGGCTGCGGCGCGCTGGTGGCCCTGATCCTGACGCTGGCGCCAGAACAGAAGATCCAGAGCATGCTGTTCTGGCTGATGGGCGACCTGTCTCAAGCCGTCAATCCGCTGCCCGCGCTGGTCGTACTGGTCGTCACGCTGCTGGCAGCACTGCCCTTCGCGCGCGAACTCAATCTTCTGGCGCGCGGCTTCGATGCCGCGCTGGCGCTGGGCGTTGCCGTACCCCTCTTGCGCCGCGTCATCTACGTCATCGCCTCGCTGGCTACTGCGGTTGCCGTCACCACAGCCGGAGCGATCGGCTTCGTCGGCCTGATCGTGCCGCATCTCGTTCGTCTCGCCATCGGCAACGACCAGCGTTTGCTGTTGCCCGCCTCGGTGCTGGCGGGCGGCAGCCTGCTGGTGTGCGCCGATACGCTGGCCCGCACCATCGTCGCACCGATCCAGTTGCCGGTCGGCGTGCTCACCGCGCTAATCGGCGTTCCTGTCTTCCTCTATCTCTTGGGGCGGCGATGATTCTGGAGACTCGCCAACTCGCCGTCAGCATCGGCCCGCACCGGGTCTGCTGCAATCTCGATCTCTCGCTCGCCGCCGGTGAGCGGCTGGCTATCCTCGGTCGCAACGGCGCCGGCAAGTCGACGCTGCTGACCACGCTCGCCGGGCTGCGCAACGCCGACGGCGGCGAGCTGTTCGTCGATGGCCAGAGTTACGCCGATCTCAGCCTGCGTGATGCCGCCCTTCTGCGCGGCTGGCTCGGCCAGGACCGTAGCGATCCCTTCGCCAGCACCGTGCTCGAAGCCGTGCTTGCCGGGCGCCATCCGCATTTGTCGCGCTGGTCGTGGGAGTCGCCGTCCGACGCACGCATCGCCCGCGCCACGCTGACCGACATGAACCTCACCGACCTGGCGCAGCGCGAAGTGCAGACCCTTTCGGGCGGCGAGCGCCAGCGCGTCGCCATCGCCGCGCTACTCGCACAGCAGACACGCCTGTGCCTGCTCGACGAACCACTGGCGCACCTCGACCTCAACCACCAGATCGCCACGCTCGAACTGCTTTCCCGGCGTTCGCGCGACGACGGCATTGCCGTGGCCATGGTGCTGCACGATCCCAACTTCGCGCTGCGCTTTTGCGACTACGCACTGCTACTGTTCGGCGATGGCACCCACGTCATCGGCCCGGTGGCAGGCGTGCTCGACGAATCGAGCCTGTCGCGCCTTTACGGCCATCCGCTGCGGCGTGTCACCATGACTGACTTTCCCCATCCCGTGTTCGTTCCGGAGTAAGCATGTTCATTCGCCGGTTGCTTCTCTCGTTGCCGGCGTTGGGCGCGACGCACGCCCAGTCGTGCCGACACCGTCATCCGCCCGCGAGGCGACCCAGCTCCCGTTGCAGGAAACTCCAGTCGAAGCGGGCCAGCCGCGCCACGATGCAGTCGGCGGCGCGCGGATTGCTGGCGCGAATCTCCTCGGCAATGCGAACGGCTTCGCCGTAGTTGCAGACAGCGGCCGCCGCGCGCAACTGGCTCAGCAGCAGCGGCGCAACGGCGCGCAGGATGTCGGCGGCGGCTTCGTCGGTGCAGCCCGGCTTGGCGGCATCGGCATCGTTTTCTGCGTAACGATACCGTAGGCCAAGTGCCTGCGTCATGGCGTCGAGCACCTCGCCGATCCGGTAGGGCTTGCGCAGGTAGGCGTCGCAGCCGGCCTGGCGGAATTCCTCGCCGCGCTCTTCGAACGCCGACGCGGTGAGGCCGAGAATTCGCGTCTCGGTGCCGCCGGGCAGCGCCCGGATGCGCCGCGTGGCATCCAGGCCGTTCATGATCGGCATTCGCCAGTCCATCCAGATCAGGTGCGGATGCCATTCCTCGAAGGTGGCGACGGCCTCGGCGCCGTTGGTCGCCTCGCGCACGTCGAGGCCGAGCGAAGTCAGCTCGCGCACCAGCAACAGCCGGCTCGCCGCGTTGTCCTCGGCCACCAGGATTCGATAGCGCGGCTGGCCAGGCACCAGGCCCAACACAGGCCGGAACTCGTGCGCGGGCCGTGGCAGGTCGTCGGCGGCGACGATATCGACGGGCAGTTCCAGGCGAAAGGTCGAGCCGACACCGACGCGGCTTTGGGCTGTCAGGCTGCCGCCCATCAGTTCGGCGAACTGGCGCGCGATGGCCAGGCCCA
>PMIH01000264.1 GCA_003158255.1 Rhodocyclaceae bacterium
TGGTGGCATCCGCCGGCCGGGCGCGGCGTGCGTACCCATTGTTCCGACGACTACCTGTGGCTGCCGCTGGCCGTGTGCCGCTACGTGCTGGCCACCGCCGACACCGGCGTGCTCGACGAGTCCGTGGCCTTCCTCGAAGGCCGCGCGGTGCCCGCGGAAGACGATTCCTACTACGACCTGCCGGTCCGTTCCACCGAGGCAGCCAGCCTGTACCAGCACTGCGTGCGCGCCATTCGCCACGGCCTGCGCTTCGGCGAACACGGCCTGCCGCTGATCGGCTCCGGCGACTGGAACGACGGCATGAACCTCGTCGGTATCGGCGGCAAGGGCGAGAGCATCTGGCTCGGCTTCTTCCTGTGCGAAGTGCTGCGCCAGTTCGTGCCGGTGGCAACGGCGCATGCCGACACAGCGTTCGCCGATTTCTGCCGCGCACAAGCCGGCACCCTGCGCCAAAACATCGAGCAGCACGGCTGGGACGGCGAATGGTACCGCCGCGCCTACTTCGACGACGGCACGCCGCTCGGTTCCGCCAGTAATGCCGAATGCCAGATCGACTCGATCTCGCAGAGCTGGTCGGTCTTGTCCGGGGCAGGGGAGCCGGCGCGATCACGCCAGGCCATGCAAGCCGTCGACGCGCGCCTGGTGCGCCGCGACGACGGACTGGTACAACTCCTCGACCCTCCCTTCGACAAGTCAGCGCTCGACCCCGGCTACATCCGCGGCTATGTGCCCGGCGTGCGCGAGAACGGCGGCCAATACACCCATGGTGCGATCTGGACCGCGATGGCGTTTGCAGCCTTGGGCGACAGCGCCCGCGCCTGGGAATTGTTGACCATGATCAACCCCGCCAACCACGCGAAATCAGCAGCCGACCTCGCCATCTACAAAGTCGAACCCTACGTCGTCGCCGCCGACGTCTACGGCTGCGCCCCCCACATCGGCCGCGGCGGCTGGAGCTGGTATACCGGCTCGGCAGGATGGATGTACCGCCTGATCATGGAATCGCTACTCGGCCTGAAGCTGGAAGGCGTACAGCTCCACATCGCCCCCTGCCTGCCCGCCGACTGGCCCGGCTTCAAGATCCACTACCGCTATCGCGAGACGGTCTATCACATCGCCGTCACGCAATCACCGGCGAGCGATGCCGGCGTCCGTGGCGTAACGCGGGTGATGGTGGACGGCGTCGAGCGGCAGGACAAGGTTATTCCGCTGGTCGACGACCACCGGGAGCATGTGGTGGCGGTGAGCGTCGGCGGATAGCGGGAGGCGGGTGGGGAGATGCGTCTGGGGAGCCGTACCGCGACGGCTGACTTTCTGGGCTCGTGCCGTCGCGATAGAAGTCAGTCGTGGTGATACACCTCGGGTGGGCTTCTCTCCAGTGGCCAGCAATCGCCTGCGATATGGTCTGGCCATTGGCAACGACTCTTTGAGAACATGGGTATTCTGCGAGCTGTCTTACTTTGCGCAATTTCGGTTGCAGTCATTCCCGCTTGCGTCGAGCAGGGGCCTAATCGAAGCGTTAGTGACCCATTCTTCTCGGTCGATGGAAACCACGTTTTCTTCGACTACTGTGCCGACAGAGCCTGCAACTTGGCTATGTATTCCATTGCTGAAAAGACGGTTACGATACTTCGTCCGGCTGACGAGAAGCTACAGTTCTCAGACGCCGGATTCGGCCCAAGAGTGAATGAAGCTGTCGCGATTGTTTCCAATCGGGACGCGGCGGTATCTCGCGTGACCCAGGTTGTGGTGCTCAAACCGCTTACAAGTACTTTTCGAAGAGTTACAGCGGATGCGAGCATCAAGTACAAACCGAACTTCTCATTCGATGGTCAAAAGTTGGCCTATGAGCAGTCCGATCGAGATCGGACCTGGGCTAACGGATCGCCGCGGGCAACGGCTTGGGATATTCATACACTTGACGTCACTACTGGAGTGGTTGATCGAGTTACGTCATTCTGCTTTTGGGGGCTTGGAAGGGCGTTCCTTTATCCGGGAAGTGATGACTTGGTTTTTGGAGCCGCCGCTCCGATGTGCAACTACCCAACTGCCGGTGCCCCGGCCGATTCAAAGGGCTACTTGATATACAAAGAGCGTTTCGCTGAAAACGAAATTGTCCGTCTCGGCCCAAACCGAAAGGCCTTGGAGCCATGGTTCAAGAACGGCGGCCACTCGTCCTTTCCAAGTGTTGCAAGAAATGGAGACGTCCTATTTGTTTCGCGCACAAACGAAATGGATGGCATTACGAAGGGCTTCTTCAACTACGACCTATTCCTCTGGAGCGATCAGAAGCTCCGCCGTCTTACGCGTCTCAAGACTGCACTTGGGGCCAGCGCCTTGTCCGCCGACGGGAGGTTCGCGGTCTACGTTAGCGACCCTGAGAGAAATCACCGGGAATCGCTTTGGTTGTATGACATTGAGAAGGATACTCACGAGCTGATTCCCCTTGCCGAGCTTGAACCCGGCAACGAGGCACGAGTCCGCATCCAAGTGTTGGCTGAGGAACACGCGAATTGACCCGGCAGCGGAAAAATGGGGCCGCGCCAGCAAATACGGAACGAACCAGCAATACCTCGAACGCTTCAAGTGAAAGTCAGCCGTCGCGGCACGGCTCCGCACTCGGCGCCAGAAACTTCGATCACGGTTACCTAGTTTCGCCCTAAGAATCCCTCTACGCGATCGACTAAAGGGGCCAGGGTCGGATTATCAGGCCGCCGCCTTAACAGCTTCCGGATTTTGTGCGGCGATCCGCAGAAGTGTTCTTGCCGCGCCGGATGGTTCGCGGCGTCCTTGTTCCCAATCCTGCACCGTACGTACGGATACGCCAAGCAGCTTCGCGAACTCGTTCTGGGAAAGTCCCACCCGGTTACGCGCTTCGGCCGCAGCCGATATCTGAACCGTTGTTACGCGCGCGGCCTTGCCAGTTTTCATTTGGCGAACGGATTTCAGCAAGTCGTTCTGGAATTTTTTTATTTCCTTATCCATGTTCCACCTCGGCTTTCAGTCGGACCAGAAATTCCGCTGGCAGGTTGTCGAACTTGGCCTTCGCATAGGCGATCAGCAGCCAGATTCGACCATCCGCTTCGTTGAAGTAAATCACCCGCGCGCCGCCACGTTTGCCCATTCCAGCTCGGCTCCATCTGACTTTCCGGCAACCGCCCGACCCGGGAATCACGTCCCCGGCTTGCGGATTGGCGGCGATCCAGTCGATGAATTCAAGACGTTCGCGTTCCGACCAGATCGACGCAGCGTAACGCTGAAAGACTTCGGTTTCGGCGACGGTGTGCATCGCTGCCATGATACGGCAATGCCGTATGCTGTCAAGTCGGTTGCGCTGGGGAATGTGGCCGTGATCTGGCTCCGCATTAGGCGCCAGAAACTTCGATCGCCGTTGCCTAGTTTCGGCCGACGAATCCCTCTACGCGATCACCGAAATTCACCAAGAGGACGCCGATAACGGTAAGCAGTGCGCCGATGGCACGAGGTGTCGTGAGTTCTCTGACGGGGACGCCCAGAAAGCCGATACGGTCGAAGGCGAGGGCGGTGAAGGTCTGGCCGCCGATGATGAGCGCGATCATGACCGTGAATCCCAGACGGGGCGCGAGCAGGGTCGTACCGAATACGAACAGCGCTCCCATGGTTCCCCCGGTCAACTGCCACCAGGGGGCTTGTGCGACCTGGGCCAAGCCTCCCCACTTCTCTTGTACAAGCAAGGCGACGAGGGCCAATGTGACGGTGCCGCAGGCAAACGAGACAAGGGCTGCCATCACGGTACTACCACCTATGGTGATCTTCAGTTGATTGTTGACGGCAGCCTGTAGGGGGACGATCAGGCCAATGGCCAAGGCGAGCAGGGCGTAGACGGTTCGCATTTCAAATCCTCGTGGAAGTCTGGGCAGGCTTTACGGCGGGAACGTGCGGCATGAGGATATCCGAAGCGCGATGGTCACCGAATCCGACACACCATCGCGCGGCGCAAAAGTCAGCCGTCGCGGTACGCCTCCGCATCAGACGCCAGAAACTCCGCCGTGTATGCCCATTCCGGCGAGGCTTCAGCAGCAGAGGCCGGCGGAAGGTCGATCAACCCTGCCAGAGCGAAAAGAAGCCAACGCCAGCAGACACGCCCAAGATTGGTAGCCATGGGGGCGAGGCTTCCGTGCCGTCAGCAGATTTCGCCTACTTCGGAATTGGCTGCGCGTGATGCGAGGTCATGAGCCAATGCTTTCCTTGCTTTTCGAAGGTATTTGTGACGAACGCTTCAAACGTGAGCGGATCACCACCGCTCTTGGGTTGAAGAGATGCCTTTTCCGTGCCGACGACCCAGCCGATCTTGCCATTACTCTGGAGTTGTACAACTGACGATGACACGCTGATCTGGGAGAACTCATCAAACGTTACGGCCCATTTTTTCGTCACGGCATCGGCGTATCCGACCGCGACAGACTTACTGCGCGGGCCGATGTTGACGACGTAGGGCTTGTTCGCCCAGAGGCTCTCCATTGCTTTCAGGTCTCTGGCAGACAATGCCGTATAGAAAGCCTGGTTCGCGGCCTTCAGTGCATCAAGATCGGAAGGTTGTTGCGCTGCCGCCATTGTTGAAATCAGCGCGAGCCCTGCCACACTCATAAGAACAGCACGTCGATCCATTTTCGCTCCTCCTATCCATAGTTGTGATTCTTATCAATTCGGCAGCGCGATGCACTGCACGGTTCAAACAACTGCGGTGGAAGCCCACGCTGGGTATCGCCTATCTCTTCATCCCTGACACGTTAGATGGGGAGCAGGTCAGGACCGCCTACTTTGTTGTTTTGGTTGTATACCAAATCTGTGGAGGACCTTTAACACCAGCCTTCTCCATCGCCGACTTCAATTCGGGCGAGGCAGCAAATGCTTGCGCTTTTTCCAGGCTGTGGAAGTCATGAATGACAGTGACGTCATTTGGGTTGTCCGTTGATTGATAGGCAGCCTTGAAAAAGACGCCCAGCTTCTTCTGTGTGGATGCAAATCCGTCGTAGGCTTTCCTCCAAACCCCATAGTCCGCGACTTCGTGACGAACGAACATGCGTACATCGGCTGCCTGTGCAACCACAGAGGCACCCATTATCGAGAAACCCGTCAAGCCGGCAAGCAGCAGATACTTGATCTTCATTTGTCTCTCCAGGTTGTAAAGTATTTCGAATCAACAGCGGGTGCCTGTCTATTCCCGCCGCTTCGAAAATCCATCATACTCTGTACCAGAGTGAAATAGTCCAGTATTAACCGCCGTCACGTTACAACAGCGCGGTCATATCTTTCAGTGAAGATCAACGCGGGATGCCCTCGCCATACGCATCACTTGTTGCGTCGAAATGGATCCAAAGTTCGCAAACTCACTTTAGCTCCGCTACCTCTGTGGCAGTGGGAGGCCGTCTGGATGATTTTCATCGAGGTTGCACTGAAGCAGCCGGGCTTGGGTACAAATAGTCCTGATAGAGAGCGGCGTGCTCACTGATACGCCCCCGCCGTGATGGGAGGAACACGCTGG
>PMIH01000151.1 GCA_003158255.1 Rhodocyclaceae bacterium
CCGCCGCCCATCTTGGCCGCAACGGTGATTTCCTTGGCAATCTTCGAGAATGCAGCCCCGCGCTTTTCGTCCTGGCGCCCCTTGCGGTGCTGGATGTTGGCCCATTTGGAATGGCCGGCCATGATGATTTCCTTTATTGCTGCGTAAAATGGGCTGATTTTACCACTCGCGGAGCGCCCGCCATGACTCGTCCTTTACCCGTCGCCAAGGCCGGCGATACCGAAATCTGCCTGCTGCCGGCCCTGGCCAATCGTCATGGCCTGATCACCGGCGCCACCGGCACGGGCAAGACGGTGACACTGCAACGCCTGGCCGAGCAGCTTTCGTCAATCGGCGTGCCGGTGTTCATGGCCGACGTTAAAGGTGACCTTGCGGG
The DNA here is from genome assembly GCA_003158255.1 of Rhodocyclaceae bacterium. Lineage (GTDB taxonomy): Bacteria > Pseudomonadota > Gammaproteobacteria > Burkholderiales > Rhodocyclaceae > Fen-999. The sequence continues at coordinate 377 of PMIH01000151.1, forward strand.
CCTCGGCGCGGCGGGCACCAAATCCGACAAGCTCGATGCGCGGCTGACGCAAATGAAAGTGACCGACTGGGCGCCGAAGGCATTTCCGGTCGTGTTCTGGGACGTCTTCGGCGAGAACGGCCACCCCGTGCGCGCCACCATTTCCGACATGGGCCCGGTGCTGATCTCGCGTCTGCTCAACCTCAACGATGTCCAGGAAGGCGTGCTGCAACTGGTGTTCAAGATCGCCGACGACCAGGGCCTGCTGCTGCTCGACCTCAAGGATCTGCGGGCGATGGTGCAGGACGTCGGCGACAACGCCAAGCAGTTCACCACCGAATACGGCAACATCTCCACCGCTTCCATCGGCGCCATCCAGCGCGGCCTGCTGAACCTGGAGCAGCAGGGCGCCGACAAGTTCTTCGGCGAGCCGATGCTCGACATCGCCGACCTGATGCAGACCGATGGCGGCCGCGGCGTCATCAATGTCCTCGCCGCCGAAAAGCTGATGAGTTCGCCGCAGACCTATTCGACCTTTCTGCTCTGGCTGATGGCGGAACTCTTCGAGCGCCTGCCCGAGGCGGGCGATCTCGACAAGCCCAAGCTGGTGTTCTTCTTCGACGAGGCGCACCTNNTCGAAAGGCGTCGGCATTTATTTCGTCACGCAGAACCCGCTCGACGTGCCCGACAAGGTGCTCGGCCAACTCGGTAACCGCGTCCAGCACGCGCTGCGCGCCTTCACGCCGCGCGACCAGAAGGCCGTGCAGACGGCGGCACAAACGCTGCGCGCCAATCCCAAGTTCGATGCCGAAAAGGCGATCACCGAACTCGGCGTCGGCGAGGCGCTGGTGTCTTTCCTCGACGAGAAGGGCACGCCGACCATCGTCGAGCGCGCTTTCGTGCTGCCGCCGTCCTCGCGCATCGGGCCGCTGACGGCCGACGAACGCGCGGCCGCGATCAAGGGCTCCGTGCTCTTCGGCCACTACGAACAGGTGGTGGATCGCGAGTCGGCCTACGAGAAACTCAAAGGCGCTGCGCCCAAAGTCAGTGGTGGTGGTACGCCAAGCGCGCCCCCGGCTGCGGCGGACACTTCGTCGGGCGGCATGTTCGGCGGCCTGGGTGGTGCCATCGGCAGCATCCTAGGAGGCAGCACCGGCCCGCGCGGCGGCCACAACGCCGGCGTGGTCGAGATGGCGGCGAAGAGCGCCGCCCGCGCCATCGGCTCGCAGGTCGGCCGCGAGATCATTCGCGGCGTGCTTGGCTCGATTCTCGGCGGACGATCGCGCTGAACACCGGCATCTGGCTCGCGGTCCTCGCCGCCCTCGGCTTTTCGGCCAAGGCGATTTTCATCAAGCTCGCCTATGCCACGGCGCCGGTCGGGGCGGTGACGCTGCTGGCGCTGCGCATGATCTTCTCGTTGCCGGCTTTCCTGTGGATCGGGCTGCGCGCTTCGCGCAATGCCGCGCCGCTGACGCGCCGCGACTGGCTGGCGGTCGTGGTGCTGGGCCTGCTTGGCTATTACGGCGCCAGCATCCTCGATTTCCTCGGCCTGCAATACATCACCGCCGGCCTGGAGCGGCTGATCCTGTTCACCTACCCGACCCTGACGCTGCTGCTCGGTGCGCTGTTGTACGGCCACCGCATCGGCCGCCGCGAGTGGACCGCGGTGGCACTCTGCTACGTCGGCATCGCCGCTGCCTTCGCCCATGATCTCAACTTATCCACGACAGCCTCGGCGGTGTGGATCGGCGGCGGCTTCGTCTTCGGCTCCTCGCTCTCGTACGCCTTCTATCTCACCGGCAGCGGCCAGATGCTGGCGCGTGTCGGCGTGGCGCGCTTCACGGCGCTGGCGCTGCTGGTGTCGACCGCGGCGACGCTGATCAACTTCTTCGCCACCGAGCCGCTGTCGTCGCTCGCGCAGCCGCTGCCGATCTACGGCTACGCGTTGGCGATGGCGATCTTTTCGACGGTCATTCCGGTTTTCGCGCAGGCGGCGGCCATGCGCCGCATCGGCAGCGGCCGCGCGGCGCTGATCGGCACCGTCGGTCCGCTGATGACCATCGCGCTCGGCTGGTGGTGGCTGGGCGAGTCGATCTCGGCCTGGCAGTTGCTCGGCGCTGCGCTGGTGGTGGCCGGCGTGGTCATCGTCGGCCGCGGCAAGGCTTGAGCGGAATCAGCGCGCGGCCACCTTCTTCGCCAGCGCGTCGCTGGTCAAGGACTTGAGGAAGGCGGCGATGTCCTGCACGTCGCCGTCGCTCAGCACCGGCCGATCCACCTTGCTGACGCTGCGATCGTCCTGTGACCAGAACACCATGCGTCCCTGGTGGGTGTCCGTACCGACACTTGCGCCGAGCTGTGACATGGCCATGATGCGCACCACTTCCTCCAGCTTGTCGACCGAGCCGTTGTGCAGATAGGGACCGGTCAGCGCGACGTTGCGCAGCGATGGAATGCGCCAGACGCCGCGGTCGGCATCGCGACCGCCGGCGCCCTTGTCGGCGACCAGGTTGTAGCGTTGCACGTAGGGCGTGTCGTTGCCGGGAAACATGCGGAGATGGCCGTTGTCGGTGGCGACAGCGGCGGGCGGATCGCCGTCCTTGAGATTGACGAAACTGGCGCCGCTGAAGTTCGCGCCGGAATGGCACGAGATGCAGCCGGTGGACTGGAACAGGGCCATGCCGCGCAACTGTGCCGGCGTCAGCGCCAGGCGGTCGCCGCGCACGAAGCGGTCGTAGGGCGCGTCGGGCGTGATCAGGGTTCGTTCGTAGGCGGCGATGGCTTGCGCCACGCGGTCGAAAGTGATCGGCGCGTTCTTGCCGAAAGCGCGGTCGAACGGTTGGCGGTAGGCGGCGTCATCGCGTACGCGTTGCGCCACCGCTTCACCCGAGGCCATGCCCATCTCGATCGGATTGAGTGGCGGACCCTTGGCCTGGTCTTCGAGCGAAGGTGAGCGGCCGTCCCAGAACAGCACGGCCTGGAAGGCCGCGTTCCACACCGTCGGCGCGTTGCGGCCGCCCATCTGGCCGCGAATGCCCTTCGAGGTGCGGCGGCTGTCCACGCCGGTGCCGCCATCGACGTCATGGCACGAGGCGCAGGAAACGTCGCGCGTCTGCGAGAGATTGGCGTCGTAGAACAACTGCCTGCCCAGCGCCACCTTTTCCGGCGTGGTCGGATTGTCGGCCGGCGCGGGTGCCGCCAGCGGCAGCGCCTGCCACACGTAAGGTTCGTCCTTCTGCGGGATTTCCGGCATCGTGCTCCAGCTTGCGGGCACGATTTCCGCGAAGTGTCGTTCCACCATCAGCGGCGTGATCGTCTGGCGGGGCAAGGTGGTCATCAGGGTGAAGACAGCCAGTTTGAAGCTGAAGGCAATCACGCCCATGCCCAGCGCGACGGCGAGGACCAACTTGCCGCCGCTCGACTTGCCGACGTTACCGGAAGCGGCAGCCAGTTCGCTCCTCACCAGCATGACGATGATGGTCGCGCCGAGGATGACGGCGGCGATTCCGATCAGCAGGAATCCGAGGTTTTCCGCGCTCACGATTGATCTCCCTAAGCCAATTCAGTGCGACCGAGACTACCCGTTCGGTATAGCACCGTCTGTACCAAAAGCTACACAGAGGTAGAATCGCCGGCCATGACCACTACGGCTCTGGAATCCCTCGGACCCTTCCAGCAACTTTCGGAAGGCGGGCGCCAGCTACTGCGGCGCGGGGCGGTGTTGGCGCAGTGCGGCCCGCCGGCGCCGATCCTGCAACCCGGCCAGAGCATCTCCGGCGCCTATTTTGTGGTGCGCGGCCGTTTGCGCGTGTATGCCGTCGCACCCGACGGCACCGAGGCGACGCTCTACTTCATCAATCCCGGCGAGACCTGCGTCTTCGCGCTGAACAGCCTGTTCAACGACCTGCGCTATCCCGCCTGGGTGCAGGCGGACGCCGATACGACCGTGGCGCTGATTCCCGGCCCGGTGTTCCGCGAACTGTTCCAGAAGGAAACCTCGATCCAGGACGTCACCGTACGCGCCCTGTCCACGCTGGTGTTCAGGCTGATGGATGAGCTCGAAGAAGTGCACGCCTACAAGCTCGACCAGCGCCTCGCCAACCTGCTGCTCATCCACGCTTCCGCCGCCGGCGAGTTGGCGATGACGCAGCAGCAGATGGCGGACCACCTCGGTACCACGCGCGAAGTCGTCGCGCGCCTGATGCGCGACCTCGTCGCCCACGGCTACGTCGAGACCGGCCGCGGCGTCACGCGCATCAAGAACGCCGACGGTCTTGCCGGCCTGATCGCCACCCCCGGAAAATAGGCCTGCCGGGCGCCATAGCTCGGCGTACCACGACGACTGACTCTTGTCGGTTGTTACGCAGTCAGGAGAAAGCGTTCATGCCACAGCCTGAAAACTCCAAGAACGCCGAAGGAATCTTTGAACCTTTCCCGGTCGAAGTCGTACCGTGGGAAGACTTCGCGCGTGGCGAACGGTTCGCCTGTCGCACGCGCGCTCTCGGCAAGTTTGGCGGCGGTAGCCATGTCGGCGTCAACCTGGAGGAACTTGCGCCCGGCAAAACCGATTGTCCCGCCCACTACCACTATCTCGAAGAAGAGCATTTGTATCTGCTCGAAGGGTCGCTGACCTTGCGTCTCGGCGAGCGGACTTATGCGCTGACCGCGGGAAGCTACGTCTGCTTTCCCGCCGGACAGAAGGCGGGACATGCCATCGTCAATACCGGTAGCACCGTCGCGCGCTACCTGGCCATCGGCGAACGCATTCCCCACGATGTCGTCGCGTACCCCGACTCGGGGCGCATCGGCGTCGACCTGACCGGTGAGGGCTATCGCCAGTCCGCCACGATGGATTACTGGGAAGGCGAAGACGGCGCCTGAACTTGCGTTTCAATGCGCGCTGCCTTGTCCGTGGGCAAGGCAGCGCGCATTGAACGCTCTATGTCAGTCTTCGGGATGGGCCGCGAACACGGTCGACAAGTCGCTGGCGTTCGCGTCGCGAGTGCCGAGCGGGGCGAGGCCGAACCGCCGCTCGATGGTGGCGAGAATCGACGTTGTGTCGTGCACGGTGTGGTCGACGCCGAAGCGGCCATTCAGACCGGGAGCGATGACCAGCGTCGGTATGCGTGTGCCCGGGCCCCATTGGTCGTAGGGCCCCTTGTTGTTGCCCGGACCCGGCGGCGGCACGTGATCGGCGTAGCCGCCGAACTCGTCGTAAGTGACGATGACCATGGTGTCCTTGGCGCACGCGCTGCCCTCGATGGCCTGGAGCAGATCCACCAGATGGCTGCTGCCCTGGCTTTCGCTGGCATAGCCGGGATGTTCGTTTTCCTCGCCGAGCGGTTTGATGAAGCTCACGGGTTTGAGGTCGCAGCCATGCTTGGCCGATGTCTGCACCACTTGGAGGAATTCCGCTTCGTCGCGCAGATGCTGGCTACGCGTTGCCGTGCCCGGCGCGTAATTGGCGAAGTAGTTGAATGCCTGATGGTGGAACTGGAACAGCTTGTCCGGACACTTCGGCCACGCCGATCCCGCTATGGCGTTGGCATCGCTGCACGTCGGCCCCGTTCCATTGGTGAACCCGGGTTGCGCGGAGTCGCCCTCGGCGTTCGCCCAGCCACCGGAATACCAGGCCCAGTCGATATTGGCCGCCGTCATGCGGTCACCGATATTGGGAGTCTTGAGTGCCGGCAGGCGCTTCTGGATAACCGTTCCGGGCGCATAAGGCCAGTATTCCGGCTGGATGGTGTTGACCGCATAGTCGCCGCAGGCGACGCCCGTCGGGGTTGCCAGGCGGTTGTAGGCGGGCGAGCAGGAGGCGGTCAGCGCCTGGTCCTTGACCATCGCACCGGCCGGCGACGTGTATAGCGGATAGTTGTTCGGCATGCCGTTGGCGTCGACCACCGAATGCAGGTCGTAGGCCGAGCCATCGTTCACTGCGCCCGTCCATTCGGGCGTTTGCGCGGCAACCAGCCATTGATGGTTCAGGAAGGAGCCACCAAACGAGGCCTGGAAAAAGTTGTCGGCGATCACGTAGTCGGGATGGCCATGCTTGTGCAAATAGGCGTAGACCGGCAACTGCCTGGTGTCGTACTGACCGGCGGAGAGTCCGACGGCGTCGCTGCCGGTCACGTAGCGATCCATCTTGCCGCCGTCGATCTGGTACTGTTCCTGATAGTAGCGATGCACCAGGTCCCGGGTGCAGCCGCCTGGCAGACCTGCGCCCTTCAGCACGCCATTGGGCGCATTGACACCGGGCGCCGGACAGGTGGTGTCGCCGGCGGCAATGTGGGTGTCGATCATGAACGGCTGATTCGCGAAAGCACTGGAGATGGTGCGACCGACATCGGCGCAGGTCGTGGCGAGCGGTGGCGAGGTCAGGTTGACATCGTCTTGCAGCAGACAGGAGAGGACCGCGCCGGCCTGGTCGACCTGGGGCACGAAATGCCTGGCCGGACCGGACACCTTTTCCCAGCCGCCATACAGGTTGTCGAAGCTATGGTTTTCTTCGTAGATGATGACGATATGTTTGATGTGGTCCAACTGTCGATGCTGCGGATCGTCGCCAGTCCGGCCATCATGGGCACACGCCGTGGCGGCAAAGCCGATGGCGGCAATCGATGCGGCAACGATCGTCCTGCGTAGTCCGATGGGCATGGAACACTCCTGTTGCGGGTTGGGGGCAAGTCACGCGCTGCGAAGGAAGGTCTGTTCGCCGTCGGCGCTGGATTGTGCAAACAGCCGACAGCCCGTCTCATCGAAGCGTCCCGCACATTTGAACGCGGTGACGTTACCGGAACATGACGGCCGGTTTGCGGCCCGCTATTATCGCGTCCGGGAGAAGACACTATGCCGATGCAATCGCAGAAACAAACGGGCCGTCCCGTCCTGCAAACGCTGTTCGAGCCGCAAGGCGGCGTGACCAGGGTATTCGCCGCGAAAGTGGCCGACTACGTCGCCTCCCGGCCCGACTATCCGGCGGCCCTGTACGAGACGCTCAGCGCGACGTGCAACCTTGCTCCCGGTGCGGACATCGCCGACATCGGCGCGGGTACAGGCTTGCTCACGCAAGGATTCCTGCAACGCGGCTACAACGTCGCCGCCGTCGAACCCAACGCCGAAATGCGGGCGGCGGCGGATCACCTGCTCGCCGGCCTTCCCGGTTACCGGAGTGTAGGTGGCACGGCGGAGAACACCGGCTTGGCGTCGTCGTCGATCGATCTGATCGCGGCGGCGCAAGCGTTCCACTGGTTCGACCTCGAACCGGCGCGGGCCGAATGCCTGCGCGTGCTGCGACCGCGAGGGCAGGTCGCATTGATCTGGAACGATCGGCTGCTGACCGATCCTTTGCATGTCGCGCTGGACGAGATATTCGCCGAGCATGGCGGCGCCAAACGTGGGGCGCTGCTCACGCACGAGGAGCGCAGAGGCGTTCCGCGCTTCTTTGGCGCAGCCATTCCCGCCGAGTTCTCCTGGCGGCACGAACACGTGGTGAACTTGGACGGCCTGGTCAGTCTGGCATTCTCCCGTTCGTACATGCCCGCCAGAGATTCGGAATCGGGCGCGCGGGTGGCCGAACAGGTTGGCAGGCTATTCGACCGATTTGCGCAGGACGGACAATTGAACGTGCGCTACACCACGATCGCGATGGTCGGCCGGCCGGCGTGAGCGGAGTAACTTCTCCGTCAGGCGGCTGCGGATTACGGCGTCGAGACTCAGCCGACCCGGCCCCATCAGCATCAGCGGCAGCAGCATGCCGAGGAACAAGACCGGCAGCTTGAAGTTGCCATGGCCCTGGTCGGTGAAGACATAGCCTTGCGCCAGTTCGGCAAGCGTCGACCACGACTCCGGCCAATGCACGCTGGCGATGGCGACGATGGTCAGGATGAACAGCGACGTGGCGAAGAAGCGCGTGCCGAGGCCGATCACGAGCGCGATGGCGCCGATCAGTTCGAACCAGGTCGAGATCTGCCAACTGAACGAAACCGGCACGACGTCGAACGGGAAGGGGAACTTGTCGGCGATCTCGGCGAACCAGTTTTCGCCCTGGAATTTCTCCAGGCCCGATTCAAAGAAGTCCCAGCCGAGCAGCAGGCGCAGGCTCAGGAGGCCGAACCAGAGGCCGGTGTGGTCGAGCCGATCGAGTCCCGTGCCGATGATCGTCTTCATGTGCGTACTCCCAGTATCGCGCCTTGTCGGCGCAGGTTTTTCAGAATCTCCGCGCCATATTGGCGTACCGCGACGGCTGACTTTGGGGCGGATTCCGTCGCGAGCCGTTCGCAAGCTGCCGCGCCACTACAGCCATGTTCCGCGATCAACGCTAAGAGGCTCGCAGTGCTTGTGTTGATTTCAGCGAAGCGCACTACATCACCGTCATCGCGGAACACCAGCAAGTGCACAGGCGCCGGCTTGCGCGGGCGATAGTCGGGACCGATGCGCTGCACCGGCCAGTCGTAGGCGAGGTTCATCAGGGTCGGATTCAGCAGCGGCTGCCCCGTCATCAGGTCGCCGGCCGGGTCGTGCGCGCTGGCAACAGCGTCGCTGGTATCGACCGCCAGTTCGACCCATTCGTAGTGCGCCAGCTCGCGGAACCAGGCGGGCAGAGGATGTCGCGCGGTGGCGAGGAAGCGCAGGAACTCCTGAGGTATCTCGCGAAACCAGGGCGTCGTCGCGCGCCAGTCGCGGTAGAAGGCGCGGTTCAGCTGCCGCCAGCGCGTGTTGCCGAGCAGCTTGCGGCAGACGGGAAAGCAGGCGTCCAGGAAGCCGGTGATATTGTTGAACACCAGCTCCTCGTAGGCGGCCATCCGACGGGCGGGCACGCCGGGCGGGCGCGCGGCGCGCGGGTCGCGGCAGCGGCGGCCGAAGGCCATCTGGAATTGCTGGAAGGCGGGCAGCGGCGCGTTCATGCGGCCCTCCGTTGGATGCTGTGTGGCGCCTGTAGGCGATCGATGACAGCGACTTCGGCCGTTAGCGCCGACAGATCCGGAATGTTGAAGTCGCGCTCCAGGCAGGTCGGCACCGGGCCGGTACGCGCATAGGCTTCGGCGAGCAGCGACCAGACCGGGTCGATGACCTCGGCGCCGTGCGTGTCGATGAGCAATCCGTCGGGTTCGGTGTAGTGGCCGGCGACGTGGATGTAGCAGGTGCGTTCCAGCGGCAGCGCGGCCATGAAGGCGTGGGGATCGAAGTCGTAGTTGCGGCTGTTCACGTAGATGTTGTTCACGTCGAGATGCAGCAGGCAGTCGGATTCCGCGATCACGGCATTGATGAATTCGCTCTCGCTCATTTCGCCGCCGGGTGGCGCCACGTAGTACGAAGCGTTCTCCAGCCCGATCTGCATGCCCATGATGTCCTGCGTGCGGCGGATGCGCGCCGCAGTCCAGCGCACTGCTTCCTCGGTAAAGGGAATCGGCAGCAGGTCGTACAGGTGTCCGTCGTCCGAGCACCACGCGAGGTGTTCGGTGTAAAGGCTCATGCCGTGCTCGCTCATGAAGCTCTTGATTCTCCGCAGCAGCGCTTCGTCGAGCGGCGTCGGGCCGCCGAGCGACAGCGACAGGCCGTGCGCGACGAACGGGTAGCGCTCTGTGAAGCGGCGCAACTGCCTGGCCGAACGGCCGCCGACGCCGGCCCAGTTCTCCGGCGCCAGCTCGAAGAACTGGACGACATCGGGCACGCCGGCGTCGAGCGCGGGAATGAGTTCGCGGCGAAAGCCGAGGCCGGCGTGTTGCGGGTGTTTCGCGATCATGTGCTGTCTCCCTCAGGTTGGGGACGCGCCTCTACGCGTGTGGCGCGTCCCGGTTTGGCGATGACTACTTCTTGTTCGCGCCGCAGCTGCCGTCGGCAGCCTTCTTGTTGGCACCGCAGTTGCCTTCCGCGATCTTCTTGTTGGCGCCGCAGGAACCGTCGGCCGCCTTCTTGTCGGCACCGCACTTGGCTTCCCTGGCCTTCGCCTTGTTGGCGCCGCACTTGGCTTCGCCGCACTTGCCGTCCTTCACCTTCACTTCGTCGGCCTGGGCCAGCTGGTAACCGGACGTCAGCGAGGTGAGCGCGAAAGGACTGCCGGCGGCGCTGGCGAGCGGCGACAACATGGCAGAGGCGGCGAAGGCGAAAGCGAGTTTGGTCTTGCGATTCATGATGGTTCTCCTGTTGAAAGTTGGGGCACCGCCTGCGCCGCGGGATGCGATGTCGGGCGATGTGCAAGGTAGTTCGCAAGAAGCTGGCGGTTGGTTACAGGCTCGTGCAAACTTCGCGCTGAAAATATTTTTGCGTGCCGGTGTAACCGAATGCGTCGATCCGACGAATACCTGTGATGAGCGAAATGAGCGCAACCGAAGACCGCATGCGTGGGTTGTTGTTGCGGGGCTTGGCGGGCGACGGCGCCGCTTATCACGCCTTTCTCAAGGAGCTGAGCGCGCACTTGCGCGCATTTCTCAGGCGGCGGCTGATGCGGCTGCCGGACGACGTGGAGGATCTGGTGCAAGAGACGCTGCTGGCGGTGCACAACCAACGCCACACCTACGAAGCGGACCAGCCGCTGACAGCCTGGGTGCATGCGATCGCGCGCTACAAGCTGATCGATCTCTTGCGCCGGCGCGCGGACCGCGATGCCCTGCACGATCCGCTCGACGACGATCTGGCGGTGTTCGCGACGTCCGACACCGAGGCGGCCGACGCGCGCCGCGACGTGATGAAGCTGCTCGACCAACTGCCCGAACGGCAGCGGCTGCCGATCCAGTACATGAAGCTGGAAGGCCTGTCGGTGGTTGAGGCGGCGCGCGCGACGGGCATGTCCGAGTCTGCGGTGAAAGTCGGCGTGCATCGCGGCTTGAAGGCGCTGGCGGCAATGATTGGAGGCAGCACATGAAAACGGATGATCTGGTAAGCATGCTGGCCGTGGGCGCGGAGCCCGTAGAGTCAGGCGCAACGGCACGCCGCTACGCACTCGCGCTCGGCTGGGGCGCGCTCGGCGCGACGCTGCTCATGGCAACGTTGCTCGGCGTTCGCGCCGACCTCGCGGAAGCGGTGCGTCTGCCCATGTTCTGGGTGAAGCTGGGGTTTCCGATTTGTCTCGCCGCCGCCGCGCTCTACGCAGCGACGCGTCTGTCGCGGCCCGGCGTGCGGCTGGGCCGCGTACCGGCGGCGCTGGTTGCGCCGATCATCGTCATATGGCTGATGGCGGCCTATGCCTTGCTCGGCGCTGCGCCCGACGAGCGTCTTGCGCTACTGCTCGGCCAGACCTGGGCCGTGTGCCCGGCGCTGATCGCCATGCTGTCGGTGCCGGTGTTCGGCGGCACGTTCTGGGCAATGAAGGGATTGGCGCCGACGCAACCCGTAGTCGCCGGTGCCGCTGCCGGCCTGCTCGCCGGCGCGGTGGCGACGGCCGTGTATGCGCTGCATTGCCCCGAGATGGCCGCGCCATTCCTCGCGACGTGGTACCTGCTTGGCATGGCGATCCCAACCGTGGTCGGCGCCTTGCTCGGTCCCTGGCTGCTGCGCTGGTAGGCGCTAGCCGCGCGGCGTGCCATCATGACGACCATGACCCCGATCGGGAATATCCGCACACCTTACAAGTCCAAGCGGGACTGTCCGATTCAGCCGCTCTACACGGCCGACAGCCGCGGGCGCGTCGAGATTTTCGAGCAGTACGCCGCGGGCCTGAAGGACATCGAGACGTTTTCCCACGTCTATCTCATCTACCTGTTCGACCGCGCCGACGCGGCCATCGAGATGGTTCGCCCCACCTTCCTGGACGACACGCCACGCGGCATCTACGCTTCCCGGCATCCCTGCCGGCCGAATGGCATCGGCATGTCGATCGTCAAGTTGATCGGCCGCAACGGCAACGTGCTGCTCGTCGAGGGCGCCGACGTGCTGGACGAAACGCCGCTGCTGGATATCAAGCCCTACATTCCGAAATACGACGCCATTCCCTCGGCAAGCGCGGGCTGGACCGCCGACAAGCCATGGCGTGAAAAGCCGGCGGATCGGGAATGAGGAAGTTGGTCGAGCGCGCTGTTACCATTCGGCGCTACGCGCAACCCCAACCAACGGAGTTTCACGCCATGTCCAGAATTGCCCGAATCGTCATTGTCGTCCTCTCGGCCATGTTTTCGCTCGCCGCCTGCGCACCGGAAGTTGGCAGCGACAGGTGGTGCGCCAATCTTAAGGAAAAGCCCAAGGGCGACTGGAGCATCAACGAGGCGACGGACTACGCGAAGCACTGTATCTTTAAGTAGCCCGCCGCACTAGGCGGACAGCCCCAGCCGCCTGACGATCTCCGTCGTCAGTCCCGCCTGATTCAACGTGTAGAAATGCAGGCCGGGCGCGCCGGCCTTGATCAGGCGTTCGCACAATGCCGTCACCACGTCGAGGCCATAGGCGCGGATCGAGGCGGGGTCGTCGCCGAAGCTCTCGAACTGCTTGCGCATCCAGCGCGGGATTTCGGCGCCGCAGGTGTCGGCGAAGCGCCAGAGCTTGCTGAAGCTGGCGATGGGCATGATGCCGGGGATGATCGGGATGGTCACGCCTGCCGCGCGCGCGTCGGCGACGAAATGCTCGTAGGCGTCGGCGTTGAAGCAGAACTGGGTAATGGCGGCGTTGGCGCCGGCATCGGCCTTGCGCTTGAAATTGAGCAGGTCGTCCTTCGGGCTCTTCGCCTGCGGGTGGTATTCGGGATAGGCGGCGACCTCGATGTGGAACCAGTCGCCGGTTTCCTTGCGGATGAACTCAACCAGCTCGTTGGCGTGGCGCAATTCACCCGGCGCGGCCATCCCGGAGGGCAGATCGCCGCGCAGGGCGACGATGCGGTGGATGCCGACCGCGCGATAGCGTTCGAGGATTTCGCGCACGCGCGCCTTGGTCGAGCCGATGCAGGACAGATGCGGCGCGGCGGGCAGGCCGGCGGCGCGGATTTCCTCGACGGTCTCGTAGGTGCGGTCCTGCGTCGAGCCGCCGGCGCCGAAAGTGACGGAGAAGAAGGCCGGCTTCAGCGGCGCCAGCTTCGTCCAGGTGGCGCGCAATTTCTCGGCGCCGTCGGGCGTTTGCGGCGGGAAGAATTCGACGGAGAGTTCGATGTTCATTTTCTTGTCCAGATGAAGAATTCGCGATTGCCGTCGGTGCCGGCAATCGGGCTTTCAAAGTAGTCGAGCACGGTGAGTCCCGCGGCTTCCGCCGCCTGACGCAACCTGGCCTCGACTTGTGGATAGAGCGATGCGTCGCGCACGATGCCGCCCTTGCCGACATGCTCCGGGCCAACCTCGAACTGCGGCTTTACCAGCAGCAGGATGTCGCCGCCGTCGGCAAGCAGTGCCGGCAGTTGCGGCAGCACCAGCGTCAGCGAAATGAAACTCAGGTCGCCGACGATCAAATCATAGAGGCGTACCGCGACGACTGACTTTCGCAACTCGCGCGCATTCAGGCCTTCGAAGCTGGTGACGCGCGTATCGGCGGCGAGCTTGGGGTGCAACTGGCCGTGGCCGACATCGACGCCGACCACGCTTGCGGCGCCGGCCTGCAACAGGCAATCGGTGAAGCCGCCGGTGCTCTGGCCGATGTCGAGGCAGGCGCGGCCGGCGACATCGAGCTTCGTGCGTGCTAGCGCGCCGGCGAGCTTGATGCCGCCGCGGCCGACGTAGCGATCCGACTCGTCGCTGGCGACGGCGAGTTCGGCCGTGAGCGGCAGGACCATCGACACTTTCACCACCGCGCCGCCAGACCAGGAAACGCGGCCCGCCTCGATCAGCCGCTGCGCCACGGTGCGTGAAGGCGCCAGTCCGCGCTCGACCAGCATCTGGTCGGCGCGCAGTCCGTCGCGATGCACAATCGGCGCCGCAGTTACCACGGGATGCGGCGCCGGTCGCGAACTGCGGCGATGGAAAGACTTCATGCCTTCGGCTTTAGAACCGCCGCCAGCAGCCACGAGATGATGCTGTAGAGGATGGCGCCGACAAATCCAGACGAGAAACTGCCGACCGAGAAGCCGTCCAGGAAGTTGCCGACCGCCCAGAACAGCAGGCCGTTGATGACGAACAGGAACAGCCCGAGCGTCAGCAGCGTCACCGGCAGCGTCAGGATGACGAGGATCGGTCGCACCAGCGTGTTCACCAGGCCGAGCACTAGCGCGGCAATCAGCGCCGAGCCCACCGACGCCACCTGAATCGACGGCATCAGGTAGGCCACGGCCAGCAGGGCGATGGCGTTGAGTATCCAACCGATCAGCAGGCGGACCATGGCGGTTTCCTTCCTAGTAGCGGTAGTGCTCGGCCTTGTACGGACCGTCCTTGGACACGCCGATGTAGCCGGCCTGTTGGTCGGTCAGCGTGGTCAGCTGCGCGTTGAGCTTCCTCAGTTGCAGGCGCGCGACCTTTTCGTCGAGGTGCTTGGGCAGCGTGTAGACGCCCACCGGATAGTCGGCGTTGCGCGTGAACAGTTCAATTTGCGCGATGGTCTGGTTGGCGAACGACGACGACATCACGTAGCTCGGGTGGCCGGTGCCGCAGCCGAGGTTCACCAGGCGGCCCTTGGCCAGCAGGATGATGCGCTTGCCGTCGGGGAAGATGATGTGGTCGACCTGCGGCTTGATTTCTTCCCACTGGTACTTTTCAACGGAAGCGACGTCGATCTCGTTGTCGAAG
>PMIH01000321.1:0-331 GCA_003158255.1 Rhodocyclaceae bacterium
TGTCGATCCGCTACTCGGAAGAGCCACCCGGCGCGCTCGAAACCGCGGGCGGCATCGCCAATGCGCTGCCGTTGCTTGGGAGCGAGCCGTTTCTCGTCGTCAATGGCGACATCTGGTGCGATCTGGATTTCGCCACCCTGCCGCCGCTCGCCGCCAACGACCTCGCCCACCTGGTGCTGGTGCCGAACCCCGCCCACAACGCCAACGGCGACTTTGATCTGCAAAACGGCCGTGTGCTCGGCGTGCCGCCACGACTGACTTTCAGCGGCATCGGCCTCTATCGCCCCGAAATGTTTGTGGAGATAGAACGCGGCCAACCCGCCAAACTCGC
>PMIH01000321.1:337-2939 GCA_003158255.1 Rhodocyclaceae bacterium
TTCGTTGCCCGCCGCACCCGCCTCATCGCCCACATGGGCGCGGGCGTGGCCATCCTGCCGACCGCCACCGAGAAGACGCGCAATCGGGACACACCTTACCCCTACCGCGCCGACAGCTACTTCCACTACCTGACCGGTTTCAACGAACCGGAAGCGGTACTCGTGCTGATTGCCGGCCCAGTCAACAATGGGCCCAGGAGCATCCTGTTCTGCCGCGAGCGCGACCCCGGCCAGGAAATCTGGGACGGTTACCGCTACGGCCCCGAAGGCGCGAAGGAGACCTTTGGTTTCGACGAAGCCCACTCGATCAAGCTGCTCGACGAGAAGCTGGCCGAACTGATCGCCGACCAGCCCGCGCTTTGGCACTCGCTCGGCTTCGACGCCGACGGCGACAGCCGCATCGGCAAAGCGCTCAATGCCGTGCGCGCGCAAAGCCGCGCCGGCAAACGCGCGCCGACGGTCGTCCACGATTTGCGCGCCGTGATCGATGAGATGCGCCTGATCAAGGACGGCCACGAGATCGCGCTGATGCGCCTCGCCGCCGACATCGCCGCCGATGGCCATCGGCGCGCCATGTGCGTAGCCAGACCCGGTCGCTTCGAATACGAGCTCGAGGCCGAGTTCCTGCACGAGTTCCGCCGCCGGGGCAGCCAGTTCCCCGCCTACACCACCATCGTCGCCTCCGGTCCCGGCGCCTGCATTCTTCACTACATCAACAACGACCGTCAGATGCAGGACGGCGAACTGCTGCTGATCGACGCCGGCTGCGAACTGGACGGCTACGCCTCCGACATCACGCGCACCTTTCCGGTCAATGGCCGCTTCAGCGGCCCGCAAGCCGACGTGTACAACCTCGTCCTGGCCGCGCAAGCCGCGGCGATCGCGACGATCAAGCCGGGCGCGCACTTCATGACGCCGCACGAAGCCGCCCTCAAGGTGCTGGCGCAAGGCATGCTCGACCTCAAGCTGCTCNNTGGCTGGGCATGGACGTGCATGACGTCGGCGAATACAAGACGGGCGACGACTGGCGGCTCCTGACGCCAGGCATGGTGATGACCGTCGAGCCCGGCTGCTACATCCGCCCGGCCGACGACCTGCCGGAAGCCTTCCACAACATCGGCATCCGCATCGAGGACGACGCGCTGGTAACGCTCGACGGCTGCGAAATCCTCACCACCGCCGCGCCGAATACCGTCGCCGACATCGAGGCGCTGATGGCGGAGGCCAAGGCGTGACCACCCCCGTAACCGTGATAGGTGGCGGGCCTGCGGGAATGGCGATTGCGCTCGCGCTGCATCGCAACGGCGTCGCATCGGAAATCGTCGATGCCCGCGCGCGCGGCGCCGCCAGCGCCGACAAGCGCATCCTCGCCCTTTCGCACGGCGCGCGGCAGATCCTCGAATGGCTGGGTGTCTGGGCCGCGATTCCGCATACGGCCATCACCACGATTCACATTTCGCATCAGGGCGGTCTCGGCCGCACGCGCCTCACCGCCACTGACGAAGGCGTGCCCGCGCTCGGCTACGTGCTCGCCGCGGGCGAGCTTGCCGCCAGCCTCGACGCCGCGCTGGCGCAGACCGATGTTCCGTTTCGCGAACACGCGCGCATCGACACCCAACCGGATGCACCGCTGACCATCTGGGCCGAAGGCGCCGTGGACGACGAAGCCGCCATCGTTCGCGACTACGGCCAGCACGCCGTGATCTGCACCGCCACGGCCGACGAACCGCACGCCGGCCGCGCCTTGGAACGCTTCACGCCCGAAGGCCCGGTCGCCGCGCTACCCTGGGGCAAGGACTATGCCGTCGTGATGACCTGCGCCGCACATGAAGCGAACGATGTCGCCGCCCTCGACAACGCCGCTTTTCTCGCCAAACTTCAACGTCGTTTCGGTGGCCGCGTGCGCTTCACCTCGGTCAGCGAACGCTTCGTCTTCCCGCTCGGCCTGCGCTACCGAAAGTCAGCCGTCGCGGTACGCCAAGCGTGGATCGGCAACGCCGCGCAGACGCTGCATCCGGTCGCCGGGCAAGGNNACGCTGGTGCATCTGTTCAGCAACGACAACCCGCTGCTGCGCCACGCCCGCGGCGCCGGCCTGCTAGCGCTGGACCTGGTCCCACCTGCCCGCCACTTCGTCGCCCGCCGCATGATGTTCGGCGCACGGGGTTGGTAGCCGCCGATCATCCCATCACGTTGCCAATTGGCCATGAAAGCAACCAAATTCTTCGCCGCATTCTGTATCGCACTGCTCTGCCTGTATTCGCTAGCCGGCGCGGCGCGCGAAAACATCGTGACAGGGTACGATCCGACTGCGAACCCGACGGAAGCCGTCGCTCAGGCGGTGAAACAGGCTCGCGCCACCGGCAGGAAGGTGCTGGTCATCGCCGGCGGTGACTGGTGCCGCTGGTGCCTCGCCCTGGAAGCGTTCATGGCCAAGAACGCCGAGGTGAAAGCGGCCATGGATCGCGCTTTCGTCACGGTCGAGGTGTACTACGGCGAGAAGAACCAGAACACGGACTTCTTCGCCAAATTGCCGCACGCCAAGGGTTATCCGCACTTCTGGATTCTGACCCGCGACGGCCAGGTCGCCCATTCCATCGACAC
>PMIH01000314.1 GCA_003158255.1 Rhodocyclaceae bacterium
TGCCGGGCCATTATTGCACGCCGACTGCGTCCCCTGTTGATCCCCTACCATGCACATTCATATTCTTGGTATCTGCGGCACTTTCATGGGTGGCATCGCGCTGCTGGCACGGGCGGCGGGCCACAATGTGACCGGCTGCGACGCCAATGTCTATCCGCCCATGAGCACGCAGCTCGAAGAGCAGGGTATCGGGCTGACCGAAGGCTACGACGCCGGCCAGATTGCGCTCAACCCTGATTTGTTCGTGGTTGGCAATGCGATTTCGCGCGGCAACCCTCTTTTGGAGGAGATCCTCGACCGCAATCTGGCCTACGTTTCGGGTCCGCAGTGGCTGGCCAAAAACGTCCTGCAAGGTCGCTGGGTGCTGGGCGTCGCCGGCACGCACGGCAAGACGACGACAACGTCCATGCTGGCCTGGATACTGGAAGAGGCCGGCCTCAATCCTTCGTTCCTGGTCGGCGGCGTGCCGCAGGGCTTCGGCGTTTCGGCGCGGCTGACCGATTCGCCGTTCTTCGTCATCGAGGCCGACGAGTACGACACCGCCTTCTGCGACAAGCGTTCCAAGTTCGTTCATTACCGGCCGTGGACGGCGATCCTGAATAATCTGGAGTTTGATCACGCCGATATCTTCGCTGATCTTGCGGCCATCGAGACGCAATTTCATCATCTTGTCCGGACTTTGCCGCGAAATGGGCTGATCGTCGCCAATGGCGCGGAGGCGTCGCTGGAGCGTGTGCTGAAGCGTGGCTGCTGGACACGAGTCGAGCGGTTCAATATTGCCGATGGCTGGCAGGCGGGGCTGGCGGATGCATCGGGTGCGTTCAAAGTCAGTCATGGTGGTACGCCGATAGGCGAGACGAAACTGAATCTGCCGGGCGCGCACAACCGCGCGAACGCCGTGGCAGCGCTCGTGGCTGCCCGCCACGCAGGCGTGCCGATCGAGGTCGGTTTGCGCGCCATCGCCACTTTTCAGGGCGTCAAGCGCCGACTGGAACTGCGCGGTACGGTGCGTGGCGTGACGGTGTATGACGACTTCGCTCATCACCCGACGGCGATTGCGGCGACCATCGAGGGGCTTAGGAGCCGCGTCGGCAAGGCACGCATTCTTGCCGTGCTGGAGCCACGCTCGAACACGATGAAACTCGGCACCATGAAGGCGCAGCTACCCGGAAGCCTCGCGGATGCCGACCGCGTGTTTTGCTATGCGGGGAATCTGGGCTGGGATGCGGGGGAAGCGCTCGCGCCAACGGGTAACAAGGCGACCGTATTCGATCATCTCGACGCGCTGGTCGAGGCCATCGCCGCCGAAGCGCGTGATGGCGACGAAGTGCTCGTGATGAGCAATGGCGGTTTCGGCGGCATCCACGGCAAGCTGCTGGCTGCCTTAGCCAAATAGAAACGGGCAGCCGCGGCTGCCCGTTTTCGTTGACCGGGCGGCGCTCTCAGGCGTTCGCCAACAGCGCGCCCTTCATCTTCTGCATTGCCTTCACTTCGATCTGGCGGATGCGCTCGGCGGAAACGCCGTACTCGGCAGCGAGTTCATGCAGCGTCGCGGCTTCTTCGCCATCGTCGACCAGCCAGCGGCGCTGAACGATGACGCGGCTGCGGTCGTCGAGTTTGGCGAGCGCGTCGCGCAGGCCTTCGTCCTGCAAACGATCATACTGCTTGCGCTCAAGCTGAGCGGAGGGTTCGATGCTGCTTTCAGCCGCCAGATACGCGATCGGAGCGAAGTGGTCTTCCTCGTCGTCCACCGTCGGTTCCAGGGCGATATCCCCGCCTGTCATGCGGGTTTCCATCTCCATCACTTCCTCGGGCTTGACGCCAAGCTTCTTCGCGACCTCGGCGACTTCGTCCGGGCCGAGCGTGGCGAAGCTCTGCTTCATGCTGCGCAGGTTAAAGAACAGCTTGCGTTGCGCCTTGGTCGTGGCGATCTTGACCAAGCGCCAGTTCTTCAAAACGTATTCATGGATCTCCGCCTTGATCCAGTGCATGGCGAAGGAAACCAGACGCACGCCGCGATCGGGATCAAAGCGCTTGACGGCCTTCATCAGGCCGATGTTNNTTGCCTTCCTGGATCAGGTCGGCATGGGGTAATCCGTAGCCGAGATAGCCACGCGCCACGGCGACGACCAGCCTCAGGTGCGACAGCACCAGCCGACGCGCCGCGTCCAGATCGTCTTCATCGCGGAAGCGCCGTGCGAGAATAAACTCTTCGCCATCGGCGAGCATAGGCACCCGGTTCGCCGCCTGGATGTAGGCTTCGATGCTTCCGGCCGTAGCAGGCGCCGGGAATTGGGCAAGGGTCAAGGCATTGCTCATCTATCTGATCCTCCTTCAATGCAAAGTTTAGCACTCGGGCGGTAAGAGTGCTAAAAGTGTATCAGAGTTCCCGATGAGTTCCGTTGGGTATTGCGGCGAGACAGCGCCGGTCCCCCGTATCCGGTGGCCGGCGCAGCGATCAATCCCGCTCCCAATGACCCTCGTGCTGGTAATGACGCCCGTGCTCATCCTGGTCCCAACGATGAGGAACCCAGTGCTCCCGTTCGCGGCGCTGTTCCCAGCGGCCATCCACCCAACGGTGCCGTTCGCCTTCCCACTGCCAGTAGCCCGGTATCCAGAAGTGGTCGTGCGACGGCGCCACCGACACGATCTCGACGCGCGGCGGTGGCGGGGCTACCGGCGCCCAGACTCTCACGGACGGTGGCTGAACATAGACATGGGGCGGCGTCACGATGCAGGCCGACAGGCCAAGGGAAATCGAGGCGAGCAAGAAAACGGATGCGGATAGTTTGTTCATGGTGTGCCTTTGACGAAAGAGATGATGGAGGACCTTTCGCCTATTAACGCATCACGGCCTGACATGGGTGACGGCCGAGCCGGGGAATCGCCGTGGCAATGTGTAAGCGGATATTTCCCGGCGTTGCGCGAGTCGCCAGTCAGAACTTCTGTGGAAGAAGCCCTCATATATGCGACAGGGAGTAGTCCGAACGGACTATAGGTGGGAAACCGCGGTTTTGATACCCTTGCGGCCCAATATTGTATTTTCGGAGTATCGCCGTGAAAAAGTCCATCGTCTCCCTCGCCTGTGCCGCCGCGCTGTTGCCCGGCGTTGCCGCCGCCACTGACTACTTGTCCTCCGACACCCTGACCTTCGCTGCGACAGCGTCGCCCTACACGGTCGAATTTTCATGGGTCGATGCCGTCTTTACCAAGACGACGAAGCACGCATCTCTCACCGACGAACTTGACGGCAAGTACAGCTGGACATTGATCGACACGAACAGCAATAAGGTTTTCGCCAAGGACAAGAACGTTGCCGACAGCATTTCGGGCGACTATGCCGGAGTCTTCAGCGGCAGCTTCTCCGAGACTTTCTCCTCGCTGACCACCGGCCACAAGTACAAACTGCTGTTCATCGGCGATTGGAATGGCGGCAAGGACGGCGAAAAATGGAGCATGACGGGCTCGCCGTCAGTGTCGCTGGCCGCCGCCGTGCCCGAGCCGGAAACCTATGCGATGCTGCTGGCCGGTTTCGGCCTGATCGGCACCATGGTGCGTCGTCGCCGCTCGCGCAGCTGACCGAAACGCGTCATTGCATCATCCTGAAAGGTCGCTTCGGCGGCCTTTCTGCTTTCGGGATCCCGAGTGGGCCCGTCGCCTGAGCGAAGAAGGCAAGGTCATGCTGCGCGTGAAACTTGGCTGCGACACTATGTCGCATGAGGGAGGCATTGCGGCTACCTAGAATCTGCGGCTGTCCTTTCCGCCATCAGGTTCGCCATGAAAGCCACCCGCCTTCCCATCGCACTGGCCATCGCCGCCATGCCGTTCGCATTGCATGCCGAGGAAGCCGGCCTGCCCACCGTCGTCATCACCGGTTCGCCGATTAAGGAAGCGCCGAGCGCATCCTCGGTCGACCAAGCTCAGATTGCCAGGATGCGGGCCGCCACCAGCGACACCGCCAGCCTGTTGGCCGATGTCCCGGGCGTGAGCCTCTACGGCGCGGGCGGCGTTTCCAGCCTGCCGGCCGTGCATGGCATGGCCGACGACCGCCTGCGCATCAAGGTGGACGGTATGGACCTGGCTGCCGCCTGTCCCAACCACATGAACCCGCCGCTGTCGTATCTCGATCCCAGCAACGTCGGAGTGATCAACGTCTACGCCGGCATCGCGCCGGTGAGCACGGGCGGCGACAGCATCGGCGGCACCATCGTCGCCGAAACGCCGGCGCCGGAGTTTGCCGCGCCGGGGCAGGAGAACATCGTCAAGGGACAGATCGGCGCCTTCTACCGCAGCAACAACGCCGCGAAGGGCGGCAACGCGTCGGCTATCTGGGCCAACGACATGATCAACCTGACCTACAGCGGCGCCTACGCCCAGGCCGACAACTACACGGCGAGCAAGGATTTCAAGTCGACGACGCCAACTGGCCGCACCGGCCACACGCTGCCGCTCGACGAAGTCGGTTCCTCCGCCTACGAGGTTCGCAACCAGACGCTGGGCCTTGCCGTGAAGAATGCGAATCACCTGGTCGAAGCCAAGTTCGGCTACCAGGACATTCCCTACGAGCTCTACCCGAACCAGCGCATGGACATGCTCGGCAACACCGAGAAGCGCTACAACCTGCGCTACCTCGGCAGCTTCGACTGGGGCGCGCTGGAAGCGCGTGCCTACCACGAGACGGTGCGGCACCACATGGATTTCGGCGACGACAAGCAGTACTACTACGGCTCGGCCGCCACCATCCTGGCGCCCGGAATGCCGATGGACACCAAGAGCAAAACCACTGGCGCCACGATCAAGGCCAGCATCAACCTGTCGCAGCAGGACGTCCTGCGCGTCGGCGGCGAAACGCTGCGCTACCGTCTCGACGACTGGTGGCCGCCGTCGCCTTCCGTCCTGCCCACCGGCTACACCGTCGGCGGCATGGCGCCGAACACGTTCTGGAACATCAACGACGGTCAGCGCGACCGGACGGCGCTGTTCTCCGAGTGGGAAGCCAACTTCAGTCCGCAGTGGCTGACGCTGCTCGGCGCGCGCTATGAGCGCGTGAAGACGGATGCCGGCACGGTGCAGGGCTACAACAACGTCTACGCCGGCTACATCACGTCCGCGAACGCCTTCAACGCCCGCAGCCGCGAACGCACCGACAACAACTGGGACCTGACTGCGCTGGCGCGCTACACGCCAAGCCAGATGCAGACCATCGAGTTCGGCTACGCGCAGAAGACGCGTTCGCCCAACCTCTACGAGCGCTATTCGTGGTCGCAAAACGGCATGGCGCTGGAAATGAACAACTTCGTCGGCGACGGCAACGGCTATGTCGGCGACCCGGACCTGAAGCCGGAAACGGCACACACGCTCTCCGCCACTTTCGATTGGCACGCCGACGACCGCAACTGGCAAATCAAGGCGACGCCGTACTACACCCGCGTCACCGATTTCATCGACGCCAAGCGCTGCGTCGGCAGTGGCACCATGATGAATTCGCTTTGCGGCGGCGCGGCCAACACGACCCTGACCAACAAGTTCGTTCACCTTCAGTACGTCAACGAAACGGCGCGCCTCTACGGGCTCGATCTCTCCGGCCACCTGTCGCTGGCGAAAACCGACGTCGGCGAATTCAAGTTCAAGGGCCTGCTCAACTACACCAACGGCAAGAATCTCGACACCGGCGAGGGCCTCTACAACATCATGCCGCTCAACGCCAAGCTGACCTTCGCGCACGAATACGCCGGCTGGAGCAACGGCCTCGAAGTCGTCGGCGTCAAAGCCAAGAGCAACGTTTCCGACGTGCGCAACGAGATCAGGACCGCAGGCTACGGCCTCGTCAATCTGCGCGCCAGCTATTCCTGGAGTCAGGCGCGCGTCGATTTCGGCATCGAGAACCTGTTCGACAAGTTCTACTACCTGCCCACCGGCGGCGCCTATACCGGCCAGGGCATGACGATGTCGACCAACGGCATCCCCTGGGGAATCGCCGTTCCCGGCATGGGTCGCTCCCTCTACGCCGGCCTGACNNTGTTTGGATTAGGCATCTCTGCTTTCGGCCCCGCTTCGGCGGGGCCTTTTCTTTGCGCCGCCGAAAGTCAGTCGTCGTGGTACGCCACGCTTTGGACGGCGCTCAGTCGTCGCGCAAGTGTTTGCTCAACGACAACGAGGCACCGATGCCGCCGAGCGCCGCGGCGACCGCGAGAAGGGCGATCGAGTCGACGAGTGCGAGGGGGCGCAGGGAAAATTCGAGGCTGTACAACTGCGCCAGTTCGCTGATCGGCCCCCTGAGCCACCAGGTGGCGCCGGCAACGATCATCCAGGCAACGATACCGCCCGCCAGTCCGAGCAACACGCCGAAGTAGTGGAACGGCCGGCGGATGAAGGCATCGGTGGCGCCGAGCAGGCGCGACAGTTCGATTTCGGCTCGGTGGGTGGTGACCTGCAACCGGATTATGTTGAAGGTGATGGCGATGAGTCCGACGCCGAGCAGAAGGGCCATCAGGAGGACGCCGGTGCGGCCGATCTTCAACAGGGCGGCCATCCGTCGCGCCCAGTCGGAATCGAGCTGCGCGTGGGCGACCTTCGATAGTTTGCCCAGTTCCGCCGCCAATTGTTCCATTGCCTCCGGGCGATCGTCGGCCGGCAGGACGGTAAAGGCATCCGGGAAGGGATTCTTCGGCAGGGCTTCGATGACATCCGCCAGACCTTCGTTGGCCTTCATGCGGGCCAGCGTGTCCTCGCGCGGAATGAGGCGGTAGGCCTTCACGCCGGGATGATTTTTCAACCGGCCGTCGATGTCCCTGATGGCGCGCTTGTCGGCGTCGAGATCGAGGAAGAGGGATATTTGCGGTGCCGGCGTGGAATTGCGCGCCAGTTGCAATGCGTTGGCGAGCAGCATCTGGCCGCCTGCGGGCAGCGCCAGGGCGACGCCGATCGCCAGCACGGACAGCAGCGTATTCACGGGCGAAGCGATCAGCCGGCGGGCGGCCAGCCGTAGTGCATCGCCGCTCTGGTGCAGCCACATGCTCACTGGAGCCTCCCTTGCGCGAGTACCAGCCGGCGTGCATCCGGGAACAGGCTGTCGTCGTAGGTGGCGATCAGCACGGTAACGCCGACGGCGCGAAATTCGAGGAAGATGCGCGCCACGTCGGCCGCCGTCTCCGGGTCGAGGTGCGCAGTCGGCTCGTCCGCCAGCAACAGGTTGGGCCGGCTGACCACGGCGCGAGCGATGGCCAGGCGCTGCTGTTCGCCGCCCGAGAGCATGATCGGCATGGCTTTTTGGCGGCCGAGCAGGCCGACTTTATCGAGCGCCGCCTGGACGCGCCGCTGCGCCTCTGCCGGCGGGAAGCCGGAGATGGTGAGCGGCAGCATGACGTTCTCGAAAGCGTTACGGTCGAACAGCAGTTTCTGGTCCTGGAAGACGATGCCCAGATTGCGGCGCAGGTATGGAATCGCCGTGCGTTTCAGGCTGCCCATGTTCTGGCCGTGAACCAGCACTGCGCCACCGGTCGGCCGCTCCATGGCGGCGATGAGTTTCAGCAGCGTGGACTTGCCGGCGCCCGAATGGCCGCCGACGGTGACGAGTTCGCCGGCGGCGACTTCGAAGCTGATGTCGGAGAGGGCATCGAAGCCCGGCGGATAGCGCTTGCTGGCGTGGTCGACCTTGATCATCGGTCGAACAGTGCTTCAACGAACTCGCCGACGCGGAACGGTTGCAGGTCGTCGATGCCTTCACCGACGCCGATGTAGCGGATGGGCTTCGGACACTGGCGCGCAATGGCCGCCAGCACGCCGCCCTTGGCGGTGCCGTCGAGCTTGGTGAGAACCAGGCCGGTGACGCCGGCGGCCTTGTCGAACGCCTTGACCTGGGTGATGGCGTTCTGGCCGATATTGGCGTCGAGCACCAGCAGCACTTCGTGCGGCCCCGTCGGCTCAGCCTTCTGGATCACTCGGCGTACCTTGGCGATTTCTTCCATGAGGTTGAGTTGCGTCGGCAGGCGCCCGGCGGTGTCGGCAAGCACGACGTCGATGCCGCGCGCCTTGGCGGCCGCGATGGCGTCGAAAATCACTGCGGCTGGGTCGCCCGAGTCCTGGGCGACCACGGTCACATTGTTGCGTCGCCCCCATTCGACCAACTGTTCGCGGGCGGCGGCGCGAAAAGTGTCGCCCGCGGCGAGCAGTACGGACTTGCCTTGATCCTGGAAATACTTGGCAAGCTTGCCGATCGACGTTGTTTTGCCGGCACCGTTGACGCCAGCGATCATGATGACGAACGGCTTATGGGTCGAAACGTCGAGCGATTGCTCCAGCGGCGCGAGCAGGCCGGAGAGCAGTTCGATCAGCGCCTGCCGCAGTTGTTCGGGAGTTTCCAACTTGTGTTGTTTGACGCGCGCCTTGAGTTCGCCGAGCAGCCATTGTGTCGCGTCGATACCGCAGTCGGCCATCAGCAAGGTCGACTCGAGTTCTTCCAGCAACTCGTCGTCGATCTTCGCGCGACGAAAGATTCCGCTGAGCTGGCCGCCAAGCTGGGCACGGGTCTTGGCGAGGCCGGCCTTCAGGCGCTCGCTCCAGGAAGCCGGCTTCTCCTCGCCAGCCGCGGCTTTTTCGTTCTTCTTCAGGAAACCAAACATGGGGATGGGTGTCGTATGCGGAGGCGGGTATCATCCCCGAAAATGAACATCCATTTTAGCAGAAGCCCCTACATGAATATGCAGAAGGCCTTGTTTCTGTTGGCACTCCTTGTTGCCGGCAGTGCGTTTGCCAATCCTTTCGAGAAACAACTTGCCAATGGCATGCGGGTGATCGTCAAGGAGGATCATCGGGCGCCGACCGCGGTGCACATGGTCTGGTACCGCGCTGGTGCGATGGACGAGAAGGACGGCTATTCCGGCGTCGCCCACATGCTCGAACACATGATGTTCAAGGGCACGAATACCGTGGCGGCGGGCGAGTTCAACAAGATTGTCGCCGATGCTGGCGGCCGCGACAATGCCTTCACCAGCCTGGACTACACGGCCTACTTCCAGATCGTCCCCGCCGCCGTGTTGCCGAAGATGATGGCGCTGGAAGCTGACCGCATGGCCAATCTGCGCCTGACGCCGACGGACTTCGCTTCCGAGATGAAGGTGGTCATGGAAGAACGCCGCATGCGCACCGACGACAATCCGCAGGCGCTGGTGCATGAGGCGCTTAATGCGATGGCGTTCGAGGCGAATCCCTATCGCCGGCCGGTGATCGGCTGGATGAACGATCTGGAGCACATGACCTGGCAGGATGCGCGTAACTGGTACAAGAGCTGGTACGTGCCCAACAATGCCTACCTGCTGGTCGTCGGCGATGTCGATCACGAGAAGGTTTTCCGCGAGGCCGAGCGTACTTACGGTCGCGTCAAGCCGCGCGCCCTGCCGGTGCGCAAGCCGCAGAACGAGCCGGAGCAGACCGGCATCAGGCGCGTGACGGTGAAGGCGCCGGCGAAGCTGCCCTACATTTCCATGGCCTGGAAGGTGCCGCGCCTGGCCGATGTCGAGAAGGATCGCGAGCCGTACGCGCTCGAGGTGCTGGCCGGTGTGCTCGACGGCAGCGACGCGGCACGCCTGCAAAGGAATCTCGTGCGCAGTCAGAAGATCGCGCAATCGGCCGGAGCCGGCTACGACGGCACGGTACGCGGCGAGTCGCTGTTCACGCTCGACGGCCAGCCCGCAGAAGGCCACACAGTGACCGAACTGGAAGCCGCACTGCGCGGCGAATTGAAGCGCATCGCCGACGAAGGCGTGACGGCGGAGGAACTGGCGCGCATCAAGACGCAGATCATCGCCGGCCAGGTTTACAAGCGCGATTCGATGATGGCGCAGGCNNTTCGAAGCCACCGGTTTCAACTGGCGCGATTACGACAAGCTGCTCGACAAGCTGCGCTCGGTCACGACCGAGGAAGTGCAGGCGGTGGCGAAGAAGTATTTCACCGACGACACGTTGACGGTAGCGACGCTCGACCCGCTGCCGCTTGATCAAGCCAAGCCGCGAAAGTCAGCCGTCGCGGTACGCCACTAACAGGGAGCGAGACATGAGAATCCTGCTTGCCGCGCTTGCCATGGCCGTTTCGTTTGCCGCCGAAGCGGGCGTCAAGATCGAACAATGGATCGCGCCTTCCGGCGCCAAGGTGGTGTTCGTCGAAGCGCATGGGCTGCCGATCCTCGATGTCGAAGTCGATTTCTCGGCGGGCAATGCCTATGACCCGGAAGCCAAGGCGGGCCTGGCCGGCTTGACCCACGGACTGCTGGACGCCGGTGCCGGCGACCTCGACGAAGAGGCAATTTCCGGCCGACTCGTGGATATCGGCGCGGTCATGGGCGGCACCACGGAAGCCGACCGCGCCGGAGTCACCTTGCGTACCTTGTCCTATCCAAAGGAAAAGGCGGCGGCGCTCGACCTGCTGCGCCTGGTGCTGGCGAAGCCGAACTTTCCCGACGCCGTCGTGACGCGCGAGAAGGCGCGCAGCATCGCCGGCATTCAGGAGGCTGACACGCGGCCGGACGCTATCGCTGCCAAGCGTTTCGCCGCGGCGATCTATCCGAATCACCCGTACGGCGTCAGCGCAACGGTCGACAGCATTGGCTACATCAGCCGTGAAGACCTGGTCGCATTTCACCGCGACCACTACTCGGCGAAGCGGGCGGTGGTCGCCATCATCGGCGACGTGACGCGTACCGAAGCCGAACAGATCGCCCAGGCACTGACCGACGATCTGCCTACTGGCCAGCCGGAAGTACCGCTGCCGGCGGTGAATTTACCGGCGCACGAAATCATCAAGGTTGCCCATCCGGCCAGCCAGAGCCACATCCATATCGGCCTGCCGGCCGTGCGGCGCGGCGACCCCGACTACTTCGCGCTGCTCGTCGGCAACTACACCCTCGGTGGCGGCGGCTTCGTCTCGCGGCTGATGAAGGAAGTGCGCGAGAAGCGCGGCTATGCCTACAGCGTCTATTCCTACTTCGCGCCGAGGAAACTCGAAGGCCCGTTCGAGATCGGCCTGCAAACCAAGCGCGACCAGGCNNTCGACCATCGGCTTCTTCGGCCTGCCGCTCACTTATCTGGACGATTTCCCGGCCAAGGTGAGTGCCGTGACCGCCAAGGGCGTGCGCGAAGCCTTCGCCCGCCACGTCAAGCCGGAGAACCTGGTCACGGTCGAGGTTGCTGCTGATTGAGCCGCATCCGCATTACCGGCGGCAAATGGCGCAGCCGGGTGATCAAGGTGATCGACGCCCAAGGGCTGCGGCCGACACCCGACCGGGTGCGCGAAACGCTGTTCAACTGGCTGGGCCAGGACTTGAGCGGATTGACCTGCCTCGATCTCTTCGCCGGTAGCGGCATCCTTGGTTTCGAAGCCGCTTCGCGGGGGGCGGCGAGCGTGGTCCTGGTCGAATGGGATCGACGTGCCGCGGTCACCTTGCGAGAGAACGTCGAAAGCCTTGGCGGGAACGGGGTGGAGTTGATCCGTACGGATGCGCTAGAATTCGCGGCCCGGGCTGCCCGCCAGGGCCGGAGTTTCGATCTGGTGTTTCTTGACCCGCCGTATCGTCAGCAGTGGCTTGATCGCGTGTGGCC
>PMIH01000312.1 GCA_003158255.1 Rhodocyclaceae bacterium
CTAGGAGCCCGGCCAGGCGGGCCGCAATCCGTACGCTCAGGCCGCTGTTCTTGATGGCAGCGCCGACGATCAAGCCGGAGAAGATCATCCAGAAAGCGGACGAACCGAATCCCGAAAAGATCACTTCGGCCGGAGCAACGTGGAGCAGCACCGCCGCCGAAAAGAACATCAGCGTAGCGAGAGCTTCCGACACGATGCCCGAAGACCACAGCAGGACCGTAGCAATAATCAGCGTGGCCGTCAGCGCTTCGGGACCGAGAGAGCCAAGGGGCCCCAGGGAACGCAGGATTGATCCGGCGCCTACTGCGGTGGCGGCGACCAGCCACGTCTTGATGTTCAATGAGGGGATAGCATTCGACACGGCAATGGACTCTCGAATTGGATGCCGTCAGTTTGACGGCGAGATCGCCCGATCACAATGCGCGGGAGTGGACGGGGGCTGTGCGAATATGCACACGGCCGCATTCCGGTGTAGCTTCTTGCCGCGGAATCGATAGCAAGGATGGGGGATGAGATGGATTGGGAAAACCTGAGGTTCTTTCTTGCAGTCGCCAGATCAGGCTCACTGGCTGCGGCGGGGCGGCAGATGGGCGTGATTCACACGACCGTGATGCGGCGGGTATCCGCCCTTGAAAAAGGACTCGGCTCCGAGCTGTTTGAGCGCCATCCTCACGGTTATGTCCTGACGCTTGCCGGCGAGGAACTGTTGGAAACCCTGCAACCGTTCGAGGAAGAACTCATCGCCGTCGAGCGAAGACTCGCCGGTCTGGACCAGCAGTTGGTCGGCACGGTGCGCATTGCTTCCCTCGGCCCCTTGTCGCCCTGGATCTGCGATGCCCTCGTCCGTTTGCGGGCGGCCAACCCGGAGATGACAGCCGAGGTACTGATCTCCCCCGCCGCCGTGAGCATTGCCCGACGCGAAGCGGACATCGCCGTCCGTGTCACGGACTCGCCCCCGGAGTACCTGGTCGGCCGTCGCGTCGCCGAACTGGCGCATGGCGTCTATGCGGCATGCGCCCACCCGGCAACCCAGACGCAATCCGAAGACTTCACGGTGTTTCCTTGGCTCACCTACACGGACAGCCGGAGGGATCTGCCGCAGGCACGCTGGATCACAGAACACATCCCGCCTGAGCGCATTGTCTTGCGCACCAACCATACCCAGACTCTGGTTTCCGCTACCCGGGCGGGCCTGGGATTGTCTGTGCTGGCGCGCTACGTGGGCGACCGCGATCCCGGCTTGCGCTGTCTCGCGACGTTGCGAGGTTTCGGTCTGCACCTCTGGCTGCTGACCCACCAGGATCTGCGCCGCAACCGGCGCGTCAAGACTTTGATGGACTGCCTTGCCGAGGAACTCCTGAAGCATCGATCGCTTATCGAGGGTCGCTAGTCGACGACCGGGTGTGCACGTCACCTGTGCTTGGATGCACAGGATTTCGCGTCGTGGCAGGGCGTAGGCTAGTTGCTCCTCTCGATCAAGGAGATCAGCGATGACGCAACACGCACCTGACGAACAATCCGCAAGTTGTTGTTCCGGGCATTCGGCTCGGCGAACCTTTCTTCAACGAGCGGCCATGGGCGTAGCCGGCCTGACCCTGTTCAACCCGGCGGAACTGCTGGCGCGGGATTCGATCCTGCGCATGCCCGAACCGACGGTCGCGGGTCCGGGCAAGAAGATCGACATCGGCGCCTGCAAGTCGGTCAAGATGACTTGCGTGTCCGAGGTCGGTTGGCACAGTAACGAAAAACTGGTTGCCAACGTCAATGCCGGCGGCGGCTTCAACGCCAATCAGTGGCAAGTGCCGTGGGACAACAGCAACGCCGGCGGCAGTTGCAGCCTGATGGAGGTCGAAGCCCTCGACGGTAAGCGCTCCAAGATATTGATCGACGTCGGCTGGAATCAGGACTACATGAAGCAACGATTCGCCCAGACCGGTGTTGACAAGAAAATTGCCAGCGGCGAGATCGAGGCGCTCTTCTTGACCCATGAACATGTGGACCACCTGTTCGCCTTGCAAACCGTTCTGGAGTTGCGCCGCGACATCCCGATCTACATCCCTGCGACTTTCCGCCCCGAGGCCTACCAATTCATGGCCGGCACCGATTTCCCTGCCGCCGGTGCGAAGAATGCCATTACGCACACCGGCCCGCTGATCCGGCTCAAGGCCGGCGGCGCCAACCCGATCATGCCGGGTGTGGCCGCCGTCACCTTTGATTTGCCGATCATCCTCCAGACGGAGGGCGAGCAGTCCCTTTACGCCAATGTCCGGGACAAGGGGCTGGTAGCGATTACCGGCTGCGGCCACCAAACGCTGCCCCGGATCATTGACTTCGCGACCGAGAATCTCACTGCGGCGACCAAGTTCCATGGACTGTACGGCGGCCTCCATCTGGCGCCGTTCGGCCCGCTGGCGCCGCCGCAAGAGGCAGTAATCCGCGAGATGGGCAAGTACGGCTTCGAGCGCATCGCCTGCAACCACTGCACCGGGCTCCCGGCAGTGGAATTGATGATTGCCTTGGGCTACCCGATCGTCAGGGGAACCGGCTCCAACGGCTCGATCAGCGACCTCTATATTGGCAATGGCGACTCCGTGACCTTTGGCTGAATACGCCGACGAAAGAAGACGGAACGAAAATGACAACCATCGCCGCTCGGTTCGCCGATGAACCGGCCGATACCAAACGCCGACAGCTTCCGCTCACCACCGGTATCGCCGGAGTGGCGGCGGGCGCAATCATGACGGTCGAGTGGCGCAGCAAGCCGGTCTGGATCGTCCATCGGACGCCGGAGATGCTCGCCGAAGGACAAGTTCAAGCCAGGGGCCGGGGAAGGCATGGCCTCCGATTGGCTGGGCGGGTTCTTCTGTCCCTGTCATGGTTCCCAGTTCGACCTTGCCGGTCGCGTGTTCAGGAACATGCCAGCACCGATCAACCTCGAAATCCCGCCCCACAAATATCGCGCTGAAAACCGCATCCTGATCGGCGAAGACGGGCCAAGTCCGTAGGAGACTCTCGCAGCTACTCAAATTGGATGGCAAGCTCGAACGTGCAGATGTGGCCGGTAGGGTGAATTCGCCTAAGGCTGCTGCAGGGAACCGTGCGCGCCATGCCTACCAGATGAAGTTCAACTCGGCCTGATCAGTCCATATCCCGGACCCGGAACCAGCCAGCGATACTGCGCCGCTGCTTGCGCGCCGTGAGCACGGTGTGGGGGAATAATTCACTGAGAAAAATGATCATCTTGCCGAAGGTCGGGTTCACCGTATCGATGATGGCATCGCCCTCGGGCGCGAACAGCACCAGCTCGCCACCATCACTGAACTGCCAGTCTTCGTTGAGATAGAACACGGTCGACAGGATCCGATTGCGCCGTCCGATCAATACGTCCGAATGGCGGGCATAGCCGGCGCCCGCGTCGTAGATAGCGTAGTGGCACTCGTAATCGAACAGGCCGAGATAGAGCACCTCGTTCAGTCCGCTGCGCAACTTTTCCATCCAGGCCAGGTAGGCGTGATCGATGCCGTCGCCGTCATCCAGCCAGCTGATCACGTCGCCGCGTATCGCGTCGAGTTGCTGCCGCTCCGCTCCCCGGCCTATCCGGGCCGGCTGAAACCGCAGTCGATCGTCGTCTTGGCAGCGGGAAGACAGCTGCGCCGACTGGCGCCGTAGCAGCGGCTGGTGGAGAACGATATACCCGACCTGGGCCAGTTGCCCGGCAATGGCTTCAATGTTCATCGGGGGGGTCGCTCCTGTTGAGTGTCCGGGTCGGGGGATGTCGCTATTCGTCTCCATCAGCTTACGCGCCTCATTGCCGGCGGCCACCTCAGATGCCCTGTCTTGTTCGATAGCGACTACATCGTATTCCAAAGAACGCAATAGCCAGTAGGCGAAATCTCGTCATCGCCAGGTATCTGCTTGCATCCGCCGAAGTCATGGTCAGTCTTCCCGGGAATGAACTCTAAACAACTGACGCAACTGTTTCCGTTAAGTGGTGTGACTTGGTACTTCAACTCAGTGCGCTTCTCAGAATTCGTCGTTCCCCTTGCCTGTCGGGTAATGGTGGCCAGCGGGATCAAAACAAGTACAGCGCCACCGACTCTTAACAGCTTGCGTCGGCCGTGATTAGTCGTCATGTCGTTCCTCCTCGAACGCAGAGCCAGGCCTCGCGGCCAGCGGGCGTTGCCAACTCGGTTTTGGAGTGCGGTGGGTCGCCGCTTCTGCCGCAACACAAGGCCACATGTGTTGCCCGCATAGTGCCATTACGCAAGCTGGACGACAATCCAGACCTTCCGCCTGGCCGAGGTCAGCCTTCGGGATTCATGGTCCGTAAGCCGACGTAACGGACTCGCGCATTCGTCAGTATCGGCTTTCCGCGCACGTCGCCAACCGCAACTCCCGGCCATGAAGAGACGTAGGGGCCGCGAGAGATCGTTGGCCCCTTTGGGATTTCCGAACAGCAGACCTTCAACAACCAAATGAGCCGGGCAAGTGCAGGACATTTGGACCAAGACTTGCGCCGCCCCAATTCCTATATGCTTGGTTGCCAGAACGTTGTGCCGCTATCCGTAGTCCCCACATTCGAGCCCCAGGTGGGGACCAGGTATCAAGCGTGTCCATTCGAGGGTGTATTGACGGGATCTGACACCACATGACCGAAACACTTGTCTTTTGGCTACGCCACGCGTGTTGCTTGCCGTGATGCCATCGCATTGGCTGTCGCTGCATGGGCTGTTTGCCGTCACGGGCCTACTCGTATATGTAGTTACCTCGCACGTGCTGCAACAGCGTCGGCATCCATCGGCTGCGATTGGTTGGGTATTGTTTATCTTGCTGTTGCCCTATGTTGCACTGCCGCTGTATCTGTTGTTCGGCACACGCAAGCTCACCCGCACCATCCAGTCACGCTCGGACGCTCGGGCGACTCTACCGAGAGCCGAAGAGAGTGCTTGGCCAGTTGAAATGGCCGCTGCGCTTGGGCAACCGTGCCCCACAACGTATCGGACTTTATGCATCCACGCCGACGGCTCACTGGCCTTACGAGCGCTCCTGGAATTGATCGACGGCGCCCGGTACACGCTTGACGTGTGCAGCTTCATGCTCGGGCGCGACGCAGTCGGTGCGGAGGTAATCTCGCATCTGGCTGCCCGGGCCCGCGCCGGCGTGCAGGTGCGACTCCTGCTTGACGGGGTAGGCCGCATGATGGGCGGATGGCCTAACCTATCGCCACTTAAGCGCGCAAGTGTCCGGATCGGGCTATTTGCACCCCTGCTGAACTTCGATCTGAATGGCCGAACGAACCTGCGCAACCATCGCAAGCTCGCGGTGGCCGACGCAGGGTGCACGGCAGAGCGTCTGTGGTGCGGTGGGCGCAACCTGGCCACGGAGTATTTCTCGGCGCAGCCCGGCCGCGCTGCGTGGCGCGACTTGAGTTTTGATTTGCAAGGACCGCTTGTTCGGCAGGCAGCCGATCTGTTCCAGCGTGACTGGATCTTCGCCGTGGGGGCAGAATCGCCAGCGACGAGCACGATGACGACCGCAGACGCCAAGCTCACTACTATCGCTGAGCCTATCGAGGCCGCGGGACAGATTATCGCCTCGGGCCCCGACCAGGCTGACGACACCGTACACGCGATGCTCGTCTGCGCGAGCTACCGTGCGCGCGAGCGCGTGGCGCTCGTCTCGCCCTATGTTCTGCTGGACGACGCTTTGCTGATGGCGCTCTGTCTGGCGGCAAAGCGGGGGGTGCAAGTGGACTTGCTGCTTCCGGCACGATCCAATCATCGTCTGGCCGATATCGCGCGGCATCGTTCGTTGCGTGCTCTCACCGCCGCAGGGGTGCGCGTATGGCTTGCACCGCACATGCTGCATGCCAAAGCCGCCATCATTGATGATGTCCTGGCGCTGGTGGGGTCCGCTAACCTGGACAGCCGAAGCTTGTTTCTCAATTACGAATTTATGGTGGCGTTCCATGACGCTCGCGATATCGCGCACTTTTCTGCGTGGTTCGACCATGAACGCTGCACGGCGGTTCGCTACGACGAGCAACTGCCCGGTCTGTGGCGCGACTTCTTGGAAGGGCTGGTGCTGTGGCTCGGCTTCCAGCTCTGAGTGGCGAGTCGCTCATGACGATCTGAGTGCCGATGCCGCAGGCAGAAACCCGGCCTTGGGTCGCATAGATCAAAAGGTGTCCCGGAAAGCCATCGAGCCGAAGTCCCGTCTTCGGCCGATGCCGACCTTGGGCCTGTGGCCAGACTCGGACGGCAATGCGCCGGTCAACTGCCGTTAAGTCGAGAAAGGCACCTGATCATCTGCAATGACTTGGCCGCAGCCACGATGTTGATCGAGTTTTGGACGTGGCTCGACAACGATCGGCGACCACTCACGCCTTGGGTTATCACCGTTTGGCAAGCCTTGGCTGGCCGGGGGTGGCTTGTCAGGCCTTGCCGTCCTTGTGCTCGCGCTCGGGGGACCATTCCCGCATCTCTTGAGCGATGAATTCGGCCAGTGGCGTGATCTGGCCTTTGACGCTCGCGGCCTCCAGGGCTTTCATGTAGGCATCCCTCCGGCTCATCCGGATCACCGTCCACGGGTAGCCACCGGATGCCAGCAGCGTGTTCATCACGAAGCGACCGATGCGGCCGTTGCCGTCGTAGTACGGATGAATAAAGACGAAAAGGTGGTGCCCCAGTACAGCGCGAACGCAAGCCTCGGGCTCCGCTTCGAGCATGTCCCACAGGGCTTCCAACGAATCCAGAAGGGCCTCGCTGGGTAGCGGCGTGTGCATCGAGTTGCGGATGAAGATTGGGCCACGCCGATAACCGGCGAGCTGACTGGCTTCGACGATGCCGGCTGTCACGGACGGGCCAAACAGCTCGGCATACCAGTCGTGGTGATCGCGCTTGACTACGAGACCGGCGTTGTCCTTCGCCAGCACCTTGCCGATGCTCTCCTTGACCGTCTGAAAGGCCTGGTAGTACCCCCGCGCGGCCAGCGCGTCCCTGGCCTTGTCGTGCTCTGGGTCGCCGTCCGGATTCCAGTCCCCGCGAGCCACGCGCTCGATGAGCTCGTCGGTGACACGATAGCCTTCGATAGACAGGGAGTTGTAGGCGTCAGAGACATAGCGCTCTTCGACCTGCACCAGATAGCCGGCGCTCTGGCTCTCGAGGCCAGGCGCGGGCGGGAAGGCATTGATGACGTCCTGGCGCCATCCGGCCCACATCGAGCGCAGGCGCAGCACATAGGGCGAGTGCTCCTTGCTGGGCGAAATTGTGGGCTCGGCCAGATCAAAGGGGTTCACCAACTTGAGCGTGATCCTGAGCTTGGCGAAGGCCTTCTGTATGCGCTCAGCCTCGTCGGGGCGCTTAACGAACTCGAACGCAGCGGCCAACCGGCCCGCGGCCGTTACCATCTTGTCGCCAGCCAGCAGCGTCGGTAGCAATTCGGACGCATTGCGAATGGTGGCCAGCGCGATCTCGGCCTCACGCGGGTTGTTTACGAAGAACGAAGGACCAACCAAGCACAGGGCCTCGGCAACGGGCCACACTTGCAGTCCTCGGACTTCAATGCGTGCCACGGGAACCCGATTTTTGTCCGGATACACAAGCAGTGAGGTGTCGAAGGGCAGATCCACCTTGGATGTGCCGCTGTCGATCGTGACGCATGTAACCTGCCTGGGTACGGTGGTGTTGCCTGTGTGGAGCATCAGCGATGCATCAGGGTTCAGGCAGTACCGCTTGCCGAAGCGCTTGCCCAGGTAGCCTGAAACGAAGGCCCAAAAGGACGCGTACCACGCCGTGGTGTCTCCGTCGTTGTCGCTCGGGCTGCCACAGATGTACCAGCCCTTCATCACTGGCCTCAGGAACCCCGTGTCGACCAACGCAGTGCGCTGCTCGTCGCTCTTGATGTCCGAGGATTCGACAACGCCGCTGTGCTTTTCCTGGAGGCGCTTGAGCGTCTTCAGTGCAACTGCAAGCGTCGGGCTGCCCTTCGGTTTGCTTGGTACTGAGTTCATAAGTTCACTTTGATATTCTCAAAAACTTTACTCTGCCATTCATCAGAACTTTACTTTACTATTTCCCTGAACTCTACTTTGTTTTTGCACAACAATTTACTTTTCTATTGACCTAAGAATTGCTTTGCCATCAGGCGATTGACTTGACCTAGCCATAGGCCGCACAGGGTCGGGAGCACGAATTTGCTGGATGAGTAGGCAGCCGTTCGGGGCCTTTCTCGATTGAAGGGCAGTTGACCAACGCATTGCCGTCCGAGTCTGGCCACAGGCCCAAGGTCGGCATTGGCCGAGGACAGGACTTCGCCCCGAGCCGACGCTAAGCGGCCTAGTCATGAGCGTCGGTTGTCTCCGTCGGTTGCCTCTCGATTACCGCACGGCCGCCGATCGCTCTTTTCGCCGTTCGACCGTCATGCGACCGGGGCCATCCGACTATCGGATGGCCTGGTCGGCCGCCATCATCCGCGCGCTCCACAGACCCGAAGCAGTTCAAGGATGGCTTGGCAGAGCGACGCTTTCGACGATACGACCATCGGTCATGGCGGCCAGGGTTTGCCGTATACCCTCGGCATACGGCGTCTTGTGCAGCGGCCCGATCAGCCGTTGAAGCGCCGAGTCGTCCATGATCACGGGATCGGTGATTAGGTAATGCATCTCGACCAATTCGCGCATCATCGGCACGAACAAACCGACCAGGCGCAGCATGGTCTTGCCCGCCACGCGGAGCTTCAGCTTCCGTCCGGTCTGGCGTTCCATCTCCGACACCAGTTCGCGCTGCGTCGTGACGCCGGCGCCGGCGAAGTTCCAGATCCTGCCAAATGCGGCGGGCGTATTGACCAGCTTGGCGACAACCGGCCCGACGTCGGGCACAAAGCAGAACTCGTGGGGCAAGTCGATTGGGCCGACCATATCCGCGACGCCACCTTGCACAGCTGCCTTCGCCGCGCTGTACAGATAACTGCCTTCCACGCCGGGACCGTAGAAATCCGCCAGACGCAGCACGGTTGCGCGGATGTGGCCATCGGCGTGCGCCTGCATCACAAGGTCTTCCTGGGCCTTGCGCATTCGCCCTTTGAAGGTCTGGGGTTCGCGCGGATGGTCTTCGCGCACCATCCGCGTTTCCGGCCGACCATACGGATAGACGGTGCCGATGAGGACGATGTTCTTCACTCCAGCTGCAACCGCTCCGGCGAGCGTCTTGCGCATGACCTCGGGATGAAGCGCGAATTTCGTGTAGTCGACGCCGACCACGTAGATCAGCGTCTCGATGCCCGTAGCGGCGGCTTTGACCGAGGCCGGCGAATCGGGATTCCAGGTGACGATTTCAGCGAGGGGGTCGTTGCCGAAGGCCTTGCGCAGGCTAGCTTCGGTGCGCCCGACAACGCGATAAGGGCGGCCGTTGGCGCGGATGGCGGCAGCGATGCTTTGGCCGATGACGCCTGCGGCGCCGAACAAGGCGATATTGGTCATGATGATGCTCCTCGGGTTGGGTCTAATCCGGTCCGTGGTGAAGAACGGACGCGGTGTTCAATAACTAATAGACCGAACGCGAAAGTTCGTCAGTGCGTTGTCGCACATGCGGTTGTCAAGAAAGCGGCGAATGGTCGGGTTTCGGTATCCGCTTAGGCCTTGCTCACGGACAGCCGACCGCCAAATCGACTTGGCTGCGAACAGTCGCAATAGGGGAGCGTGGGTTCAATGCCGCGCTATGCTGAGCGGCCGGTGACCGCTCCGTTGCCGTCAGAGTGGTCGCACTGACCGAACGGCCGCTCAGGCCGACGACCCGCCGCATCATGCCACTCGCCGGGGATGTCGGCCTAAGCTGGCTCAGTCCCCGTCAATCCGGAGGCTTGGGCCAGAAGATCCGTATGTCACTTTCGCTGGTTGGCACAAAACCGACGGGCCATACGTGGGCCAGAAATGGGCCATGGCCCAAAAACACAAAGGCCCGGCGAGCTGATATGCTTGCCGAGCCTCTTGTAATCTGGTGGTGATGGGGGGACTTGAACCCTCGACCTACGGATTATGAATCCGTCGCTCTAACCAGCTGAGCTACATCACCGAAAGGGCCGCGATTATCGGCTGTTGGTACCGCTATTGTCAAGGCGAGCCGGCTCCGGGACAATGATGGCATGGAATTCGATATCGTCATTGTTGGTGGTGGCTTGGCCGGCCTGTCCTTGGCCGCGGCGCTGAAACGTAGCCGGCTGTCGATTGGTTTGATCGAGGGACGTGCGCCCGTCCAACCCGACGGCTGGGACGCCCGCATCTATGCCATCAGCCCCGCCAACGCGCACTTCCTGGAGCGCATCGGCGCTTGGGAACACCTGGACGCTGCGCGAATGGCACCCGTTCGCGCCATGGAAATCTATGGCGATGCAGGTGGCCGCATGGATTTCTCGGCTTACGACGCCGGCGTTNNGTGGCCGCCGATGGCGCCGACTCCTGGACTCGCGCTGCCGCGGGTATCGATGTGAGTTTCAAACCCTATGAGCAACACGGCGTGGTCGCCAACTTCGCAACGGAAAGGCCGCACCGCGAGGTAGCTTGCCAGTGGTTTCGCGACGACGGCGTACTGGCTTATCTGCCGCTGCCGGGCAACTTGATCTCCATCGTCTGGTCGACACCCGCCGACCATGCGGCCGAGTTGCTGGCGCTGTCGCCGGAGCTGTTCTGCGACCGGGTGGCTGATGCCGGCGGGCGCCGCCTCGGCGCACTCTCGCTGGTCACGCCACCGGCCGGATTTCCGCTACGCCTGATGCGGGCACCGCGCATGGTGGCGCCGCGCCTGGCGCTGATCGGCGATGCGGCGCATGCGATTCATCCTCTCTCGGGCCATGGCATTAACCTCGGCTACCAGGACGCACGAGTTCTGGCTGAAACGCTGATGGCACTACCAGCGCACATCGACTGCGGCGACCTGAACTGGCTGCGCCGTTTCGAGCGCGCCCGCAAGGAGGAAGTCGTCGCGCTACAATCGGTTACCGATGGCTTGCAAAGGCTGTTTTCCTTGCCCGGTCAGCCTTTTTCGTTGCTGCGCAATGCCGGCCTGAACTTTACCCACCGTTTGCCTGTCGTAAAGGATCTGCTCGTCCGCTACGCCATGGGCTGACGCTCGCAGCACCATTCCCCCCACGGAGAAACCATGATCAAGAAGTTACTCGCGGCAACGTGTGCTGCTGTACTGACAATGACCGCCTTCGCTCAAAGCAGCGACGCCGACGTCAAGAAGCGGGTCGAGGCCGCGCTGGGCGACAGCGCCAAGGTTGACAGCGTACGCAAGGCCGGCGCGCTGGGGCTGTACGAAGTCGTGGTCGGCGGCGAGATTCTTTATACCGACGACAAGGCCAACCACATCATCCTCGGCCATATCGTCGATCCCAAGACGCGCAAGGACCTGACGCAGGAGCGTCTCGACAAGCTGTCGGCGATCAAGTTCTCCGACCTGCCGCTTGACCTCGCGATCAAGCAGGTGAAGGGCAACGGCGGCAACGGCAAGCGCATGATCGCCACCTTCGAAGATCCCAACTGCACCTACTGCAAGAAGCTAGCGAAGGAACTGCAAGGC
The DNA here is from genome assembly GCA_003158255.1 of Rhodocyclaceae bacterium. Lineage (GTDB taxonomy): Bacteria > Pseudomonadota > Gammaproteobacteria > Burkholderiales > Rhodocyclaceae > Fen-999. The sequence goes on from PMIH01000312.1 coordinate 11,577, forward strand.
GTCACGGACATCACGGTGTATACCTTCCTGTATCCGATCCTCTCGCAAGATTCGATCGACAAGTCGAAAGCCATCTGGTGTGCGCCGGATCGGGCGAAAGCCTGGAATGACACGATGATCAATGGCACCACGCCCGCCGCCGCCAAGTGCGATACGGCCGCACTCGACAAGATCATGGGGCTGGCGCAAAAACTCCACATTCACGGCACGCCGGCTATTTTCCTCGCCGACGGCACGCGGGTGCCGGGCTTCATGCCTGCCGCCCAACTCGAACAGTCGATGGCACAGGCCGCCGAAAAGCACTGACAGCATGACGAAGCTCGACCAGGAAACGGCCTGGTCCAAACGCTACCGGGATGCCGGCGAGGACTACCTCTTCGGCATCGCCCCGAGCCGCTTCCTTGAAAGCCATCGGCGTTTCCTGACGTCCGGCGCCACGGCGCTGTCGGTTGCCGATGGCGAGGGGCGCAACAGCGTCTGGCTGGCCGAGCAGGGGCTGGCCGTAACGGCGTTGGAGATATCGCCGGTGGCGCTGGAAAAGGCGCGTCGGCTGGCGCGCGGTCGCAACGTCGAGGTCGAGTTCGTCCAAGCGGACATCCTGACCATGCCATGGCCGCCCGCAGTCTACGACTGTGTGGTCGGCATCTTCATCCAGTTCGTCGGGCCAGACGAGCGGGAAATCCAGTTCGCGCGCTTGAAGGAGGCCGTCAAGCCCGGTGGTCTGCTCCTGCTGCACGGTTACACGCCAAAGCAACTGGAATACGGCACAGGCGGCCCGTCGGCAATCGAAAATCTCTACACCGAAGCACTGCTGCGGCAGGCATTCGCCGACTTCGAGATTCTTGCCCTCGATGAATACGAGGACCATTTGACGGAAGGGACCGGTCATCGCGGCGACTCGGCCGTGATCGACCTGATCGCCCGCCGGCCCGCCTAACCCCGGCTCTGGATTTCCTCGATGTAGCCGAGCATGCCGGTCTGGATGTTGGCGGCATTGCCCTCGTCGGTATCGATGTGCATGGCCAGTCGATAATTCGGATTCACGCGCACCACTACGTCGCCGTAGATCAGTTCGCGC